>JANNKV010000339.1:0-27955 GCA_031396485.1 Polaromonas sp. | reverse complement strand
CACGATCGCGAGCGTGTCGGAATTTGGATCCCATCCGGGCGGATGGATCACGGCGGCGCAGAAGGCCGGCCACATCGACCCCGTATTGCCGCCCGAACTGGTGCTTTACACGCTGTATGCCCGGGCTTGCGACCCGGTGCCCGAGTTTTTGAAGGCTAGCGACAAGTACAGCCACGAGCAGATCATCGAATGGGTCGTGGCGACCTGTTTTGAGGGTCTGAATGCTCGCTAGGAGTCTGCGCGGCAGAAGGTGCGTGGGCTGCAAAGTGTCCGCAGCGGTCTATTTTTCGCCGCTTTCTTGCCAAATATCTAGATATTCGGCGGCGAAATCGTCGAAAACTATCCTCGCTGGGGCCACTTTTCGCTTCGACGCCTTCTGCCGCGCAGACTCCTAGCCCAGGCAAATCCTGCGTGGGCAGCTCCTGAATTAATAGCGAAACATTTCAACAGGAGCGTGCCGGCCACGCGGGTTGTCGGGCCTTACTTCGGCATGATCACCGTGTCGATCGCGTGAATCACGCCGTTGTCGGCCGCCACATCGGCCTTGACCACCTTGGCACCGTTGACAGTCACGCCGCCCTTGGTGGCCAGCGTCACTTCGCTGCCTTCGACGGTTTTGACCTTGCCGGCTTTCACATCAGCAGCCATCACTTTGGCCGGTACGACGTGGTAGGTCAGCACTTTGGTCAGGGCGGCTTTATCAGCCAGCAAGGCGTCCAGCTTGGCCTTCGGGATCTTGGCAAACGCGGCGTCGGTCGGTGCAAACACCGTGAACGGGCCCGGACCCTTCAGCGTGTCGACCAGGCCGGCGGCCTGAACGGCGGTCACCAGGGTTTTGAAACTGCCGGCAGACACGGCGGTGTCCACGATGTCCGCGGCTGTGGCCGAGAAGGTGGCGCCTGCAGTCAGCGCGAGAGCAATCAGCGTTTTTTTCATGACAGTGTCCTTGAGAAGGTGGTTTGAAACACGCCAGAAAATTGGCGCAGAGCCAATATATAGGCTGTTTAGTCTCAAACTAAACTGCATGGTCTTTATGTGACGAATTGGTAACTTTTCGTTTTGACTCGGGAACTGATGGCTGCCAACAGCATCACCTGCCTGCGTAAGCGGTGATCAAGAGATCAGGCCGAAACGCATCTTGTTCACCCTTGCGCGCATAACCCAGCGGATTGGCCACCACGCGGCAGCCGTTTTTGACGTAGTCGGCCGGGCAGTGCAGATGGCCGTGCAGCCACAGCTGCGCCGAGCCCAGCAGATCGTCCAGGCCATTGCAAAACCCGGCGGTGCCAGCGTTCAAGCCATAGCGTGGATCGGCGCTTAATAGGCTGGGCGCAAAGTGAGTCACCACTACCGTTGGTCCATTGAAGGTTTTTGCCAGCGCTTGCTGCAGCCATTGCTGGCTTTTCAAACCTTCTTCTCGCACCGCCTCGGCCAGCATGGGCTGGCCCTGACGGAACGAATGGTTTTTTTTGAGGTAGAAATTGGCGGCGCGAAAAGCTTTCTCGCGCGCCTGCAGCTGCCGGGTCAGAGGGCTGTCGGCGGCCTGTGGATTCACCTGGGGGTTGATCTGAGGGTCGATATTTGCCAATGCATCGAAGTCGGTCCAGAGTGTGCAGCCGATGAAGCGAACGCCGCGCAGCACCACGGTCTCCCGCTCCAGCCAGATCATGCCCAGACGCTCGCAGGTCTCGCGCAGGCGCCGGTGCGCTTCGTCAAAATCGAGTCCGTCGTATTCGTGGTTGCCGGGCAGAAAAAACACAGGAACCGGCCAGGCCGCACCGCCCTCAAGCACCGGAAGTGGCGAAAAGCGGCCGAGCCCGAAGTCGGGGATGTTCAGCGCCGTGAGTTTTGAGCCCGGCTGGTAAGAGCCAATGTCACCGGCCAGCACCAGCACGTCCGCGCCCGGCGTGGGTGTGGCCGTGAAGTGCGGGTTCGACTCCAGGTGCAGGTCAGAAAGGAGCTGTATCTTCACGCGGCCCATTGTGCTTTAAACAGGCATGAAGTCGCCCTGCGGACGATTTTTTAGGGTCATTCAGGCCGCTAGCCCAGGTAAAACCTGCGTGGACAGCTATTGAAATAATAGCGGCTGCGATACCTGCCAGAGCACATGGGTCGATACCTTGCAGACGCTTGTCACGCGCGGATCTTTTACCGGCCGCGTTGGCGACGCTCATGCCGGGCAAAACACCAGTCATGCAATTTCTGCATGGGTTTGCCAATGGTTTAGGGTTGCAATACTGGGGAAAACCCTTATTCTTGAGTTTCATCCACTTTTTACCGTCTGATCGACGCCCCCGCCATGCTTCGCCTTCTTGTCCAAATTGCCCGATCACTGACCGCAGTGCCCGCTGAAGCGCCGGCCAACGGTGTGGCGCACCAGTTACTGGAGCGCGCCGAGGCCCGGGCTGGGCGCGATCCGCACGCCGCGCAGGAGTTGCGCAGCGCAGCCAGCGCTTATCTCAGGGTCGTGCGCTGAAGTAGCGCAGACCGGCTCGCGTGCAGCGCCGCACGCGCGTCCCCACTTTCTAAAGCTTGACGCCCGCACCCTTGACGGTCGGTCCGAGCGCCAGCACCTGGTCCTTGACAAAGCCAGTGAACGCCGCCGGCGTTGCCGGGCTGGTCGTGATGCCCAGGTCGAGCATCTTCTTTTTGATCTCGGTGGTGGCCAGAATCTCGTTGCAGGCGGCGTTCAGCCGCGCCACCACATCGGGCGGCATTTTGGCCGGGCCGCTCAGGCCGAAGAAGTTGTCGAGCACCAGTTTGCGGTAGCCGAACTCGACCACGCTCGGCACATCGGGCACCAGCGGCGAACGGGCGGCCGAGGTCACCGCAATCGGCACCAGCTGCCCGCTCTTGAAGTAGGGCACATAGGCCGTCAGCACGTCAATGCCGACTGGCACCACGCCGGCGATCAGGTCGGTGGTCATCGGCGCGCCGCCCCGGTAGGGAATGTGCACCAGGTTCACGCCCATCGACTTTTTCATCAGCTCGCCATAAATATGGCCGATGGACGCCGGACCGCCCGAGGCGAAATCCAGCCGGCCGGCCTTGCGCGCCTGCGCCTCCACGTCCGCCATTGTCTTGATCGGCGCGGCCGGGTTGGCCATCACCACGCAGGGTGCGCTGCCGATCAGCGCGATGTGGGTGAAGCCTTCCACCGGGTCATAGGGCTGCTTTTCCAGTGCGAAGGGGCCAATCGAGATCGGCGTGGAATTGCTCAGCATCAGCGTGTAGCCGTCGGCCGGGGCCTGTGTGACCAGCAGGCCGCCGACACTGCCGCCCGCGCCGGGCCGGTTGTCTACCACCACCGCCTGGCCGAGCTTTTTACCCAGCTGCTCGGCCATCACGCGGGCCACGATGTCGCTGGCGCCACCGGCCGGAAAGGTCACGACGATCTTCATCGGTTTGTCGGGCCAGGAGGCACGGGCGGGTAAGGCAAGCGATGCGGCGCCGGCCGCAATCAGCTGGAGGGCAGAGCGGCGTTTGAGGGGTTTGGCGACCGCGGTGAGCGGGACGCCGCTGCAAAAAAGGGAAGTCATGGGTCAGGCCTTGGGTGAGGAATTGATGCCGAGTGATGCAAAAAACATGCCGCTGAGCGTGGTCGGCGGGCGGGCCGTCGACGCGCCGCCCGGCTACAGCGCCTGAGCCGCGAACGCCGCCGTGGCCGCACGCAGCACGGCGCTGCGCAGCCAGACATGGGCCGGGTCGTGCTGTTTCAAGCGATGCCACAGCGCATCGACATGCACCGGTGGTACGTCAAAGGGCAGGTCACGCAACACCAGCTCGTCGGCGTGGCCGGTGACGCGCACAAAGTGCCGCGGCAGCACCGTCAGCAGATTGGAATTACCCACTACCCGGCCTGCTGTGAAGAACTGATTGACGGTGATCACCACGCGCCGCTTGCACCCCAGCGAAGCCAGCGCCTCGTCGATGAAGCCAAAAGGCCGGCCGGAAAAGCTGACCAGCAGGTGGCGCGCCGCGCAATAACGCGCCAGCGTGAGCGGCCCGCGCGCCAGCGGGTGGCCTTGCCGCATCACGCAGACGTATTCGCCGTCGTAGAGCCGCTGGTGCGAAAAGCCCGGCGCATCGCCGGCCTGTTCCCGGGCGGTGAGGTCGGCCAGCACGGCCGGGAAGTGGCCCACTGCCAGGTCGGTTGATTGCTCGTCCAGCAGACGCCGCGGGTCGCGTGTGGACAGCGGCAGCACCCGAACCGAAATGTCCGGCGCGTCGCTTTCGAGAATGTTGATCAGGCCCGGCATCAGCTCGGCGGCCGTCGCATCGGCCATCGCCAGCACAAAAGTCGAGTTGGCGGTGGCGGGATTGAATTCGTGCGGCGACAGCGATTCCTGCAGGCGCTGCAGCGCTTCCCGCACCGCCGGCCAGATGGCCAGCGCCTTCGGTGTAGGCGCCATCGCCTGCCCGCTGCGCTGGACCAGCTCGTCGCCCAGCGTTTCACGCAGGCGACGCAGGGCATTGCTGACGGCCGGCTGGGTCAACGACAGGTTGCGCGCCGCCTTCGTCAGGCTGCGCTCGGTCATGACTTCGTCGAAAACGCGAAGCAGGTTCAGGTCGAGGGTGCGGAAATTAAGGGGACTCATCGGAAGAAAGGCGCTTTTTGATCTCGGGTCGTTAATTAATCACCATTGTGAATGAGATACATCACAAAGATAAAGTTGAATAACATGCGTAGAAACCCTAACATTCTCCTGCTCGCATAAATATGTGGCGAGTGCGATTAATTTAAGGGGAACCACCATGACCAGCTTCGTCAACATTGAATATCCAAAAGACCATCCCGGCGTTGTCCGAATGGAATCGGCGATTGATTCTGCGCAGCACATCGGTCGCCGTTTCTCGGGCAATCGCGGCCTGACCACCCTGCTGCTGTCGGCGATGGCCGCAGCCGTGATGGTCGTGGCCTATGAAGTCATGGACAGCGTGGCCGAAGGCCATTTGCTGGTGATGTGGATTGCCCTCTGGGCTGCGGCTTTTGTCAGCCTGGCAGTGTTCGCGATACCGGCACGCAACCTCGCTAACAAAGTCAAAGTCGGTCTGGATGACTGGTCGCGCGCTTTGGCCGAAGCCCGGGCCGACCAGCGCCTGTGGGCCGCAGCCAAAGCCGACCCCCGTGTGATGGCCGATCTGCAGGCAGCGGCCAGCCGCACCGATGATGACACGGACGCGGCATCGCCGAGCGTCGCCGCAACCAGCGTGCGGGCCAAACGCCTGTCGCGCGGGATGTTTTCGAGCAGCTTCTGATGCTATTTAATTGATAGCTTCCGGCGCAGGTATTACCTGGGCTGGAAGGTCAAAAGCCTCTCAACTTTCGGGTTGAGAGGCTTTTTTATTGGCTGCATGACGCGGGGCAATCCGCGTCATGCGTTCCATCAGGCTGCCAGGCGCTGCTCCAGCCGGGCCTTGGTCTCGCTCAGCTCTTTCGGCAGGTGGTGCGCCAGCTGCTGAAACAGCTCGGTGTGCAGTTCCAGCTCTTTCAGCCAGGCCGCCTTGTCCATGCTGGTCACGGTCTTGAACTGCTCGGCGCTGAAGTCCAGGCCGGTCCAGTTCAGGTCTTCGTAGCTAGGGCTGACGCCGGTGATGTTTTCCTTGCCCTGGGCCTTGCCTTCAATCCGGTCAATCATCCACGCCAGCACGCGCATGTTCTCGCCGTAGCCGGGCCAGACGAACTTGCCATCGGCGCCCTTGCGGAACCAGTTGGTGGTGTAGATTTTCGGCAACGTGGCGCCTGAAGCGGCGAGCTTTTCACCCAGATCCAGCCAGTGCTGGAAGTAGTCGCTCATGTTGTAGCCGGCAAACGGCAGCATCGCAAACGGGTCGCGGCGCACCACACCGGCTGCGCTGGTGGCGGCTGCTGTGGTCTCCGAGCCCATGGTCGCGGCCATGTACACGCCCTCGACCCAGTTGCGCGCTTCGGTCACCAGCGGCACGGTGGTTGAGCGGCGGCCACCGAAAATGAACGCGTCAATCGGCACGCCTTTCGGGTCGTCCCAGGCGTCGTCGAGCGCCGGGTTGTTGATGGCAGCCACGGTAAAACGCGAGTTGGGATGCGCGGCCTTGGCGCCGGTCGCCTTGGCAATTTCCGGCGTCCAGTCATTGCCCTGCCAGTCGATCAAATGCTTCGGCAAGGCCTTGCCCGGTGCATCGTATTCCATGCCTTCCCACCACACGTCGCCGTCGTCGGTCAGCGCAACATTGGTGAAAATCGTGTCGCGGTCCAGGCTTTTCATGCAGTTCGGATTCGTCAGCATGTTGGTGCCGGGCGCCACGCCGAAGTAACCCGCTTCCGGGTTGATGGCGCGCAGCTTGCCGTCGGCTGAAGGCTTGATCCAGGCGATGTCGTCGCCAATGGTGGTGACCTTCCAGCCGTCAAAGCCGGCGGGTGGCACCAGCATCGAAAAATTGGTCTTGCCGCAGGCGCTGGGAAAGGCGGCAGCGACGTGGTATTTCTTGCCCTGCGGGTTCGTCACGCCGAGGATCAGCATGTGCTCGGCGAGCCAGCCGAGGCTACCGGAAGGCCCCTGCGAGTCCGCACGGCCCATGTTGGACGCGATACGCAGCGCAAAGCACTTCTTGCCCAGCAGCGCGTTGCCGCCGTAGCCGGAGCCATACGACCAGATCTCGCGCGTCTCGGGGTAGTGCACGATGTATTTGGTGTCGTTGCAGGGCCACTTCACGCTCTTTTCGCCAGCAGCCAAAGGCGCGCCGACAGTGTGCACGCAGGGCACGAATTCGCCATTCACGCCCAGCACCTCGAACACCGCCTTGCCCATGCGCGTCATGATTTTCATGTTGACGGCCACATACGGGCTGTCTGACAGTTCGATGCCGATGTGTGCAATCGGCGAGCCCAGCGGCCCCATGCTGAACGGCACGACGTACATCGTGCGGCCGCGCATGCAGCCGTCAAACAGGGGCTGGAGCGTCTTGCGCATCTCGGCCGGGGCCATCCAGTTATTCGTCGGGCCGGCTTCTTCTTTATTCTCGGAACAGATGTAGGTGCGGTCTTCCACGCGCGCCACGTCGCTCGGGTCGCTCAGCGCCAGAAAGCTGTTGGGGCGCTTGGCTTCATTGAGTTTTTTGAAGGTCCCGGCATCGACGAGTTGCTGGCACAGCCGCTGGTATTCGGCATCGCTGCCATCGCACCAGTACACAGTATCGGGCTTGCACAGGGCGGCCATGTCGGCCACCCAGGCGACCAGTTTTGCATTTTTCACATAGCCGGGCGTGTTGAGTTCAAGGCCCTGCATCGCGGGATGGTTCATCAAAAAACTCCTAAGTTAAAAAGCGCCATTTCGACAAAGGTCTGATCCCGGTCGGGGGCGGAGTCAGGGGCAGAGGGCGTTGAAGCGCCGATTGCGTGACATCGAGACGGTTGTCGGAATGATGCTGTTCAGCATCTCAAATCCGGCGGCTGGTAGTGGCAGGACACAAGAGCAAAATCGCATCAGACAAGTCCCGGTCGGCGGGCGGAATCGCAGCGGATAGCTGCACATGAAAGGCAAAAAGACAGTTTGTAACGTACTTTTTGGGGGTCCACGGGTCGGCCAGAAGGTTCATTTTAAGAACATCGGCTGGGGTTACCTAGTGGTTACGGCTAAAAGTTATGCAAAGCCCGCATGAGGTTATGCATCAACTTGCCCCTGCGTCACAGGTTTTCATCGGCGGGTTTGAAATGCGATACAAGCGAGGTTTTCAGTGGAAGGAACGTCGGTGAGAAGTCTGTTTTTTCGGCAGCAAGGGCTTGGGCGCCTTACGGGCCTCGCATTCGGGCTCGCATTCGCACCCGTATTGGTGCTGATATTGGCGCTGGTTGGGGCTCGTCAGGCGAACGCCCGGACGCCGGCGCCCGACCGTCCATCGCTCGTGGCGGCAGCGGCCAATTTGCAGCCGGTGCTGACTGAACTGGTTCCGCTTTTCGAGCGGCAGCAAAAAGGCAAGCTCACCCTGAACACCGGCTCTTCAGCCAATCTGGTGCGGCAGATCCAGCAGGGCATGCCGGCCGAGCTGTTTTTGTCGGCTGACGAAGACTTTGCGCTGCGTCTGTTTGATGCCGGGTTGACGCTGGACCGCGGCGTGGTCTACGCCACCGGCCGCATCGTGCTGATGGTGCCCGCCGATTCGGCGCTGGCGCTCGACCCGCAGTTGAAGGGACTGGCGGCCGGCGTGTCTACGGTCAGCAAGTTCGCCATTGCCAACCCCGCGCTGGCGCCTTACGGAAAGGCCGCGGTGCAGGCGCTGCAGAAGCTCAATGTATGGCCCGCCGTGCAAGGCAAAATTGTCCTCGGCGAGAGTATTTCCCAAGCCACGCAGTACGTCAGCACCGGCGCAGCGCAGGCGGGCATCACCGCGCTGTCGCTGGCGCTGGCGCCTGAACTGGCGGGCCGCGTGCGTTACGTGGTGATCGATGGCAGTCTGCATGCACCGGTGCGCCAGCGCATGGTGCTGCTGAAGACGGCAGGGCCGGCGGCCCGTGCGTTTTATGAGTTCCTGCAGTCGCCGAAGGCCCGGGCGGTACTGATGCGCTACGGCTACGTTTGACACGCCGGACCTGCGCAGGCGTGACTCGCCCCCGTTTGCGACAACAATAGGCCGCTATGGATTGGCAAGCTGCCCGTGTCTCTTTGCTTCTGGCCGTGTGCACAGCGGCTTTGCTGTTGCCGATTGGCGTCTGGCTGGCGCGCTGGCTCGCCACCACGGCCTGGCGCGGCCGGCCGGTCATCGAGGCGCTGTTGATGCTGCCGCTGCTGCTTCCGCCCACCGTGATCGGTTTTTATTTGCTGATCACGCTCGGCCAGGGTTCGGCGCTGGGCGGCTGGCTGGCGCGCACGCTCGACTTGCGCCTGGTTTTCAGCTTTGAAGGGCTGCTGCTGGCCAGCGTGCTGGTCAACCTGCCCTTCATGGTGCAGCCGCTGCAGCGCGCCTTCGCCGCCATTCCGCTCAGCCTGCGCGAAGCCGCCTGGGTCTGCGGCCTGAGCCCCTGGCGCGCCTTCTGGAAGATTGAGCTGCCGCTGGCCTGGCCCGGCCTGCTGGCGGGTGTGGCGCTGACCATGGCCCATACGCTGGGTGAGTTCGGCGTGGTGCTGATGGTCGGCGGCAGCATCGCCGGCGAGACCAAAACATTGTCAATCGCCATTTACGACCGCGTGCAGGCCTTCGACATGGCGTCCGCGCATGTGATGGCGCTGGCCCTGGTGGGGGCTTCTGTGCTGGCGCTGGCCTTTGTTTTTGCCTTTGACAAGGCCAGACCGCTACAGGAACGATAGCGCCTCGCGCACGTATTCATTGGGCATGCTGCATGTTTCACTTAAAAATAGCGGTCCGATCCGGCTCAATGCCGGGTTCGACAGCGAGCCGGGCGAATTGCTGGCCCTCGTCGGCCCGTCGGGCAGCGGCAAGACCAGCGTGCTGCGGGCGATTGCCGGCCTGTTGAAAAGCCCCGGTCTGCAGGGCCGCGTGCGCGTCGGCAGCGATCCTGGCCAGGTCTGGTTCGACAGCGAACGCGGCATTCATTTGCCGCCGCAACAGCGCCGCGTCGGGCTGGTGTTTCAGCACTACGCGCTGTTCCCGCACCTGACTGCTATAGAAAACGTAGCGCTCGCCGCAGGTAATACCTGGGCTAGAGACCGATTTGATGCATTATTCGAGCGCATGGGCCTCTCCGGGCTGCAAAATCGCCGGCCGGCGCAGCTGTCGGGCGGCCAGCAGCAGCGCGTGGCGCTGGCCCGCGCGCTGGCGCGTGAGCCGCAGGTGTTGCTGCTCGACGAACCTTTCTCGGCCGTCGATGCGCCCACGCGCCAGACTTTGTACCGCGAACTCGCCGCGCTGCGCCAGCGCATCGCGATCCCCATGGTGCTGGTCACGCACGACCTGCACGAGGCGCGGCGCCTGGCCGACCGGGTGGTGATTCTGGACGCCGGCGAGTCCCTGCAGATCGGGCCGCCAGCCAAGGTGTTTTCCAGCCCACGCAACGCCCGCGTCGCCGAGCTGGTGGGTATCCAGAATCATTTTCAGGGGCAGTTTTTTTCCGGCGCGGCGTCAGGCGGTTTTGGCAGGCTGGTCTGGCACGATGAGGCTTCTGGTGCGGGCGAGGCCGTCAGCCTGCAGGTGATTGACAAGGGCCGGCTGGACGACGGCGCCGAGGTGTCGTGGGTCATCGCCGGCGAGCTGCTGGACATCTCAACCGTGCCGCCAGCCCACCTCGCGAACAGCCTGGCCTGCACCGTGCTGGAAGTGCTGCCGCTGGGCGAAATCAGCCTGTGCACAGTCGCGCCCCAACAATTGCCGCATCAGCGCGTCGCCCTGAATCTGTCGACTGCCTTGTTGCGGCAGCTTTCGGTGCGGGCGGGAACCACGCTGTATTTGCACATCCCGCCCGAAGCGGTGCATATCATGCCGGTGCGGCAGGGTTGAGGGGTGCGGCCAAGTATGTCTGGCGCGTCTCAAAGCCGTGTTTGATGGGGAGCTGCAGCAACGCGTCAAGCGCATTGTTGCCACTAATCGGGACACCTCCGAGATTTTTCAATTAGCCAATTGATGGCCCCTTTTTTTGCGATCCAGTGTGCAATCAACGGCATATCGCTACCCGATGCCGCTAAGCCCATAAATGGCTCATCAATCGGTAGCGCGTACACGCCGTGCGCTAGGCGGCTTCGGAATGCGTAGAGCGCCTCAAGCGACGAGAGGTTTTGCTCGCTGGGTTTAATGTAATGGCGGACAAAGCGCTTAAACGCTGCAGAAATGCCCGTGTGATTTCCACATGCATTGCACTTTTCTGCAGCCTCAAGTAAGGCTTCGACGGCGCTGACATATGACACGATTGCCTGAGAGGTATGTCTGCTGTAGTACTCGGCTTCGTGAATTGCTGAACAGCAACGAAGATATCGCAACTGATCTGCGGTGTTCAGTTTGTCAAAGGCTTGCTTGAGGGTGGCCATATCAGTGAGTCTGATACCTTCCTGGCTAGGTACTATTTCATCGATATAAGTAGCAATTGGTACAGGTGATATCGGATCAAAGCCAGTGACGTCGCTGAAGTCAGTTGCGTCTTGAAAGTAATTATCAATCCCGGAAGACATGCTCCCCATTGCGATTTGGGGACCAACTTCATTAATCATCACCCAGTTGTAAGCTTCTATCCCGTTAATGATGGGCAACGCAATCCAGGCGGCAAGTAATCGTCGTGCACTGTCCAACGCTCTGTGTCGCTCAATAGCCTCAACAAAAATCAATGAAGACGGTTTATATTTTACTTCGAGGATAAACGGCCGTGGAATTTGTGCGTTTGGTTTGCTTGAAAGATCAATTTCAAGACCTTTTGATTCAAACGGGCTGCTCGCGTAAAGTTTCACTCTGACAGGGCTTAATTGAATCCAATTGTCAGCCCGGTAATAGCCTTTCAACGGCAATGTGGAAAACAATATAGTGTGAACAATTTTCAATTGCGCTGTGCTATTTCTATCTTCGACGAGGATTTTCTTAACATCTGACCACAAAAGCTGATTGATTTCGATTCTGGAAATCCGAAAACTGCTATTGGTTACAACCTTGAATCCGCGAGCCGTGTCGCCGTAGAAAAACTCTTTCTTTGAAATTGTGTGACCTCCAATTCCCAGCGCTGATGAAAGCGCAGCAATGGCTGTCTGCTCATCAAAACCCATCTTAATCAGTTCTGGCAAGGGGTTGCAGTAGTCCATGTCGTGGGTTTCTGATAAATGATTTTAAGATATTGAGAAGATATTGAGGGTCAGAACCCAATTAAATCCGTAGCTTTCGCACATGGAAGCGGCTCAGTTCGCCGCCTCAATCCCCGCGCCCGTCCGCCAGCGCCCGCATGGCCATATGCAAAGGCATCACCTGAATACCGTCACCCAGCGGGTACGCCTCAACCCCCGGATAAATCACCCATTTCTTGACTGGTTTGATGTCATCACACGCACTGTAAAAACCGCGCTCGACTTTGGGCGTGGTGCTGCGTTTGACTTCTATCGCCCAATGCTCGCCGCCCTAAACGCCGCCTGCACCGCCCTCACCAGTGAAGGGTGCAGCGTGCCGAGCTTTGGGGTCTGGCCGTGCGGGGCGGCGGGCGGGACGGCGAACCACTCGGTTGAGTAGGGTAGATCAATGGCTTGTCTGAGATCGAACTTGGTGTCGTAGCTCAGCCCGGCAGCCTCATAGGCGGTCGGGTTGCGCTCGCGCAGGATGGCAAATTCGCCCCCGTGCAGGGCGGTGGTTTTCTGGCTGGTGCCGTAGGCCACGCGCACTTCAAAGCGTGGCGCGTCGTCGTCAAAAACCATCAAGATAAGCACCGGGCGCGGCTTGGGTCTGGGGTGGATGTTGTCGGGGAAGTGGCACCAAACGATGTCGCCAGCGGCGGGCTCGCCCCACCACTGCTGCGTCATGCGGTGTCCGCCTCAAACAGACTGGAGCGGACCGAGCGTTTGCCGCCTTGGGGAACGGTTTTCTTGATCTGACGAACTTGCGCAGCGGTCAATGGGCCGTCGTCGGCTTCGTATTGCGGTAGCAATTTGACGGCCAGCTCGTGCAGTGCGTGGTGGATTGCCTGCGTTTCGTCCACGCCCAAGCGTTCGGCCAAGCGCTTGGCGGTTTCTCGGGTAACGCCGGTTGCGCTGTCTATGGCGCGGTAGCGAAAGGCGATTTGATTGGCGGTGGAGCTGGCGATCATGGAAAAACTCCAATTTAAAAGATATCTTAAAGATATCCAAAATGGCTTGCGCTGTCAAGCGCCATATCAGCCCTGAATTCTTTGACTACACGGTGGGTGTTTTCCAGTCAGGTGTCACTGAGCTTTTTCTTCAGCGTAAAACGCCGGTAACCGATTGCAGAGTGAGAGCTGGAACCCAATGCTGCTATGAATGTAATAGCTGCTTGCGCACGTTCCATATCGGCTGTGAGCCAATTTGACATTGATTTCAGCTTCAAGCCCCCAGTTCAATAACCCCCGCCAGCGCCACACCCGGTGGTGCAACGTAATCAGCCACAACCCAAGCCCGGCGTGGGTGGCCAGTGGCTTCGGCCAGTAGCGCCAGCAGGTAGTCGATGGACGGGCGATCGAGCGCCTTGAAGGGCTGGTCGAGCAGGGTGAGTGGCGATTCGGCGGCCAGGGCGGCGGCGAGCAAGACCTTGCGCCGGGTGCCGGTGGACAGCATGGTCAGCATTTTGTCCAGATGGGGCGCGAGCGACAGGCCCTCGATGTGCTGGTCCAGTCTTTGCGATGCGTCCGGGCCGTCGCCGGTCTGCGGTGGCGGCAGGGCCGCAAAGATTTGCCTCGCGGTTTGTCCGTCCAGCGCAGTGTCGCGCGGGTCCAGCCAGGCGACTTTCCGCTGATAGGCTGGCCGGTTGTCCGTCAGGCTCACGCCTTGTATCTGCAAATGCCCGGGCGTCGGGATCAGGCCGGCCAGCAGCTGGAGCAAGGTGGTTTTGCCGCTGCCTTCATCACCGCACAGCCAGGTCACGCCGGGCTGCAAGACAAGGCAGAGCTGGTCAAACAGCGGCGGCGCTGGCTGATGCGGATGGCTGAAGGACAGCCGGTCGGCCGTCAATACGGGTGCGTTGAGATGCATCGTGAGCCCTTGTTCGGGGGCCGGAACCTGCGCCAGAGCGCGTCGGCCAAACCCGTGTTGATCAAGTGAATGCGACCGGCCATGAAAAAAGTCCGCTTCAAGCGGACTTTTCAATGAGCGCGGAACGCTATCAGGCCATGAAGACCGCAATAAACGCCAGCAAAAACATCAGCACGCCGCCCACCACTGGCAAGACGATGGGCAGCAGCGGCACGATGGCTTCAACCGCATCCTGTTCGGCTTCGGGCGTCGGGCTGCTGTGCGCGGCGTTGGTGGTGTGATCGGTCGAGCTGGCCATGTGGGTGATTCCTGAAATAGCTTGAAAACTGACATGATTTTACCTTTTCGCGGGGCGCTGCCCGGAATCACGGTCTAAAGTGCTTGCCTGGCCTTCTCGAAAAGGCCACTTTTTTAAGGATATGCGTGCACCGTTTGAATCGAATTTTCGCCCTCTCAGCCGCCGGAGCCAGCGGTTTGCTCCTGGTCGCCTGCGCCAGCACCGGCCCCGACAGCCCGTCGGCCATTCCCGTGTTGTACCCAAATGACAAGCTCACCAACACTGGCGAGGAGCAAGCCCAGGTCGAGGTCGCGGCCTGCCGGTCGCGTGCCGTCGCCTCGGGCCTCGGGCCTTCGCAAAAGAGCAACGAAGTCAGCCGGCGCGCAGGCGAAGGCGGCGCGACGGCCGGCGTGGCTGCGGCGGTGGGCGCCTTCATCACCGGCCGCAGCGCCGACGCGATGCGCGGAGCCGCTACC
This sequence comes from Polaromonas sp., assembly GCA_031396485.1. Lineage (GTDB taxonomy): Bacteria > Pseudomonadota > Gammaproteobacteria > Burkholderiales > Burkholderiaceae_C > Polaromonas. Next base: position 13,604 of record JANNKV010000339.1, on the reverse strand, counting down.
GGCGGCGTGATCGGCGGCGCCGCCGGTGCGGTGTCGGGCTCTTTCAACAACGACAAGCCCAACAGTGTCTATCGCACCTTTGTGCAGCGCTGCCTGACAGACAAAGGGTTTGATGTGATCGGCTGGAATTAGGGCCTGTTCACCCTAAAACGGGAGTGCGAAAGATGAATGCCGGGATGCAGTGCAAGGCGCGGGGAGCGCCGTGTAGCTCCGCTACACAAGCGAGCCGCAACGCCGCCTTCATTTCACGTGATGGCCCGGCATTCATCTTTCCCTCCGGGTTGGCCTGTCTGCCGGCGTCTGCTTTGGCGGGCGGCTTGCCAATAGCGGTGCTATTTGGCAGCGCCGCCCTTCGCGCATCCATCCGGCAGGCAGGTCAACGCATCTCCCGTTTTAGCGTGGACAGGCCCTAAATTGGCTGCGCTGCAACTGCTTTCGGTGCAGGTCGGCTCTGCCAGGCGCGTGAAGATCGGTGACCGCAGCGTGCTCACCGCTTCTGCCAAGCAGGGTGTGGCGGGCGAGGTGCCGGTGATGCCGCTCGGTTTGTTTGGTGACGAACAGGCCGACCTGTCGGTTCACGGCGGGCTCGAGAAAGCCGTCTACGCCTACCCGTCCGAGCATTACGCGTTCTGGCAAGACGCGCGTCAACAGGCCGGGCTGGGGCGCATCGACGACAGCCTGCCGCACGGCAGTTTGGGTGAAAACCTGACCTTGTCGGGCCTGCTGGAAAGTGGTGTCTGGGCGGGCGACGTGCTGAGGTTTTCCAGCTGCGAACTGCGCGTGACCCTGCCGCGCGAGCCCTGCTACAAATTCAACGCCAGCATCGGTTTTGCGCGCGCGTCAAAACTGATGGCGCAAAGCGGGTTCTGCGGCTTCTATCTGGCCGTGGAAACGCCGGGTGCGTTGCGTGCGGGTGAATCGTTTGAACTGATCGCGGGCCGGCGCAGCGTGAGCATCCCGCAGCTTTTCGCTGCCAAGATGGCGAAGCATTTGCGGTAGCCTCAATGCTGCTCATTTAATCGCCAATCCGTTCGGGCTGAGCCCGTCGAAGCCTGGTTGCGCTGTGAAGATCCTTCGGCAAGCTCAGGGCGAAGGGTTAAGTGCGCGTATTGGCGCTGTCCTCGATATACACGTCGCTATTATTTTAGTAGCTGCTTGCGCAGGTATTACGTGGGTTACAGGCACTTTTGGCTTGAAAGTCGCCTTTTGCATGCCTCAATGCTGCTCTGAAGCCTCAAAACCCGCAGCATTCAGCGTCGCCAGCACCTGCGCAATGTGTTCGCGGCCGCGCGTCTGAATCACCAGTTCGATCTCGACGTTCTGCACCGACAGCATCGTGAACGCGCGCTGGTGATGCACCTCGTCGATGTTGGCGCCTGCATCGGCTACGGTGGCCGTAATTTTGGCGAGCGAGCCCGGAATGTCGCGCACGCTGACCTTGATGCGCGCCAGCCGCCCGGCGCGCACCATGCCGCGCTCGATGATGGCGGCCAGCAGCAGCGGCTCGATGTTGCCGCCGCACAGCACCAGCCCGACTTTTTTGCCGGCAAAGCGCGCCGGGTATTTGAGCAGCGCCGCGAGGCCCGCCGCGCCTGCGCCTTCAACCAGCGTCTTCTCGATTTCCAGCAGCATCACCATGGCCTGCTCGATGTCGCCTTCATCGACCAGCACCAGGTCATCGACCAGCCGCGTGATGATGGCCTGCGGAATCACGCCCGGCGTCCCCACGGCAATACCGTCGGCAATCGTGCTGTTACCCTGGCTGTGGTGCGTGCCCTTGATGGCGTTGAACATCGCGGGGAAGCGCGAGGTCTGCACGCCGATGATTTCAATGCCGGGCTTCATCGCCTTGGCCGCCGTCGCCATGCCGGCAATCAAGCCGCCACCACCGACCGCCACGACCAGTGTGTCGAGGTCGGGCACCGCCTGCAGCATCTCCAGTCCGACCGTGCCTTGCCCGGCCACGATGGCTTCGTCGTCGTAGGGATGCACAAAAATCAGGCCCCGCGCCTGCGCCAGCTGCAGCGCATGCGCGCGCGATTCATCGAGCGTGTCACCGTGCAGCACCACTTCGGCACCAAATCCGCGCGTGCGTTCGATCTTCACGCCCGGCGTGAACCGCGGCATGACGATGACCGCGCGCAGTCCGAGGCGCTGCGCGTGATAGGCCACACCCTGCGCGTGGTTGCCGGCGCTCATCGCAATCACGCCGCTCTGCCGTTCGTCGGCTGACAGTTGCGCGAGCTTGTTACAGGCGCCACGCTCCTTGAATGAAGCCGTGTATTGCAGGTTTTCAAACTTCAGGTAGATCTGCGCGCCCGTCAGTTGCGACAGTGTTTTTGAGGCCACGCACGGCGTGTTGAGCAATTGGCCCTCGAGCCGCTGGGCGGCTTGTTCGATATCGTGCAAACTGAGCATAAAACTTCTCCGGGGCCTGGATCAGCCAGTGGGTAACTTCGCGCGTGTCACGCACGGGGTACGCAACCGGGGTATTTTCCGCCGCTTGCGTGTCGCAATTCACGCAGGGGCTCTGTAGTAGTGTCTTCCATGATGGTTCAAGCTGCGTTATGGTGGAGTCCTGATGCGTTCGGGTGTCGTTCGGATGTCGTTGTTGGGGGATGTAGAACACCTTGTATTTTTCGCCAGTGAGGGTTTGATGAAAACCAAGCGTTCCGTCAGTGATCAGTCGCAGTGCCTGCTGTCTCCGGGCCTCAAAGAGGCGCCGGTGCTGGACTTGATGTGCTCGCACTTTGTGTTGACGCTGGCTGCGCGGCAGGGCGGCAAGTTCAATGTGCGCCGCGACCTCAACAGTCTGCTCTCGCTGTCGGGTCGGCATCTGGTGTGGCCGCTGCCCGCGATGCAGCGTCTGCGCGAATTTTTGAGCCGCCGCTGCAAGGACAACGAATTCTGGCGCGGCCACGAACTGCTGTCCGACGCTGAATTCATGGCGCGCCACGGCGCCTGGCGCGGCCCGTACGAAGAGGGCACGCTGTTTTTCTACCTCGACGAACACGCGAAAGACCAGCCGAAAGATTTGCTTTCGGTGCTGAGTGCCACCACCGAGTGGCTGACGCATGCACTGAAAAAGCAGTCGACGCTGGTGGAAAAAAACATCGACGCGCTTGCCAGCCTGCTGCAGCTCAACCGCGCCGAGCGCGCGCTGCTGCTCTACGGCACGCTGGCGCGTTACCAGCGTGACCTGCGTTCGCTGCTGGTCGAATTCAAGGTCAACAACGCACCCGAAGCCTATGCCGCGCTGGCCGATGTAGCGGGCGTCAAGCCGCACGATGTGGCCGAGGCGCTGCGTGCCGGCTCGCGGCTCGAACGCATTGGCATGGTCGAAAACCTGATCTCCGAACACAACATCACTGACCTGGCCGACCTGATGAAGGTCAGCGAAAAACTGCCGCCGGTGCTGATGCGCGAATACCGCGACAGCAACGAGCTGATGGCGGTCTTTACCCGGCCCGCTGCGCGCAGCGAACTGGGTCTCGCCGATTTTGCTTTTGTGAAAGAAGACGCCGACGTGCTGGTCTCCTTGCTGCGCCATGCGGTGCTGGGCGCCGAGCAGGGCGTCAACGTGCTGCTGTACGGCCCGCCGGGCACGGGCAAGACCGAACTCGCCAAGGTGGTGGCGCATGCCGCGGGGCTCGATCTGTTCGAAGTCGAATACGCCGACCGCGACGGCAACTCGCTGAGCGGGCGCGACCGTTATCGGTCGCTGCAAATCGCCCAGGTTTTCCTGAAAGGCAGTGCGCATTCGGCGCTGCTGTTCGACGAGGTGGAAGACGTGTTCCCGCCGATCTCCAGCGAAGCCGCGCAGCTGATGGCGCGCTCCGAGCAATTGCCGGCGCCGGTTAGCGGCTCGGTCAACGGCAAGGCCTGGGTGAACCAGATTCTCGAATCCAACACCGTGCCGACGCTGTGGGTCACCAACCGCATCGAGCAAATCGACCCGGCGTTTCGCCGCCGCTTTGCCTACCACCTGGAGCTGCGTTCGCCGCCGCCCGGCGCGCGCGAAGGTGTGGTGCGCAAGACGCTTGAGGGCGTGCAGGTGAGCGATGCGTTTGTCGCCAAGCTCACGGCCCGCAAAGGCCTCACGCCGGCGCAGATTCGCACGGCGGTGCGTTTCGCGCGCCTGGCCAGTGCGCCGGCTGACAAGATCGACGCCGCGATTGATGCCGACGCGATGCAGGCCGCGCTCACCGGGGGTCGGCCGCTGCTGATGGAGTCGTTGATCGAACGGCAGCTGAAAAATGCCGACGTGGCGCTGGGCAACAAGTCGGAAACGTCGGGTCGCCGCAGTGTCACGACGTACGACTTGTCGATGCTCAATGTCGAATCGCGTTTTGAAGTGCCGCGCATTGTGGAGGCGCTGAAAAATCGCGGCCACGGCTCGCTGTGTTTTTATGGCGCACCGGGCACCGGCAAAACCGCGCTGGCCGAACACATCGCCAGGGCGCTGGAGCAGCCGCTGATCATCAAGCAGGCCAGCGACCTGATGAGTAAATACGTCGGCGAGACCGAGCAAAACATGGCGGCCATGTTCAAGGAAGCCGAGCTGGAAAAAGCCGTGCTGCTGCTGGACGAGGCCGACAGTTTCCTTCAGGACCGGCGTGGCGCGCAGCGCACCTACGAGGTCACTGAAGTCAACGAAATGCTGCAGGGCATGGAGCGCTACAACGGCATTTTTATCTGCACCACCAACCTGCTCGACAGCCTGGACCAGGCGGCGCTGCGCCGTTTCACGTTCAAGATCTTGTTTCTGCCGCTGACCACCGAACAGCGCGAAAAAATGTTTGTCACCGAAGCGTTGAAGGGCGACGTCACGCGCCTGACGGCGATCGAGCAGGGCCGCCTGGCCAAACTGACTCAGTTGTGCCCTGGCGATTTCGCGGCCGTCAAGCGGCAGGTCGATATTCTGGCGGCGGAGTTTTCAGCCGACGATTTTCTGTCGCAGCTGGAGGCTGAGCACCGCATCAAGCCCGAAGTGCGCGAGTCGCGCGGTATGGGATTTGTGCAGTAGGCCAGCAGGTATCGGGCAAGCACGCGGGCGGGTGGTCCAGAGGCCACCGCCTGATGATCGTCAAGCTGCAGCGCTCACAATAATTTGTAGTCATAAGGACCTCACCTTCTATACTCAAAAAAAATAACCCGAGGAGGTAGAGATGCCGTTTCAGCCACGCAGCCACCGCTTGGTGGGCCACGCAGGAATACAGGGGGTCAATGGCCCGGAGGCCGGTCAGCATCATGGGGCGTTGTCTTTGCTGGCTGCCTTGACACTGGCCTTGACATTGGCGTTGGCGGGTTGCGGCGGGGGCAGCGGCGGTGACGCTGGCAGTGGCGGCACAGTGGCAGCCCCCCTGGTTTCACAAGCGGGTGGCGTTGATACCATCGTCGCGTCGGCCAGTGTCGAGAATGTTTGTGTCGCGCCGCGAACCGGCATTGACCCTGACACCCGTCAACCGTTTACTGACAAACCCGGCACCCTGACGCAGGAGAAAAGCTGGGTACGGGCTTACATCGACGAGACGTATCTCTGGTTCGATGAAATTCCGGCATCGGTGCGCGCTGCGAACTACGCCACGCCGCAGACTTACTTTGACGCCTTGCGTACACCCGTGCTGACGGCTTCAGGCAGGGCGAAAGACCGGTTTCACTTCCGCTACGACACCCCGACATGGCGGGCGCTGTCGCAATCGGGCGCGATGGCCGGCTATGGCTTTGAACTGGTGGTGGTCAAGTCAACACCGCCGCGTGACGTCCGTGTGGCGTACACCGAACCCGGCACGCCGGCGACCGCAGCAGGTATCGCCCGGGGCGCGCGGGTTCTCTCCGTCGACGGTGCCGACGCCGTCAACGGTGCCTCGGTTGACGCCTTGAATGCCGGCGTGTCACCGGCAAGGGCCAACGAAACCCATTCGTTCACGTTCCAGGACTTCAACGGCAACCTCCGCGCGGTGAATCTCACCTCGCAGATCATCGTCAGCACCCCGGTGCAGAACGTGAAAGTCATTGCCACGCCGACGGGATCCGTCGGCTACCTGCTGTTCAACGATCACCTGGCCACCTCGGAAAGCCAGCTGATTGACGCCATCACGCAGTTGAAGGCAGCCGGCGTGACCGATCTGGTGATCGACGTGCGCTACAACGGTGGCGGTTACCTGGGGATTGCGAGCGAGCTGGCTTACATGGTGGCAACGCCCGCGGTCACCACGGGCACGGTCTTTGAGCGCCTTCTGTTCAACCGGAAGAATCCCTTCGGCCTCACGCCTGTCGAAGCCGCCACGCCGTTTTATGCGGTCAGCCGTGGCTATTCCACAGCCCCGGGTCAGGCGCTGCCGCAACTCGGGTTAAGCCGCGTCACGCTGCTCACCGGGCCGGGCACCTGTTCGGCCAGCGAATCGATTGCCAATGGCCTGCGCGGCGTCAATGTGCAGGTCGCCTTGGTGGGCGAGGCTACCTGCGGCAAGCCCTACGGGTTTTTGCCGCAGGACAACTGTGGCACGACGTACTTCGCTATTCAGTTCAACGGCGTGAACAACAAGGGATTCGGTGACTACGCCGATGGATTGGCGCCAACCTGCCAGGTCGCCGACGATTTCGGCCACGCGCTTGGTGACCCATTGGAAGGGCAACTGGCCGCTGCGTTGAGTTACCGCGCCACAGGCATCTGCCCGCCGGCTTCAAGCACGTTCGCCAAGACGACAGTGGTGCAGTCAGGCAAATCATCAGACCCCACAGACAGCTTTTCGGTCATCAAGCCCGTCAGCAGAACGGCAAAGATTCTGCAGCTTGAAAGGCGCTGAGGAGCAGATCAGGAAGCAGATTCGCTTTTTCGGCTAGCGACTTTTCTCATCGGCCGGACGGTTTCGCACGGCTGATAAAAATCGGCAGCGTGGGTCTCTGTTGTAGGCCGATGGCGCAATTGGTTTTCGCACCAAGCTTTGGGCATGTTTCATGCGGTGGGCTACCCATCTCATGAAAAGCGTGCCCCATTTTCGTCAGACCCATCGTCCCCACCCGCAGCGCAGCGTGCCGGGTACAACGCCTGAGCGTGAGCGCCGTCACGGTGCACCCGAGCATGCTCTTGATGACGTGCCTGCGGTGCACGCGGTCGATGACGCACTAAAAGCAGACGCGAATAACAGCTCACGAAACGATTCACGACTTCTGCATGCGGGTGACGCAAGTCCGGTCATCGCCACTGGCGAAAGCACCCCAGGAATGACATTTTTTGAAGACCTGCGGGTGGCTCAAGAAGGGCTGGGCTCGCTCGGTTTTTGGGCACTGCAGGTGTACCGGTTGGGGCATTTGCGCTACCGATTCCAATCCAGACTGGTGCGCTATCCGCTGGGCGCGTTGCACCTGGTGCTGGCCAAACTGGCCGAGATGTTTTGCGGCGTCACGATCGGCGTGTCGGCCCAGATCGGGCGGCGCCTGGTGATCGAGCATTCCGGCGCGATTGTGGTGCACGGCAACGCCGTGATCGGTGATGACTGCATCATTCGCCAGGGCGTCACCATCGGCAACCAGCGCATGGACCGCCCTTTCGACGCGCCCCGTATTGGCCACCGCGTCAACATCGGCGCGGGCGTAAAAATTCTGGGAGCGGTACACGTCGGCGACGACGTCGACATCGGCGCCAACGCGGTGGTCATCACCGATGTGCCGGCCGGTGCACTGGCTGTGGGCGTTCCCGCGCGGATTATTTTGCGAGGACCTGCCCATGAAACCACCTGAACCTCCCGCGGCCCCTTCGTCTGTTTATCGGATCAGCATCATCATCAAGGCGCTCAACGAGGAAAGGCACATCGTGGCCGCTGTTGAAAGCGCGCTGGCGGCCGTGCAGACGGTGGGCGGCGAGGTAGTGCTGGCCGATTCCTGCTCCAGCGACGCGACCGTGGCGCTGGCGTCGACCTACCCTATCCGAATCGTGCAGCTGGCGCATACCCGCGAACGTTGTTGCGGCGTCGGGCCGCAGCTGGGCTACCAGCATTCCAGCGGCGAGTTTATTTACATCCTCGATGGCGACATGAAAATGCTGCCCGGCTTTTTGCCGGCGGCGCTGGCGTTCATGGAAGCGAATCCCGAGGGGGCAGGCGTTGGCGGGCGGGTGGTGGAGTTGAACACCAGCAGCCTCGAATACCTGGCCCGCGTGGAGCGCGGCCTGGGGCATATGCAGGCGGGCGCGGTCGACCGGCTCGACATGGGCGGCCTGTACCGGCGCAGCGCGATTGAGCAGACTGGGTATTTTTCAGACCGCAATCTGCACAGCTATGAAGAGTTCGACCTGGCCGTGCGTCTGCGCGCCAAAGGCTGGAAACTGTGGCGTATCGCGATGGATTCCGTGCAGCACCACGGGCATGACGCGCCGCCTTACCAGTTGCTGCTGCGTCGCTGGCGCAGCGGCTACATCTGCGGGCTGGGTGAAGTGCTGCGGGCGGCTGTGGGTCAGTCGCATCTGGGTCTGGTGGTCACCAGTGTGCGCGAGTTGCGTCTGTACGTCGCCGTGCTGATGTGGTGGTTTGTGATGGCAGTTTCATGGGCGGTCCCCATGCCATGGGCAGCACATCTCGCCCTGTTTTCAGCGACGGCAGCCACACCGTTTGTGCTGATGGCCTGGCGCAAGCGCAGCGCCGAGAAGGCCGTTTTTTCCGTGGTGTCGTGGTGCTTCAATGCGGCGGGGCTGGTGCGCGGGCTGCTCGGGCCGCGGCGTCCGGTGCGGGAGTCGGTGGCTAGCGTTCAGCTTCGCAATACGGTTTGAAGCGGGCCGGGCCCGGCACGATCGTTTGCAATCGAGCGCTATGCAATTAGTAGCTGCTTGCGCAATCAATACCTGGGCTAGCGGCCCATTTTGCCTTTAATCAGCCTGGCAGACGCGAATCACTTCGGCGCCATAGGCTTCCAGCTTCTTGGCGCCGATGCCGCTGATGCCGTCCAGCTCTTTTAGGCTTTGCGGTGCCCGCTCGGCAATCGCGCGCAGCGTCGCGTCATGAAAAATCACAAATGCCGGCAGGTTGTGTTCGCGCGCCACTTCGGCGCGCCAGGCTTTGAGGTGGGTCAGTCGTTCCAGGGCGCCCGCGTTCAGGGCGGCTTCGGCCAGGCCCTTCACTGAAGTTTTGGTCACACGCTTGCGGCGATCGCCCTTGGCCGTAGCGGTTTGCTCGCGCAGCATCACGCCAACTTCGCCCTTGAGCACTCGCCGCGCGTCGGGCAAGAGCTTCAAGGTGCTGAAGGCCTCGGCATCGACCCACACCATGTTCTTGGCGATCAGTTGGCGTAACACGCTGCGCCATTGCGCCTCGCCCAGATCGGCGCCGATGCCGAAGGTGCTCAGCTGGTCGTGGCCGTACTGCACGACTTTCTCGGTCGCCTTGCCGCGCAGAATATCCATCAAATGGCCGGCGCCGAAGCTGATGCCGCTGGCCTGCTGCACGCGATAGATGCAGCTGAGCATTTTTCGCGCGGCTTCGGTCGCGTCCCAGACAGCGGGCGGATTCAGGCAGTTATCGCAGTTACCGCAGGGCTGGCTTTCCTCGCCGAAGTAATGCAGCAGGCTGACGCGGCGGCAGTGCGTGTCTTCGGCCAAACTCAGCAATGCATCGAGCTTGCCGCGCATCACGGCCTTGAATTCTTCACTCGCGGTGTCGCTGGTGTCGATCATGCGGCGCTGGTTCACCACGTCCTGCAGGCCGTAGACCATCCACGCGTCGGCGCTCTGGCCGTCACGGCCGGCGCGGCCGGTTTCCTGGTAATAGCCTTCGATATTTTTCGGCATGTCCAGGTGCGCGACAAAACGCACATCGGGTTTGTCAATGCCCATGCCGAACGCAATCGTCGCCACCATCACGATGCCGTCTTCGCGCAGAAAGCGGTCTTGCCGTTGCTGGCGCAGGCCTGAATCAAGCCCCGCATGGTAGGCGAGCGCCTTGATGCCGGAATCCGCCAGCGTGTCGGCAATCTCTTCGACGCGTTTGCGTGACTGGCAATACACGATGCCCGCCTCGCCGTCGTGTTCGGCCTCGATAAAGCGCAGCAGCTGGCGCGTCGGATCAGTTTTCTCGACGATGCTGTAGCGAATGTTCGGCCGGTCAAAGCTGCTGACAAACGCGCGCGCGTCTTCCAGCTTCAGCCGTTCGATCATGTCCTGCCGCGTCAGCGCATCGGCCGTCGCCGTCAGCGCCATGCGCGGCACGTCCGGAAAGGTTTCGTGCAGCAGGCTCAAACTGCGGTACTCGGGCCGGAAGTCGTGGCCCCACTGGCTCACGCAATGCGCCTCGTCAATCGCAAACAGGCTCAGCAGCCCGCGTTCGTGCAGCGAGGCCAGCAGGCCCTTCATGCGCGGTGTGTTGATGCGTTCGGGCGCGGCGTAGAGCAGCGTGAGTTCGTTGCGCAGCAGCTGCTTCTCCAGCGCGCTGCTTTCGTCAAACGTCTGCGTCGAGTTCAAGAACGCCGCCGACACGCCCGCTTCATGCAGCGCACCGACCTGATCATGCATCAGCGCAATCAGCGGCGAAATAACGATGGTCACGCCGTGCCCCGCGTTCTGCCGCACGATCGCCGGGATCTGGTAGCACAGCGACTTGCCGCCGCCGGTCGGCATCAGCACCAGCGCATCGCCACCCGCCACCACATGCTCAACGATGGCCTGCTGCGGGCCGCGAAACTCGCTGTAACCAAAGACCTGGCTCAGCACGTCGTGCGGCGCGGTCGGGCGGGATGATGCAGGCAAGGCAGACACGGTGAGGGCAATCAACGAAGGTTATCGGGCGGGTAATTGCTATGAAAACAATAGCTGCTTGCGCAGATATTACCTGGGCTAGAGGCCTAAATGATCCATAAAAAGCGTTGAAGAGCGTTTTTAGTGATCCTGGCACCCCTATTGTCGGCCAAAGTGTCGCCACGGGCCTCGTCAAGGCTGCCGGTGTTTTCGAAGCGTCGCGTGGGTCGACGCTGCGGCGGTCACCGCGCGATCGCTGGATGCGCGTGCTCATGCTCGTGCCAGCGCAGCACGCGGTGGTCGAATTTACCGGCCAGTGTCGGCTTGATGACCTGGAAATACGGCGACACATCGAAGTCACGCGGCACGAACAGGCTGTGGTGCCGCACATGCAGAATTTCCTCGACACACAGGGGGCACAGCGGGTCGTGGGTCAATCGGTATTCGACAACCGGCAGCACCGGGTAATGCACGGCCTGAAAAGCCTGTGCGATCAGCGTTGAGCAAATAGCCCGCGTCGGGTCGCCGCTGCCGAGCGCCAGCAGGCGGCGGCGCCAGCGCTGCGGCACCGGCGGCGTCGGCAGCAGATAGCGCATCAGATCAACAATGTTCTTCAGGTCGTACTGATGGCCCATCCGCCGGCGAGCGTTGTCGATCACCGCGGTGATGTCCTGCGGCTGAAGGCCAACGGGGCGGCAGATGCGGCAATGCAGCCCGGCAAATTCGCTCAGGGCGACGGCGCGCACCCCCTGCACCACATCGGCCTCGATCACGCACAGGGTTTCGCCGGCCTCATTGCGAAGGTCAAGCGCGTCACCCACATACAAGGCGGCATGCGACCAGGTTGACTGGGTCAGGTATTTGACTGCCGAGCTGATTTTGCTGTGGCCTTCCACCAGCAGCACGTCAGCCGGCAGCAGACAAGCCGCCAGGGCCGGCAGATCGGTCGCCACCGAGGTGCTGTGCACGTGCCGGGGCCGCGCCAGGTAGCGCGCCAGACGTTTGCCGATCCAGTGTGTTGCGGGGTTCATGTGAAGTCGCTGCCTGTGGCTTAGGTCGTTAGAAGACGAGGGCTCTTACAACATTTGACGGACATTGCCGTATCCGCGGCAGGGATGCTCGTCCGGCCTGGTTTCGCCAGGTAACTAAAATAGGGTGATGAAAACGCCCCCCTACACCCGCGCTGCCCAATTGCCCGAGCTGCTGGCCAAACGCATCCTGATCCTGGACGGCGCGATGGGCACGATGATCCAGCGCTTCAAGCTCAGTGAAGCGCAATACCGCGGCGACGGCTACACCGGCCCGGGCAGCCAGGGCGCCCGCTTCAAGGATTTTCATAAAGACATCAAGGGCAACAACGAATTGCTGAGCCTCACGCGCCCCGATGTGATTCAGGACATTCATGAAAGCTATCTGGCCGCCGGTGCCGACCTGATCGAGACCAACACCTTCGGCGCCACCACCGTCGCGCAGGCGGACTATGACATGGCCGACCTGGCCGTTGAGATGAACTACGCCTCGGCGCGCGTGGCGAGAGCGGCCTGCGACAAGTTTTCAACGCCGGAGAAGCCGCGCTTTGTCGTCGGCGCGCTCGGCCCCACACCCAAGACCGCCAGCATCAGCCCCGACGTCAATGACCCCGGCGCGCGCAACACCAGCTTCGAGCAATTGCGCCAGGCGTACTACGAGCAGACCGAAGCGCTGGTCAAGGGTGGCAGCGACGTGCTGCTGGTCGAAACCATTTTCGACACGCTCAATGCCAAGGCGGCGCTGTTTGCCATCGACGAATATTTCGACAACTCCGGCGAACGCCTGCCACTGATCATCAGCGGCACCGTCACCGACGCATCCGGCCGCATTTTGAGCGGGCAGACCGTCACCGCGTTCTGGCACAGCGTGCGCCACGCGCAGCCTCTGGCCGTCGGGTTGAACTGTGCGCTCGGTGCGACGCTAATGCGACCCTACATTCAGGAATTGGCCCGCGTGGCCAGCGACACCTTCATCAGCTGCTACCCGAACGCCGGCCTGCCCAATCCGATGAGCGACACCGGCTTTGACGAGACGCCCGACGTGACGTCTCGCCTGCTGCGCGAATTCGCGGCCGAGGGTCTGGTGAACATCGTCGGCGGCTGCTGCGGCACCACGCCTGAGCACATTGGTGCGATTGGCGATGCGGTGCGGCCGCTGGCGGCGCGGGCGGTGAAGCGGGATTTTTTCTATCGGGAAGCGGCTTGAGGGCTGGGCGGTCTGGTTTTGAAGGCCGCTGACTTTTGGGTGTTGAGGTCCGGCCGGTTTGACGGTTCGAATACGGTTTTCATGTCTGCTGGGGACTGACAAGCGACATTCCCTTCGCTCCTAAGCCGACGTTCAACGTTGACGCTAGGCGGCGGCCCGCTTGCGCGGCGTCCGGCTTGAGCGACCTGTCAAACCCTGCGTTTCTTCGGCGAAGGCCAACATGCTTGCCAATGCTTTGTTGACTGCCTCAGAGGTTGGAAATGCTTTCTGAATTTCTGGCTGCAAAACGACGACATTGCTGCCCTGCACAAAGTGTTTCAGGTACTTGCCCCTGACACCCTTGCCAAGTTCATCGCGTTTCATTTCGGGAATATCTTGATCAGCCATTTTCGTAGATGCCTTTTTCATATCGTGTCGCCTTTCTCGCGCTAATGATTCGAAGGCCGTTGCGGCGCTCAGTGTGGACCACCACCAAAAGCCGCGTCTTGTTTGAGTTCCCGTACGTTCGACTTCGATCTTCGAACTCGCTGTGATCGGTGTCAGAAAATGTCAGTGCCCGTGTATCGCCAAAAACGCTGACCGCCTCGTCGAACGATACACCGTGTTTCTGCAAAGTGCTGGCAGCTTTTGCGTCATCCCACTCAAA
>JANNKV010000336.1:0-7920 GCA_031396485.1 Polaromonas sp. | reverse complement strand
ACGGTGATGGGCGAGCCCGGCAAAGCCATGATGGGAACCGCCAAGGCCAACGGCCCTGACCGTGCGCGCATCGCTGCCGAGCAAGCCGTGGCATGTCCTCTGCTCGAGGGCATCGACCTGTCCGGCGCCAAGGGCGTCCTGGTGCTGATCACGGCAGCCAAGGGTTCACTGAAATTGAGCGAATCCAAACTGGCGATGAACACCATCCGCGCCTATGCTTCGCCGGATGCGCATGTCATCTACGGCACGGCCTACGACGACGAACTGGGCGACGACATTCGCGTGACGGTGGTGGCGACCGGCCTCAGCCGCCAGGGTGTGCGCCGCCATGCGCCACCGTTGCAGGTGCTGCGTACCGGCACTGACAACGTGCCGTTCAATCTGCCCACGCTCAATTCAGTGGTTGGTGGTGGTGGCGGCGCGCAGACAGGAATGGGTCATGCGCAGCCCGACTACGGCAGCATGAGCGTGCCCAGCGTGTGGCGTACCAATCGTACCCAGGCTGCAGCCAAGGTGGATGCGCTGGCTTCGGGTGGGATGGACGATTTCGAGATCCCTGCCTTCCTGCGCAAACAAGCTGATTGATGGGTGTAAAGCTACTGCGCAACCCGATCTTGAGTTTGCGGTGCTCGACGTACCTGGGTACGTCTCCGCTCCTCGACTCAACCTCGGGCTGCTCGCTACGCTTTCCATCCCATCAATCTCCGGGTAAGGGCAAAAAGTCGGGCTCGGTGCCAATGGGAAGACAAAACATAAAATAACGGCATGCTCGCCCAACGCACCCTCAAATCCCTGACCAAAGCCGTCGGCGTCGGCCTGCACAGCGGCCAGCGGGTGGAACTGACCTTGCGGCCTGCGGCGCCGGATACCGGCATTGTTTTCAGGCGGGTTGACTTGCCGCAACCGGTGGACATTGTGATTTCTGCCGAGGCGGTGACCGACACGCGGCTGGCGTCGACCATCTCCCATGGCAGCGCCAAGGTGCATACGGTCGAGCACCTGATGTCGGCCTGCGCCGGGCTCGGCATTGACAACCTCGTTGTCGACATCACCGCTGAAGAGGTACCGATTCTCGATGGGTCTGCTTCCTCATTTGTTTTTTTGCTGCAGTCGGCGGGTATTGCCCTGCAGCCGGCGCCGAAACGTTTTATCCGTGTCATCAAGCCGGTGGAAGTGCGCGAAGGCGAGGGCGCCAATGTCAAGTGGGCGCGCTTGACCCCGTACGAGGGTTACAAGCTGAGCTTTGAAATCGACTTCGACCACCCGGCAGTTGACTCGACCGGGCAGCGCGTCGAGTTTGATTTCAGCCTCAACTCCTATAGCCGCGACATTGCCCGGGCCCGCACCTTTGGTTTCACCAAAGACGTGGAAATGATGCGCGCCAACGGCTTGGCGCTCGGCGGTGGGCTGGACAACGCCATCGTCATGGACGACTACAAGGTACTCAACAGCGATGGCCTGCGCTACAACGACGAATTTGTGAAGCACAAGATTCTCGATGCGATGGGTGACCTGTATCTGCTGGGCAAGCCTCTGCTGGCGGCCTACAGCGCATTTCGTTCTGGCCATGCCATGAACAACAAACTGCTGCGCGAACTGCTTTCGCGCAAGGACGCTTACGAAATCGTGACGTTTGACGACGAAAAAACCGCGCCGGCCGGCTTTGCGACGCTGGCCCGCGCCTGGTAACAGCGGGCGCTGATTTTCCACGTATGCAGGCCTTACGCTGGCTCATTCTCGTGCCGCTGATCGCGTCGGTCGTGTGCTTCATGCTGTTTGACGTCACCGGGCAGGCCAAATTCAAGCGCATTGGTCTGGTCGTTTTGAAGTGGACGCTGGCTGCTGCCTTCGTGTTCTTCGGCGTCCTGATTTTTGACCGCTTGCGTTGACGGTGTGGCCGTCTAATAGTGGCGGCCGGCCTTGAATGACGCGCTGACATTGGGTTTCAGCGAAGTTGCCGCGGCCAGAAGCGCCGTCGCATGCCCCGCATGCGCGTGGATGATCGCCAGACCCAATGCATCGGCGGCGTCTTGCCCAGGTGGCGTCGGCAACTTCAAAAGCCGCATCACCATCTGCTGCACTTCAGCCTTGCCGGCCTTGCCATAACCGGCGACGGCTTTCTTCATTTGCAAGGCGGTGTACTCGGCAACTGCCAGGTCGGTGGAAACCAGCGCCGTCACGCAGGCGCCGCGGGCTTGGCCCAGCAGCAACGTGGCCTGCGGATTGACGTTCGTGAAAACAATCTCGACCGACGCTGAATCAGGTTCGTAGCGCTGGACGACCTCGCGCACACCGTCAAACAGCACCTTCAGGCGCGCGGGCAAATTGCCGCTGTCGAGGTGGGTTGTCTTGATAGTTCCACTGGCGACATAACGCAGTTGTCCGCCGTCAATATCGACGACGCCAAAGCCCGCGACCCGAAGACCAGGATCAATTCCAAGAATACGCATGATGCTATTATTTTAGTAGCTGCTCGCGCAGAGAACGCCTCGGCTAGAGGCCAAAATACCATCTAACCGAGTGAAAAAAGATCGGTGCGGCGAAACACAGGGCGTCAACGCGGTCCAGCAAGCCGCTGGCACCTGTGATGGACCGGCCCTCGGCCCCCCAGTTGGTGATGCCCCGATCGCGCTTGAGCGCCTTCATGACCAGGTGCCCCATCGAGCCCGACACGCAGGCGATCAGGCCCATGGCCACAGCCTGCGCCGGCTTGAAGGGTGTCAGGCCCGCCATCAGGCCGCCGACCAGGCTGGCCACCACGACGGCGATCAGCCAGCTGGTCCAGTTGAAGCTCTTGCTGACCTGCGGGGCGCTCGGTTCCCGCTTCAACCGGCGGCTGACCAGATGCTGAACCACCATGCAGCTTTGAACCACAAACACGAGGAAGAAAACCAGAAACGCGTTTTTACCCTGGTAGTTCGGAAACTTCAGAAGCAGTAGGGCCGGCACATGGCTCATGCCGTAGACGCAGACCATGATGCCCCACTGCAGCTTGGCTGTGCGCTCCAGAAAGCGGTACGGGTCATTGGCCAGCGCGCTGACCACCGGAATCGCCAGAAAGACATAAACCGGAATGAAAACCGTCACCAGATCAAAGCGCCGGTTGATGACGAGCGCAAACTGCAGCGGCAGCACGACAAAAAAAGCCAGCACCAGGCTGCGGTGATCGCCCTGGCGGGTTGGAGATAGGGTAATGAATTCGCGCAGCGCAAAGAATGCGACCAGCCCAAAAAGCACCGTGGCGAAAGTCTCGCCCAAGGTCCAGCCGATCCAGAACACGCCGATCATCACCCAGGTGGTCTTCAGCAGGTTGTTGAATTCCTTCAGGTTCTGGGTGCGCAGGTCATCCTCGTGCCGGTCTTTAAGCGACAGCACCAGCGCCGCGCCGCTGATCAGCGCCAGCAGGCCGAACACAATCACGAACAGCAGGCCGACCTGCTCACCCGGGCTCAAGCCGCGCAAAAAAGTGTTCATCAGGTTTCCCGCAGGTCAAGTACCGCCTGGCGCGCGCGGGTAAGGAAGGCGCCGCGGTCCTCGCCTTCCTGCAGCACGACAGGCGCGCCAAAGGTCACCGAGCACAGGATAGGCACGGGAACCACTTCCCCCTTGGGCATCACGCGCTGCACGTTGTTGATCCACGCGGGCACCAGCACAACCTGCGGAAACTTCATGGCCAGGTTGTACAGACCCGATTTGAAGCTTTGCGGCTCTTCCTGGTTACCGCGAGTTCCTTCGGGAAAAAGAATGATCGAGTCGCCGTTGGTCAGCGCCTCGATCAGCGGCTCCAGCGGATCCTGATCGCCGACCTTCACGCGGTCGACATAAATGGCGTGGAAAACCGAGCTTGTGATCCAGCGCTTGAACGCCGTCCTGGTCCAGTAGTCTTTCGCCGCAATCGGCCTGGTGATGCCGCGCAGTTCCTCGGGCAGTGCGGCCCACATCAGGACCAGGTCTGCATGGCTTTGGTGATTGGCAAAATAAATGCGCTGTTCGGCCTTGGGCGGGCAGCCCTGCCAGCGTGCTTGCGCACCAGTCAGCACGCGAATCAATGCGAGCAGAAAAAGACCCATCAACTTGGCGCGCAATTAAAAGGCCCCCACGTTCGCGCACTTCGTGTCGCTCTCTGCCCCCCGAGGGGGCCGCTGCGCCTGCGGCCCGGCAAAGCCGGTTCCGCGGCCCCTACTGGCGTGAAGAGAACGCCCGGTGCAGAAATGCACCCATGCTTTCCATTGCGTGTCATGCGCTGCCTCCCGCCGTGGCTGGCCTTGCTTGGGACGGCCCAGCGCGGCGGCCGACCACTCGCTATCAAAGGGATGCCTGATGCCGGGTAGCGGGATGTGTCTGACTTGGGCTGCGTTCAAGGTACTTCCACCCCACCCATGCGCGCCACAATCGTACTGGCGCGGGACGCAAGATAGCCTGACGAAGCGCGGGTTTCAAAGTATTTGGGCCGGGGCAGCATGACCGCCAGACGAGCGGCCTCATACGCAGTCAGGCGCGCCGCCGGCTTGCGGTAATAGTGCTGGGCTGCGGCTTCTGCACCAAAAATGCCTTCACCCCATTCGACGCTGTTGAGGTAGATTTCCAGAATACGCTGCTTGTCCAGAAGGCGTTCGAGCAACAGCGTGAGCAGCAACTCCTGCCCTTTGCGCAGCAGCGTGCGTTCACCCGACAAGAAAAGGTTCTTGGCCAGCTGCTGCGTGATGGTCGAACCGCCGACAATCTTCGGCGCCCTGGCGGCGGTGTTCGCGTTGGCCTTGCCGTTATTTTTGCCAACGACCTTCGCCGCGTCCAGCCGGTTCGCCGACTGCGCCGCGCGTTGCTCGGCCCGCGTGTTCTTGTCCCAGGCTTTTTCCAGCGCTTCCACGTCCACACCCTCGTGTTCGATGAAGCTGGCGTCTTCGGAGGCGATGACGGCCCGCTTCAGCGTGTCAGGCAGACCGGCGTAGGGCACCCATTGCTGTCGCCATTTCAGCGAGCCGGTATTTTTGGCGACCAGCCACACTTCGGAGCGCTCGAATGCGGTGGATTCGGGATCAATGACCGCCATCAGGGCAATGCGTCCGACAAAATAAATCTGCAGGCCCAAGCCAGCCAGAACCACCAGCACCAGCAGACGCAGCGCGGACTTCATGCAGCCGGGGCTTTCAGTGGCGCTCTCATCGCCAGTACGGCGACTCCGTCGATGCGACAGGCCATTTGTCCGGGAGTCGAACAGCGCAGAGGATGTGGCTTGCTACGCATGATGTGTGGCTAGCGGTCCGTCAGCTTGGTTTCAAGCGTGTCATCCCGCGTGAACTTGAAGCGCGACACCACGACGATCTGGTCAGCCTTGCTGCGCATGGCGTCGCTGAATTTACCGAAAGGGCCCGTGCCCCGCACAATGGTTTGGGCCCGCCGGTCCAGCGTCAGGTTGCCTGACGTTTCCACCACCTCGGTGTCCAGAACCCGACCGTCATGGTTCACGGTGACGATCATGGTCAACTCGCCATAAAGTTTTTTGCCAGCCGCTTCCGGGAAGTTGACCGTGCCCTTGTCTTCGATCTTGCGGCGCAGCTGATCGTAGTAGATGGCATAGATTTCCTCCCGCGTGGCCGGGCTCACATAGCGCTTCTTGGGCCGCGCATTTTCTTCGTTGATGCGCTTTTCAATTTCAGCGAGTATTTTGGTGAGCTGCCTGCGCCGTTCTTCGCGTTCGGCTTCTGCCGGGTTGCTGGCAGGCGTCTTCAGGTCTGGCGGCGGCAGCGACGCCAGCTGCTTTTTGATCTGCGCCAGCAACTGCATCTGCTGCTCCTGCATCGCTTCAACCTTGCGCTGCGCCTCTTCGGCAGCATCGCCCAACTGCGTCAGGGCAGATGGTGGCAGTGGCGACGTGGCGCGGCCTTTCTCAACCTGGCCGCCGCCCGCCAGCGACGCTTGCGCAATCGCCTTGGCAAAGTCGGGCTTTTCATTTGATTTCGCATTGACCAGAATCACTTCCAGCGGTGTGTCCTTGAAGACACGGTTAAAGCGTTCCGGGTCGACAAAACGAGAAGTCAATAGCACCGCATGGACGGCGACGGAAACGCCGAGGGCGATTTGCAGGGTGCTGAGTGACTTCACAAAGCGCAATTATCCGTGTTTGTCACGCTGATCCGACCTAATTCGTCACGCAGGCAGTGCTGCTGTGGCGCCCGCGCCATCACCTTCGGGCTCGCTCAAGTCAACTGCAATGGAAATTGGCCCGGCTGCCAGCTCCGATTCGCCGTCCTCCTCTTCCGCGCTGGCGTCGACTTCGCCAGGCACTGTGTCCAGCCGCTCAATCACGGTCCCGGTGATGTCCAGCGTGATTTCATCGATCTCACCGAGCTTGACTCGCACGCGCGCGCCGCGCGGCAGACCTTGCGCGCCCATGGCCGGCAGCACCAGTGGCAATTCGTCGGCGCGCACCAGGTTGTCCTTGAAGGCGGACGCGATGACCTCGCTGATGCCGTTTTGCTGCAGGTACTTCAGCGTCCAGTAGCGCTCTATGCCTGACTGGAACCCTTTGTAGGCGCTGTACGCTGAATCAAACGACGATATGACCGAAAAGAGGTCGGCATCTTTCGGCTTGAACGGCGCCGCCAGTGCTGCTGTACGACCGTGCCGCACGCAGGCGATGATTTGCCACTGGTTGACCAGATCGGTGTAACGGCGCAGCGGCGACGTGCTCCACGCATACGCGGGCACGCCCAGCCCCGCATGCGGCAGCGCCTTGGTGCCCATGCGCACCTTGACGCCCGGCGCCATGCTGGCCTGGCTGCGGTAGATACCGGGTACGCCGTGTTCGGCCAGCCACTGGCCCCAGGTGCTGTTGGCCAGAATCATCGCCTCGGCCACGATCAGATCGAGCGGCGCGCCGCGCTGGCGCGTGGTGATGCTGACGGGTTCATTGCCCTGCGGCTCCTGGCCGCCCGGGTTGTCGAGCTTGAAGTTGTAGTCGGGTCGGTTGAAGTTTTCGGGCTTGCCGCGAACCACTTCGCGTTGTGCTTTCAAATGCCGGGCGAATCGATGCAGGAATGACAACTCGACGCCCCACGGCACATCGACCGGCGGTGACGCCGATTGCACGGCTTCAAAAAATGCTTCAGTGAAGGTGCTGTCGAGCACGTCGTGGCGCAGGTTGCTGACGATCGGCACTTGTTCCAGCCGCGTCACGCTGCCGGTGATGGCCAGCGTAGCTTCGTCGAGCGTGAGATACAGCGACAGCGACGGGCAGTTGCGGCCTTCCTGCAGCGTGTAGGTCTGCACGATGTCGTCAGGCAGCATGGTCAGCTTGTAGCCGGGCATGTACACCGTCGACAGGCGAGCCCGGCCGACCGCATCAATCGCGCTGCCCGGCAGCACGGCCAGGCCGGGCGCGGCGATGTGAATGCCCAGCGTGACGGTGCCGCTGCCGATGCCTTGTACCGACAACGCATCGTCAATTTCGGTCGTGCTGGAATCGTCGATCGAAAACGCACGCACGTCAGCCAGCGGCAGTTCGTCCTTGATCGCTGGCGCCTGCAAGGCCGGAAAAGCCGCGCCCTTGGGGAAGTTTTCAAACAAAAACCGCTTCCAGTGAAACTGGTAAGGCGAGGCGATGGCGCCGGCCCTTTGCAGCAGATCCAGCGGCGCTGTATGCGTGGCCCGCGACGCATCGACCACGGCCTTGTATTCGGGGCTGTTTTTGTCGGGTTTGAAAAGAATTTTGTAAAGCTGATCGCGAATCGGTTCCGGGCAGTCGCCGCTGGCCAGTTGTTCGGCCCAGGCAGAGATTTGCGCGGCGATCTGCTTTTTCTTTTCGATGGCGTTCAGCGCCTGCTGCAAAATTTCGGCCGGCGCTTTCTTGAAGCGGCCCTTTCCCGCGCGGCGAAAGTAATGCGGCGCTTCAAACAAGCGGAACAGCGCCGCCGCCTGCTG
>JANNKV010000315.1:0-13158 GCA_031396485.1 Polaromonas sp. | reverse complement strand
CTCACCCGCGCCAAGCTGGAAAGCCTTGTGGATGAGCTGATCGAGCGCACGATGGCGCCGTGCCGCACGGCGATGAAAGACGCCGGCGTCAGCGCCGCCGACATTCATGACGTGATCCTGGTCGGCGGCCAGACGCGCATGCCCAAGGTGCAGGAAAAGGTCAAGGAACTGTTCGGCAAGGAGCCGCGCAAGGACGTGAACCCGGACGAGGCCGTGGCCGTGGGCGCCGCGATTCAGGGCCAGGTGCTCTCGGGCGACCGTACCGACGTGCTGCTGCTGGACGTGACGCCACTGTCCCTCGGTATCGAGACCATGGGCGGCGTGATGACCAAGATGATCAAGAAAAACACGACCATCCCGACCAAGTTTGCGCAGACCTTTTCGACCGCTGAAGACAACCAGCCAGCCGTGACGATCAAGGTGTTCCAGGGCGAGCGGGAAATTGCTTCCGGCAACAAGGCGCTGGGCGAGTTCAACCTCGAAGGCATCCCGCCCGCCTCACGCGGTACGCCGCAGATTGAAGTGTCATTCGACATCGACGCCAACGGCATTCTGCATGTCGGCGCCAAAGACAAGGGCACTGGCAAGGAAAACAAGATCACCATCAAGGCCAACTCGGGCCTCAGCGAAGCAGAGATTCAGCAAATGGTGAAAGATGCCGAATTGAATGCGGCGGCCGACAAGGAAAAAGTCGAGTTCGTCCAGGCCAAGAACAACGCCGAGGCCATGGTGCACAGCGTGAAGAAATCTCTGGTTGAATACGGCGACAAGCTTGACGGTGGCGAGAAGGAAAAGATCGAAACCGCCATCAAGGACATGGAAGAAGCGCTCAAGGGCGAAGACAAAGCTGCCATCGAGTCGAAGAACACTGCCCTGATGGAAGCCAGTCAGAAGCTGGGCGAGAAAATGTACGCCGACATGCAGGCATCGCAGGCTGCCGGTGGCGACGCCGCCGCCGGACCGGGTGCAGGCGCTGGCGCGGAGCAGGCGCAGGCCAAGCCGGCTGACGACAACGTGGTCGACGCTGAAGTCAAGGAAGTCAAAAAAGGCTGATAATTTTCACGAGGGTCATGCCCTTTTGAAACGAAGCGGAATACGGCGTCAAACCCGGCTTCCGCTTTCGCGCTTTCAAGCCTACTATTTTTTAATCACTGATCACGCAGTTTCATGGCAAAAAAAGACTACTACGACACGCTTGGAGTTCCCAAAAACGCCAGCGATGAAGACATCAAGAAGGCCTACCGCAAGCTGGCGATGAAGCACCATCCGGATCGCAACCAGGGCGAATCAGGCAAGGCTTCAGAGGACAAATTCAAGGAAGCCAAAGAGGCTTACGAGATGCTTTCCGACGCCAACAAACGCGCGGCGTACGACCAGTACGGTCACGCCGGCGTTGACCCGAACATGCGCGGCGGTGGTGCGGGCGGTGAAGGTTTTGGCGGTTTTGCAGAGGCCTTCGGCGACATCTTCGGGGACGTTTTTTCCGGCCAGCAACGCGGCGGACAGCGCGGCGGCCGGCAGGTCTACCGTGGCGGCGACTTGAGCTACGCCATGGAAATCACCCTGGAAGAAGCAGCCGCCGGCAAGGAAGCCCAGATACGCGTGCCGAGCTGGGACGACTGCAACACCTGCCGCGGCAGTGGCGCCAAGCCCGGCACCAAGGTGGCCAGCTGCACCACCTGCCACGGCCACGGCGTGGTGCAGATGCGGCAGGGCTTTTTCAGCGTGCAGCAAACCTGCCCGCAGTGCAAAGGCACCGGCAAGCTGATTCCCGAGCCCTGCACCAGCTGCCACGGCGTCGGCAAGACGAAGAACAACAAGACGCTTGAAGTCAAGATTCCCGCGGGCATCGATGACGGCATGCGAATCCGCTCCACCGGCAACGGGGAGCCGGGCACCAACGGCGGCCCGCCCGGTGACCTGTACATCGAGATCCGCCTGAAAAAGCACGACATCTTCGAGCGCGATGGCGACGACCTGCACTGCGCAGTACCCATCAGCTTCACGACCGCGGCGCTGGGTGGTGAGATTGAGGTGCCGACGCTGGCCGGCAAGGCGGCGATTGACATTCCCGAGGGAACGCAGGCCGCCAAGCAGTTCCGCCTGCGCGGCAAAGGCATCAAGGGTGTGCGGGCCAGCTATCCGGGCGACCTGTATTGCCACATCACCGTTGAAACGCCAGTCAAACTCACCGAGCACCAGCGCAAGCTGCTGAAAGAGCTGGACGAGTCGCTCAAAAAAGGGGCGGGCAAGCATTCGCCCAGCGAAGAGGGCTGGGCAGACAAGCTGAAGGGCTTTTTCAACGTGTGACGCGTCCTTACCGACTGAGCTGACCACCCCAAAGGCAAATTGAATGCCGGACTTGCTCTGGCATTTTTTTGCTCGAATGAGGTGGTGGCCTACAAGCAGGAGTCAACCAGCCCGGTAATATTTGTGACTTTCTTCCAGGCTCGCTGACCTTGGGTGCACCGGGATCAGTCAACGCACGAACGGAGCACCTTTTGCGCGCCTATGTCACTTTGCTGAGCACAGAAAGCTACCTGCCGGGTGTGCTTGCGCTGCACGAGTCGTTGAAGCGCACCGGGACGCCCTACCCTTTTGCGACGGCTGTTTCAGCGCATATTGCCGCTGAAATTGACCCTGTGCTTGAGCGAGCCGGGATCATCGTGCGGCGAATTCCCGAGAGCACGGCGATACCCAAAGAGATGATTGAAAACAACGGGCATTGGGGTCATACCTTCGACAAGGTTCATCTTTTTGGTCTGGCTGAGTTCGAGAAGCTGGTGTATGTCGACAGCGACATGGTCGTTCTGGACAACATGGATGAGCTGTTCGACAAGCCGCACATGTCCGCCGTGCCGGCGGGCGTACTGGTGCACAGAGACTGGACGCGGCTGAATGGCGGCATGCTGGTGATCGAGCCCGAGGAAAAACTGGCTGACGGGATTTTCGCAACGCTGCCAAAAGCGCTGGCGGAAGTCGCCGCGATGGGCCTGACGGCCAGTGGCGATCAGGACTTGCTGAACGCGTACTACCCGGCCTGGCGGAGCACGCCGGAATTGCAGCTGGACCAGGGCTACAACATGTTCCAGTGCTACCTCGACCTGCACATTGAAAAGCACGGCTTTCGTCTGCCGAAAAAGTTCTCGAAACGGTCCGGTGATGGCGGGCAACCTATCAAGATCGTGCATTTCATCGGCCCCCGCAAGCCGTGGATGAAGGGCGCGGTGATTCGGCAATACTGGCGACTGCTGAAAAACGGACGCGCCGTGAAGTGGGAACACCAGCTCTTTTCCGAGTACAAGAGACTACTTGCCGACAGCCGACCCGGCACATACCCGGCTTAGCCCAAAGCCATTCTTTCGAGCCGCCTCTGCTATAGATTTAATAGCTGCTTGCGCAGGTTTCCTCTGGGCTGGATGCACTTTTCGTGTCTTTTTCCCTTCTTTTTGCGGTTTTTTGACCCTCTGAGCCACCGCCAACTGACGGCGGCCCGCTGACAAGCCACAGGTCTTCTGAAATCAGACAAAATCGGCTTGCGCGAATACGGCGCCGCTATCAACCCCTTGCCAACCCATAAAAATCAAACCCATGAAAACCAAAGCCGCTGTCGCCTGGAAATCAGGCCAACCCCTGACCATTGAAACCGTGGACCTGGAAGGACCGAAGTTTGGCGAAGTACTGGTCGAGATCAAGGCCACGGGCATCTGCCACACCGACTACTACACGCTGTCGGGCGCCGATCCGGAAGGCATCTTCCCGGCCATCCTCGGCCATGAAGGCGCGGGCATTGTGGTCGATGTGGGGCCGGGCGTGACGACGCTTAAAAAGGGCGACCATGTCATACCGCTCTACACACCCGAATGCCGCCAATGCAAGTTTTGCCTCAGCCGCAAAACCAACCTGTGCCAGCTGATTCGCGGCACGCAGGGCAAGGGCCTGATGCCTGACGCGACCAGCCGTTTCAGTCTCGATGGCAAGCCGATCTTTCACTACATGGGTACGTCGACCTTCAGCAACTACACCGTCGCGCCTGAAATCTCTCTGGCCAAAATCCGTGAAGACGCACCGTTCGACAAAGTCTGCTACATCGGCTGCGGCGTCACGACCGGCATTGGCGCGGTGCTGTTCACCGCCAAGGTTGAAGCCGGTGCCAATGTGGTGGTGTTTGGACTGGGCGGCATCGGCCTGAACGTGATTCAGGGCGCAAAAATGGTCGGTGCCGACAAGATCATCGGTGTCGATCTGAACCCGGAGCGCGAAGCGATGGCGCGCAAATTCGGTATGACGCATTTCATCAATCCCAAGACTACCGAAAACGTGGTGGACGCCATCGTGCAACTGACCGACGGCGGCGCCGACTACAGCTTTGAATGCATCGGCAACACCAAAGTGATGCGGCAGGCGCTTGAGTGCACGCACAAAGGCTGGGGCCGCAGCATCATCATCGGCGTGGCTGAAGCCGGTGCAGAAATCAGCACGCGGCCGTTCCAGTTGGTGACGGGCCGCAAATGGGAAGGCTCGGCCTTCGGCGGCGCTCGCGGCCGCACCGACGTGCCCAAGATCGTTGACTGGTACATGGAAGGCAAGATCAACATCGATGACCTGATCACCCACACGATGCCGCTGGAAGATATCAACAAGGGGTTCGATCTGATGAAGCGCGGCGAGTCGATTCGCGGCGTGGTGCTGTATTGATCTGCCCAAAAATGGCTTTTTATGGACGTTTCAGGCCTCCAGCCCAGGTAAACCGTGCGCCAGCAGCTATTTAATTGATAGCAATGAACCAGCTTCAACCTTTGCGCCGCATCAACGCGGGTGTGCTCGACATGGCGCTGTACGAGACCGGCCCCGTAGAAGGCCCACCCGTGTTCCTGATGCATGGCTTTCCCTATGACATCCACGCTTATGCAGAGGTGGCCCCGCTGCTGGCGGCGCAGGGTTGCCGCGTCGTCGTGCCCTACCTGCGCGGCTTCGGGTCCACGCGCTTCTTGAGCGACGGCACGCCGCGTTCAGGCGAACAAGCGGCACTCGGGGCCGATCTGCTCGCGCTGATGGACGCGCTGGCGATTGAACGCGCCGTACTCGCGGGCTACGACTGGGGTGGCCGCGCGGCCTGCGTGGTGGCGGCGTTGTGGCCTGAACGCTGCGCAGGCCTGGTTTCATTGAACAGCTACAACATCCAGAACATCGCCCAGGCGACGAAGCCGGACACGCCGGACAACGAGCGCAGCCTCTGGTACCAGTACTATTTTCACAGTGAGCGCGGGCGGGCCGGGCTGGCCGCGGATCGTCGCGCTTTCTGCAGATTGCTGTGGAAGTTGTGGTCGCCGACCTGGCATTTCGACGACGCCACCTTCGAGCGCAGCGCCGCCGCCTTCGACAACCCCGACTTTGTTGAGGTCGTGATTCAGTCCTATCGCCACCGCTACGCTCTGGTCGCGGGCGATCCATTGCTGCTCGATATCGAACGGCGGCTGGCTGCGCAGCCCGCCATCACCGTACCGAGCATCACCTTCGACGGCTTTGATGACGGCGTGCGCCCGCCCGCCGCGGCTGCACAGCACGCGCGCTTCTTCACCGGCCCGCGTTCCCATCGCGTCATACCCGGTGTGGGCCACAACCTGCCGCAGGAAGTGCCGCAGGTGTTTGCCGATGCGGTGCTTGAACTCGTCTCCTCCTCCAAAGGATAAAAAAGCAATGACCGAACAACCCAGGGTAGTTTCCGAGCATCGCTGCTTTGACGGCGTGCAACGCTTTTACGAATTCGACTCGCAAGTCATCGGCCTGCCTGCGCGGTTTTCGGTCTTTGTGCCGCCACAGGCGCAGCAGGGCCCGGTCCCCGCAGTGATGTACCTCGCCGGCCTGACCTGCAACGAAGAAACCTTCATGACCAAGGCCGGCGCGCAACGGCTGGCCAGTGAGCTGGGACTGGCATTGATTGCCCCTGACACCAGCCCGCGGGGTGCGAATGTGCCCGGCGAAACCGATAGCTGGGACCTGGGCGTAGGCGCCGGGTTTTATCTTGACGCCGCCGCGGCACCGTGGTCGACCCACTACCGCATGGAGAGCTACCTTACAGCCGAGCTGCTGCCGCTCATCAAGAGTTTTCTGCCCATCGACACGACGCGACTCGGCATTTTTGGCCACTCGATGGGGGGCCATGGCGCGTTGACGCTGGCACTGCGACACCACACGCTTTTTCGGTCGGTATCAGCCTTGGCCCCGATCTGCGCGCCCAGCCAGTGCCCGTGGGGGCGAAAGGCTTTCACAGCTTATCTGAGTGCCGATGAATCGCATTGGGCCGCACACGACGCCACCGCGCTGATGTCGGCCATGAACAGCGCGCCCTACCCCGGCGGCATACTCGTCGACCAGGGACTGGCAGACAAATTTCTGGCCGAACAACTGCACCCGCATCTGTTCGAAGCCGCCTGCAACACGGCGGGCCAGCCTTTGAGGCTGCAGCGCCATGAAGGCTATGACCACGGCTACTATTTCATCTCGACGTTGATGGACAGCCACTTGCGCCACCATGCGGCCCAGCTTCAGCGGGCGAACAGCAACTGAACACTCAAAAAAGGCTGCCCTGCCCCATCACCGACGGTGGCCTGAACTGATTCAGATCAAGCTCAATCCGATCCCGATTGAAACCCAGGCGCGCGCAGGTTTTTTCAAAGCGCTGGCGAATCAGGTCGGCCCACAAGCCGCTGCCTTTCATGCGCGTTGAAAAGTCACTGTCGTAATCCTTCCCGCCACGCATGTCATGGATGCGCGCCATGATGCGGGCGGCGCGCTGCGGGTAGTGCAGCTCCAGCCATTCCTTGAAAATAGGCGCCACTTCCCACGGCAAGCGCACCACCGTGTAGAAAGCTGACCGCGCGCCGGCCTGCCAGGCGGCTTCCAGCACTTGCTCCATGTCTTCGTTGACGAACGGGATCTGCGGCGCCACGCTGACGCCGACCGGAATCCCAGCGGCTGCCAGCGTTTCGATCGTGCGCAGGCGGCGGTGCGGCGCCGCGGCGCGCGGCTCCAGCTTGCGCGCGAGTTCGCCGTCCAGTGTGGTGACAGTGATATAGACGGCCGCCAGCCTGTCGGCGGCCATCGGCGCGATCAGGTCGAGGTCTCGCTCCACCCCGCTGGACTTGGTGACAAGCGAGAACGGATGCCGCGTCTCCTGCATCAGCCCGATCAAACCGCGCGTCAGCTTCAGCTCACGCTCCACGGCTTGGTAGCAATCGGTGGCCGAGCCGATGTTCAGCAGCTTCGGTACATAGCTGCGCTTTCCCAGATCAGCACGCAGCACGTCCACGATATTGCGCTTGGCAATGATTTTGGTTTCGAAATCCAGCCCGGGCGACAGGTTGAGGTAGCTGTGCGTGGGCCGGGCAAAGCAGTACACGCAGCCGTGCTCGCAACCCCGGTAGGGGTTGACCGAGTAGTCGAAATGAATATCGGGTGATTCATTGCGGTTGATGGCGCTGCGGGCGTCTTCAAAAACGACCTCGGTCTCCAGCCGCGGCGCGTTCTCAAAGGCGGCGTCTTCCAGCGTGTGCCACCCGTCGTCCCACGCGCTGCGGGTGTCTTTTTCAAACCGGTGCGGCATGCGCGTGGCGGTTCCGCGGCCCTTGATGGCGTGGATAGGAATGAGGGCATCGGTCATGCGCGGCCTTGAGTTTTGCTGCAAGTCAAAACATACTTTAACTGTGTTTATATACAGTATAAAGCGTTGTGAACTACTGTGTTCGCCAAAGAGTTTGCCGCAATCTTCGCTACTATTTAAATAGCACCTTGCGCAGGTCTTTATTGGGCTAGAGGCCGATATAACCAGTAAATTAGGCCCCAAGATGCCGTATAGCGCCCGCACCCGATGACCCGCCAGCGCGGGTCACTAGATGCCGACATGATTGCGCCGCGACCGTCACCGTCTGTCTTCGGCAAAGATGTCCTTATCCTTGTTCTCGGGCACCAGCAGGGAGCCGATGACGAGGGTCATCGTCGCAATGACTATCGGATACCACAACCCAAAGTACGGATCGCCAGTCTGCGCGATCATCGCGAAAGCGGTTGCTGGCATCAGGCCACCGAACCAGCCATTGCCGATGTGATACGGCAGCGACATGCCGGTGTAGCGGATGCGGGTCGGGAACAATTCGACCAGCGCTGCCGCAATCGGGCCGTAAACCATCGTCACCAGTATCACCAGATAAGTCAGCAACAACACCAGCGGGAAGGCCTGGGCATTGAACACATCAAAAATGCCGGACAGTTTCACAATCCCTTCCGTGGGCTTGCCAGGTACCGGATAGCCAGCCGCTGCCAGCGCGTCGTTCACGCTTTTGGTGAAGGCTGCCGGCGTCGCCTTTACAGCGTCGCCGCTCAGGGTAGCGCTGCTGTAGGACACGATCTCGGTGCTGCCCACCATCACCTTCGCTGGCAGCGCGCCCGGCGTGTATTGCACCGAATAATTCACCGAACTGCGGGCCAGCAGTGCTTTGGCGACGTCGCACGACTGGGTGAATTTGGCGGTACCGACCGGATTGAACTGAAACGAGCAATCGGCCGGGTCGGCCATGATAGTGACCTGTGTGTTTTGCTGCGCCGCGTGCAGCGTCGGATTGGCCAGCGCTGTAATGGCCTTGAACACCGGGAAGTAAGTCAGGGCCGCCAGCAGGCAACCGGCCAGGATGATTTTCTTGCGGCCGATCCGGTCTGACAGCGAGCCAAAGAACACAAACCCGGCCGTGCCAAGAATGAGCGACCACGCAATCAGCATGTTGGCCGAGAACATGTCGACACGCAAAATGGTCTGCAGAAAAAAGAGCGCATAGAACTGCCCCGTGTACCAGACCACCGCCTGCCCGGCGACCAGGCCGAACAGGGCGATCAAGGCAAATTTACCGTTTTTCCATTGTCCGAACGCCTCGGAAATCGGTGCCTTGGACTGGGTGCCTTCAGCCTTCATTTTTTTGAACGCGGGTGACTCTTCCATCTGCAGCCGAATCCAGACTGAAATGGCGAGCAGAAAGATCGACAGCAGGAACGGAATGCGCCAGCCCCAGTCGGCAAACTCTTTCTCTCCGACCAGCGTGCGCACGCCCAGGATCACCATCAACGACAGCAGCAGGCCGAGCGTGGCGGTCGTCTGGATCCAGCTGGTGTAGTAGCCACGTCGCCCGCGGGGCGCGTGTTCCGCCACGTACACCACAGCGCCGCCGTACTCGCCGCCCAGCGCAAGGCCCTGCAGCATGCGCAGCGTGATCAACGCCACGGGTGCAAGCCACCCGATGCTGGCATAGCTGGGCAACAGCCCGACGATAAAGGTCGAGATGCCCATGATGAGGATCGTCATCAGAAAGGTGTATTTGCGGCCGATCAAGTCGCCCAGTCGGCCGAAAAACAGGGCCCCGAAGGGCCGCACCAGAAACCCGGCGGCAAACGCGAGCAGTGCGAACACATTGCGGGTGGCCTCCGGGAAAGAGGAGAAGAACTGCGCCCCAATGATGGCTGCCAGCGAGCCGTACAGATAAAAGTCGTACCACTCGAAAATCGTGCCGGCCGACGACGCCAGAATGACCCGCCTCTCCTCGCGGGTCATGGGCCGCTTTCGCTCAACGGTCTCGGTTGCAGTTCCGGAAATGATGTCCATTTACCTGGCTCCTGGTTAGTGTTGTGAAGTCTGCAAGTCGCATGAAAGGCGGGACCTGTCCTATGGGCCAGCGTGGTCAATCAGGGCTGGCCACACAATTCAAAACCCTGAGACGGCGCATGTCACTACGATCTTTCCCGCAAAGGATCTGAAAACAGATCGCTTTTTTAGAAGTGTTATTTCGTCATAGTCTGATTTATCAACCCCGACTTTCGCCGTGAGGCTTCAACGACAGGCGGCCGCGCTGCAAGAAAACAGGCGTATGGCCAATCGCCTTGCCTTTCCAGCGCCAGGAAGCTATTACTTTCATAGCTGCTTGCGCACGTATTTGCTGGTCTTTTGGCACTTGTTGCTACTAAAAGAACTTCTTTTAACCGGCTTGCACGCGCCAGCAATGGTCAATGCTGACGCAAACCGCTGGATCGCTTATCAAGGGATGTATTGATGCATCGCAAAGGCGCGAGTGACCGGCAGCGATAAGGTGGCGGCAGTGCGGCAGTGGAGCAGGTACCAGAAATAGACCACAAGCCGCCATGGCTGGCCCGTCTGATCGGTTCCGATACACAAGGAGAACGTCATCATGAACATCTCGCCCGCGGCATCCGTGCCCCACCCAGGAATCGCGCCCGGCGCACCGGCAAGGTCTATGACAACCGAACGCCCCGGCCTGAGCCTGGGCCTGCTGGTGGCCCTCGTCGTGGGCTCCATCATCGGCAGCGGCATCTTCGGCCTGCCGCAGAACATGGCGGCCGGTGCAGGCGCCGGTGCCATCCTGATCGGCTGGACGATCACCGGGGTCGGCATGCTGATGCTGGCGCGCGTCTACCAGATGCTGGCGCTGCGCAAGCCCGAACTTGACAACGGTGTCTACGGCTACGCGCGCGCTTCGTCGGGCGAATATGTCGGCTTCAACTCAGCCTGGGGTTACTGGGTCAGCGCCTGGATCGGCAACGTCGGCTACCTGGTCGCGGCCTTTGGCGCGCTCGGCTACTTCTTCCCGGTGTTCGGTGAAGGCAACACGCAGGCGTCAGTCATCGGCGCCTCCATCGTGCTCTGGGCCATCCACTTCATGGTGCTGCGCGGTATTCAGGGCGCGACCGTGCTCAACGCCGTGATCACCCTGGCCAAAGTGGTGCCGCTATTGCTCTTCGTCGGCCTGGTGGCCATGGCATTCCAGGTCGAGACCTTCCGGCTCGACTTCTGGGGCAGCGCCAAACTGGGCCCGCTGCTCGACCAGGTCAAAAGCACCATGCTGGTGACGGTGTGGGTTTTCATCGGCATCGAAGGCGCCAGCGTGTATTCAGCCCGCGCACGCAACCGCGAGGACGTGGGCCGCGCCACCGTCATCGGCTTTGTGATCTGCCTGCTGCTGCTGATGGCGGTGTCGCTGCTGTCGATGGGCCTGTTCACGCAACCCGAGCTCGCCGGGCTGAAAAACCCGTCAATGGCTGCTGTGCTTGAAAAAGCTGTGGGCACCTGGGGCGCCGTGCTGATCTATATCGGGCTCATCGTGTCGGTCGGTGGCGGCTTTCTGGCCTGGATGCTGCTGGCCGCCGAGTCGCTGTTCACGCCTGCTGGCGGCGGCGTGATGCCCTCGTGGCTGGCTCGTCAGAACAGCCAGAAGGTACCGGCCAATGCGCTGTGGCTGACCAACGCGATGGTGCAGATCTTTTTGATCGTGACGCTGTTCTCGAAAGCGTCATATCTGGCCCTGATTTCGCTGTCGACCGCGATGATTCTGCTGCCCTATCTTTTCAGTGCGGTGTACGGCTTGATGCTGGCCTGGCGCGGTGAAGGTGAACGCAGCGCGCAAAGCGCCAGCGATACGCCTGTCGCCTTGATCGCGACCGTCTACTGCGTCTGGCTGCTCTACGCCGCCGGGTTGAAGTATCTGTTGCTGAGCTCACTCCTCTACGCGCCCGGTGTGGTGTTCTACATCTGGGCCAAAAAGCAGCGCGCCGAAAGGCCGTTCACTGGTATTGAGCTGGGCATTCTGGCGCTGGTGGTGGTGCTGGCGATTGCCGCGATCGCTCTGCTGGCGACCGGCCGCCTGACGCTGTGAATCCTGATTTCGAAGGAAACCATGACTGAAACCAAGACTGAAGCCGAGATCCTGACAAAAAGTCTTCCCAAAGGTGTTTATTCGGAGGTGGGGCGCCTGCGCAAGGTGCTGGTGTGCAGGCCGGGGCTGGCGCAAAAGCGCCTGACCCCGGCCAACTGCCGTGAGTTGCTGTTTGACGATGTGCTCTGGGTGGCACAGGCACGCAACGATCACGATGCCTACACCAGCGCGATGGTTGACCGCGGTATCGAGGTGCTGGAACTGCATGACCTGCTGGCCCAGACCGTGAGCGACCCGCTGGCGAGGGCATGGGTACTTGACCGTAAATTGGGTCCGGACTTTGTCGACCCCGAGGCCGCCGAAGCCTTGCGCCCGTGGCTGGAAGCCTTGCCACCGATGCGCCTGGCCGAGCACCTGATCGGCGGACTGGCGCGTGCCGAGTTGCCATTTGAGCCTGAAGGCTTGCTGGCCCGCTTCACCGGCCCGGCCGACCTGCTGCTGCCTCCCCTGCCCAACACCCTGTTCACCCGCGACAGCAGTTGCTGGATCGGCAACGGCGTGGTGCTGTCCCCGATGTACTGGCCGGCCCGCCAGCAGGAAACGCTGCTGACGACCGCGGTGTACCGCTTCCATCCATCATTTGCCGGAACCAAAGAGTGGTGGGGCGACCCCGACAAGGGACACGGCCAGGCATCGCTGGAGGGCGGCGACGTCATGCCGATTGGCAACGGTGTAGTGATGATCGGTATGGGCGAGCGCACGTCGCCGCAAGCCGTCAGCCAGCTGGCACGCACCCTTTTTGCGCGCGGCACCGCTACCCGGGTACTGGCCGCGCAGATTCCGAAATCGCGCGGTGCCATGCACCTCGACACAGTGTTCACTTTTTGTGATGTGGACCTGGTCACCGTGTTCCCGGAAATGGTCGATGCGATGCGGGTGCACAGCATCAGGCCGGGTGCGCGCGAAGGCAGCCTGGACGTTCGCACGGAAAGCAAACCGCTTCTGCAGGTGGTTGCCGAGGCCTTGGGGCTGAAGGCCCTGCGCAATGTCGCCACGGGCGGCGACGCTTATGAGTCCGAGCGCGAACAGTGGGACGACGGCAACAACCTGCTGGCCCTGGCACCCGGCGTGGTGATGGCCTACAACCGCAACACCTACACCAACACGCTGCTGCGCAAGGCCGGTGTCGAGGTGATCACCATTCCCGGTGCCGAACTGGGCCGGGGCCGGGGCGGATCGCACTGCATGACCTGCCCATTGATCCGTGACCCGGTTTAGGAGGATACCATGCCCGAAAACCTGCACGGCCGCAGTTTCCTGAAACTGCTCGATTTCACCCCCGGCGAGGTACGCAACCTGCTGCAACTGGCCATGGCCCTGAAAAGGGCCAAGGAGGCTGGCACGGAACAACCGATGCTGTCGGGCAAGAACATCGCCCTGATCTTCG
>JANNKV010000309.1:0-3157 GCA_031396485.1 Polaromonas sp. | reverse complement strand
ATGAGGACCAGATCGGCCAGCTCCATCACGCCTTTTTTGATCGCCTGCAGGTCGTCGCCCGCGTTGGGGAGTTGCATCAGCACAAACATGTCGGTCATGTTGGCGACTGCCGTTTCGCTCTGGCCCACACCGACCGTTTCGACAATCACCACGTCGTAGCCGGCGGCTTCGCACACCAGCATGGCCTCCCGGGTTTTTTCGGCCACGCCGCCCAGCGTGCCGCTGCTGGGACTGGGGCGAATGTAGGCTTTTTCGTGCACCGACAGCATTTCCATGCGCGTCTTGTCGCCCAGGATGGACCCGCCTGAGACGCTGGACGACGGATCGATGGTCAGCACCGCCACGCGATGGCTTTGTTCAATCAGGTACAAGCCCAGCACCTCAATGAAAGTGGACTTGCCCACGCCCGGCACGCCGCTGATGCCGAGGCGGAAGGATTTTCCGGTGTGCGGCAAGAGTGCAGTCAGCAGTCCGTCGCCCTGCGCGCGGTGGTCGGGGCGGGTGGATTCAAGCAGGGTGATGGCTTTGGCGATGGCGCGGCGCTGCGAAGCAGGCGACGTTTGATCCATGACCTGAGCTGCCATCGTCTCTTGCATCATTGCGCCCAGTTTTCCAGCTTCAACCCCTTGACGCGCTCAAATTCCCGCGTGTTGTTGGTCACCAGTGTCAGGTTCAAGTCCATGGCGTGGCCTGCTATCAACAGGTCCATCGCACTGATGGGCGTGCCCGCATCCTTGAGTTCTTTGCGTATGCGGGCGTATTGCCAGATCGAACTTTGCTCCCAGGGCAGCACCGTCACGCTTTCCAGGAACAACTCAAGCACATTCACAGATGCGGACTGGCGCTGACTGTTTTGTGCACCAAACGCCAACTCTGCAGCCACGATGCTTGAGACGCCCAGGTTGTCGGGGCCGTGCTCCCTGAATTTTTCAAGTACCGAGCGATGACTTGCGTTCAGCGCATAGATGCAGATGTTGGAGTCAAGCAGGTACTTCATGGGCTTTCATCGCCCTCTGGCACGTCGAATGGCTCAATCTCCCGAGGCGGGCTGCTGTCACGTTCAATCGGCTCCATCCCTTCAAACGAGCCGAGGATTTTTTCCATCCTGGCCCACCATTCGTCCTTCGTGAGCTTGGGCCGCAAGACGATCGCGTCACCCTTGCGTTCAACAGTGACTTCTTTCGTGTTGAACCGAAATTCTTTCGGCAACCGAACGGCCTGGCTGCGACCAGTCGTAAAAACCTTTGCAGTACCTAGCGGGGTAGCGCTCATGGCAAACTCCAGCAGTTTGATATATACCAATGATACATATCTAAGCTGGTTTTGGCAAACTGCCCAGCGCCTTCCGAATCTGCTCCAGCACATCCTTCGCACTGGCTGGAATCGGCGTGCCCGGCCCGTAGATGCCCTTGACGCCCGCCTCGTACAGCATCTCGTAATCCTGCCGCGGGATCACGCCGCCGACAAAAACGATGATGTCGTCGGCGCCCTGCTTCTTCAGTTCTTCGATGATGGCTGGCACCAATGTTTTATGCCCTGCCGCCAGTGTCGAAACACCCACGGCGTGCACGTCGTTTTCAATCGCCTGCCGTGCGCACTCTTCGGGCGTCTGGAACAGCGGGCCCATGTCGACGTCAAAGCCCAGATCGGCAAACGCCGTGGCGACCACCTTCGCGCCGCGGTCGTGGCCGTCCTGGCCCAGCTTGGAGATCATCACGCGCGGGCGGCGGCCCTCGGCTTCGGCAAAAGCATTGATCTCGGACTTGAGGGTTTCCCAGCCTTCGGCGGAGTCATAGGCAGCTGCATACACACCGGTCACCTTTTGCGTATCGGCGCGGTGGCGGCCGTAAACTTTTTCCAGCGCATCACTCACCTCGCCCACCGTGGCGCGGGCGCGCATGGCCTTGATGCACAAATCGAGCAGGTTGCCTGTGCCCTCCAGATCACCGCTTGATCCTGCATGCTCTGCTGCAGAAGTGATAGCACTGAGTGCATGTTCTACCTGGGCTGCGTCGCGTTTTGACCTGATTTCTTTCAATCGGGCGATCTGCCCGTCGCGCACGGCCACGTTGTCGATGTCGCGCGACTCGATCGCGTCTTCCGTCTTGAGTTTGTACTTGTTGACGCCAACGATCACGTCTTTGCCACTGTCGATGCGCGCCTGCTTTTCAGCCGCCGCCGCCTCGATTTTCAGCTTGGCCCAGCCGCTGTCAACGGCCTTGACCATGCCGCCCATGGCATCGACTTCCTCGATGATTTTCCACGCGGCATCGGCCATGTCCTGCGTCAGCTTTTCCATCATGTAGCTGCCCGCCCACGGGTCAACGACCGCGCCGATGTGCGTTTCTTCCTGGATGATGAGCTGCGTGTTGCGGGCAATGCGCGACGAGAATTCGGTCGGCAGCGCAATCGCCTCGTCGAACGAATTGGTATGCAGGCTTTGCGTGCCGCCGAACACCGCCGCCATCGCTTCGATGGTCGTGCGCACGATGTTGTTGTACGGGTCCTGCTCGGTCAGGCTCCACCCACTGGTCTGGCAGTGGGTGCGCAGCATCAATGACTTCGGCGACTTCGCATCAAAGCCCTTCATGATGCGGCACCACAGCAGCCGCGCAGCGCGCATCTTGGCGACTTCGAGATAGAAGTTCATGCCAATAGCCCAGAAAAAGCTGAGCCTTCCTGCAAATCCATCAACGTCCAACCCTTTGTTGATGGCGGTCTTGACGTACTCTTTTCCGTCGGCCAGCGTGAAGGCGAGTTCAAGCGCCTGGTTGGCGCCGGCTTCCTGCATGTGGTAACCGCTGATCGAAATCGAATTGAATTTCGGCATGTGTTTGGCCGTGTATTCGATGATGTCGCCAATGATGCGGATGCTGGGCGCAGGCGGGTAGATGTAGGTATTGCGCACCATGAACTCTTTCAGAATGTCGTTCTGAATCGTTCCGCTCAACTGGTCTTGCGCCACACCCTGCTCTTCAGCCGCCACCACATAGCCCGCCAGCACCGGCAGCACCGCGCCGTTCATGGTCATGGACACGCTGCCTGTGTCGAGCGGGATCTGGTCGAACAAAATCTTCATGGCTTCGACTGAATCGATGGCCACGCCGGCCTTGCCGACGTCGCCGGTCACGCGCGGGAGGTCGCTGTCGTACCCGCG
>JANNKV010000305.1:0-16716 GCA_031396485.1 Polaromonas sp. | reverse complement strand
GAAAGTCACTTAGTCAATCGCGCGGTGAATTCTGCCGACTACGTATTCGGCGCCTGATAGCGGGCACGTTGCAGCCCATGACGCAGACAGGTATTGTTGACGGGCTCGCAGCCGGTGCGCTGTGTGGCCTGGTCTTTGTGGCGCCCCGCATGTTGCCCATGGGCGCTGGCGCTTATTCCTCCAACGACCTGACAGCCGGCCGCTTTGCGGTATATGGGGCCGTGGCAGCGGTGGTGATGCTGGTCGGGTGGCGCTACCGGCGCCTGCCGACGTTCAGGCAGGCGCTGGCTGCCTTGCTGATGAGCGTGCTGGGTTTTACCGGCTATTACCTGCTGCTGGTCTGGGGCATTCGAGACGCCGGCACCGAGGTGCCTTCGCTGGTCATCGGCACCATTCCGCTGTGGGTGATGCTGCTGGGCAAGCCGCAAGGCCTGCGCTGGTCGGCGCTGCTGCCAGGGCTGGCGCTGACGGTGGCGGGTCTCGCGATCATGATGGCTTCCACCCACAACGATGTCGATGGCGCGGCACCGCATTTTTGGCGCGGCGTGGCATTTGCCGCCGCGTCGCTGATCTGCTGGACAGCTTTTGCCGTGCTCAATTCAGCGTGGCTCAAACGGCACCCCGAAGTCAACGCCACCGACTGGGCGAACTGGCTGGGCATTGCGACCGGGCTGGGTGCCGTTCTGATGTGGCTGGCTGGCGGATCGAGCGCCAGCACGCTGCTGGCGCGGCCCGATTTTTTCAGCTTCGCGTTGCTGTGCGTGGCTGCGGGTTTTGGCTCGACCTGGCTGGCGACCATTTTGTGGAACCTGGCCAGCCAGCGCCTGAGTGCCAGCCTGTGCGGGCAACTGGTGGTCAGTGAAACCATTTTTGCGCTGTTGTATTCTTTTCTGTGGGACGGGCATTGGCCCACCGCGCCCCAATTCATTGCCTGCTTGCTCTTCACGCTGGGCATCGTGGCGTCCATTCGGGCTCATCGTTGAAACGATAGATTCCGACCTGCTTCCTAACCATCCGACATCATGAAATTTGAAATTCCCGAGAAGAAAAAGCTCATCTACGAAATGATTATTCCGATCCGCTGGGGTGACATGGACGCCATGGGTCACCTCAACAATGGCGCGTACTTCCGCTACCTGGAAACCGCGCGCATCGACTGGATGTACAGCATCGGCTGCATTCCCGACCCCGCAGGTGAAGGCCTGGTCATCGTCAATGCGTTTTGCAACTTCTACAAGCAGCTCGAATACCCGGGTGATGTTCGCCTGAAGATGTACGCCAGCGATCCGGCGCGCACCACGTTTGAAACCTGGGGCACGATGGAGCGGGCTGACACACCCGGCGTGATCTGTGCCGCCGGTGGCGCCACCACGATCTGGGTCGATTTTCCAGCCCAGAAATCCAGACCCTTGCCCGACTGGCTGCGGCAGCTGGTAGATGCGAATTTATGAGGAGAAATGGCCGCTAGCCCAGGTAAATATTGCGCAAGCAGCTATTAAAAATATAGCGACTGCGACTTGATCAGGGGACTGAACTGCCGAGCCGCCGACCGCCAGAAACGGGTTCTCACAACGCTTTCACTTCCTGCGCAGTGCGCGGTGCTGCCGTCCACTACGCTCGGGCAATGACAACATCTTCACGCTTGCGTTTCGCTGTCGGGGCCCGCTGCGGATTGATTGCCGTGCTGCTGGTTGCCTTGCTCACCGCATGCGGCGGTGGTGGCAGTGGTGACAGTGCGCCGGGGAGTGCGACAGGCAGTTCGGGAGTCAGCTCCGCCACCAGTGCCACAGGCGCAGCGGGCGGCGTCAATGGAGCGGCGCCGTTGCGCGTCACCGAAGTGAAAACCGGCCTGGTCAATCCGTGGAGCCTGGCTTTTTTGCCCGACGGCCGCACGCTCATTACCCAGCGTGGCGGCAGCCTGATGTTGCTTTCGGCCGATGGCAAAACGTCAAGCCCGGTGACCGGTGTGCCTGCCGTTGAAACGGCCGGGCAGGGCGGCTTGCTGGACGTCGCACTCGACCCCGCTTTCGCCACCAACCGGCGCATCTATTTAAGCTTTGTCGAGCGTGACACGACCAATGCCGCGCTAAACGGCACCGCCGTGGCGCGGGCCGAGCTCGACACGGCCGCGCTCACGCTCACGCTCACCAACGTCACGGTCATCTTCCGCCAGACGCCCAAGGTGCAGAGCGTCGGCCATTTCGGCTCGCGTCTGGTGTTCGATACCGCGGGTTATTTGTGGGTGACCACCGGCGACCGGCTACTCGATTCCGAACGCGGCTATGCGCAAGACCTGACGCGCGGCAACAGCAAGGTGATGCGTATCACCACCAGCGGCGGCGCAGCGCCCGGAAACCCCACGTTCATGACGATGGGGCGCAAAGTGGCATCTGGAGCTACGGCCACCGCAATGTGCAGGGCGCCGCGCGCCATCCGACTACCGGCGAACTCTGGACCCACGAGCATGGCCCGCAAGGCGGCGACGAGGTCAACCGCACGCTGGCCGGCCGCAACTACGGCTGGCCGGTGGTCACCTACGGGCAGGAATACGGCACCACCACGCCTGTCGGCATGCTCAGCATGGCAGGCATCGAGCAAGCGCTGAGTTACTGGGAAACCATCGACGGCTCGCCGTGGACGGGCGGACAAAAGTCGTCGATTGCGCCCAGCGGCATGGCGTTCTACACCGGCGACGCGATTGCCGAATGGAAGGGCAACCTGTTCGTCGGCGCGCTGGCAGGCACGGCACTGTGGCGGCTGGTGCTCGACGGCAATACGGTCATCTCGCGTGACCGCTTATATGCCGCACGCAACGAACGCATCCGCGACGTGCGCCAGGGGCCGGACGGCTGGCTGTATTTGCTGACCGACAGCGCCAACGGCAAGCTGCTGCGTGTTGAGCGGTAAATATATCTTTTTTATATAAAACAGGCTGCTAGCCCAGGTAAAACGTGCGCGTTCAGCTATAAAAATAATAGCGTCTGGTTGGAGTGACTAGCTCGTCTTCGCCGGCTTCGGCACACGCCCCATCATGTAAAACTCAGGGTTTGGCTGCATGCCGCTGAAGCTCGCCATGCGGTTCGACAGGCCGAAGAACGCGGTGATAGCGGCGATGTCCCACGCGTCTTCATCGTCGAAGCCGTGCGCTTTAAGCACATCGATATCGGCGTCTTCAATTTGATGCGACTGCAAGCACACCTTCATCGCAAAGTCGAGCATCGCACGCTGGCGCGGCGTGATGTCGGCCTTGCGGTAATTCACCGCCACCTGGTCGGCCACCAGCGGCTTTTTTTCGTAGATGCGCAGCAGCGCGCCGTGCGCCACCACGCAGTACAGGCACTGGTTGGCCGCGCTGGTCGCGGTCACGATCATCTCGCGCTCGCCCTTGGTCAGCGTGCCGTTCGTGTTCGATCCGGTTTCCTTGAGCATCAGCGCGTCGTGGTACGCAAAGAACGCGCGCCATTCCGCGGGCCGGCGCGCCAGCGACAAAAACACATTCGGCACGAAGCCGGCTTTTTCCTGCACTTCAAGGATGCGCGTGCGAATGTCCTCCGGCAATGCGGACAACTCGGGCGCGGGGTAGCGGGGTGAGGGCGATGACATGGGGGGCTCCTGCAAGTTCCAAACCTTGAGATTAACCCTGAAACGCAAGAAGCCGTTGAGCGGAAATGGCACAGCCGCCAGCCAGCCCGGAATAACCCGGTACCAGGTGGCGGCTGCGCTGCGCAGACCCTTGAAGCGTCTACGTTTCTGCTTTCAGATCACGCAAGGTCGTAGCGATCCAGGTTCATCACCTTGTTCCAGGCTTTCACAAAGTCCCGCACGAACACTTGCTGCGAGTCGCTGGCGGCATAGACCTCGGCCAGCGCCCGAAGCTGCGAGTTGGAACCGAACACCAGATCAACCACCGTTCCGGTGAGCTTGAGTTCGTTCGTTTTCCGGTCGCGCCCCTCAAGAACGAATTCGTCATCGTCCGACTTCTGCCATTTTGTGTTCATGTCCAGCAACCGCACGAAGAAATCATTTGTCAGTTCGTCGGTGCGCTCGGTAAACACACCGTGCTTCGCCTCGCCGACATTCGCACCCAGCGATCGAAGGCCACCGACCAGCACGGTCATCTCGGCCGCTGTCAGCGTGAGCAGGTTCGCCCGGTCGATCAGCTTTTCGGCCACCGATGATTCATGCCCCTTGCGAACGTAGTTGCGGAAGCCGTCCGCCATCGGCTCCAGCGGCTCGAACGAATGCTCGTCGGTCTGCGCCTGCGAGGCGTCGGTGCGGCCCGGCGAGAAGGGAACGGTCACGTTCTGGCCCGCTTTCTTCGCAGCCGCTTCGACCGCAGCGCAACCGCCCAGCACGATCAGATCGGCCATCGACACCTTCTTGCCGCCTGACGACTGCACAGCGTTGAAGTCTTGTCGAACGCCTTCCAGCTTGGCCAGCACCTTCGCCAGTTCCGCCGGCTGGTTGACTTCCCAGTCTTTCTGCGGCGTCAGGCGAATGCGCGCGCCGTTGGCGCCGCCGCGCTTGTCGCTGCCACGGAAAGTCGATGCCGAAGCCCATGCCGTTGTGACCAGCTGCGAGGTCGTCAGACCCGAGGCGAGGATCTTCGCTTTCAGCGCGGCAATGTCCTGCTCGTCGATCAGGGGATGGTCAACGGTCGGGACCGGGTCTTGCCAGATCAGCTCTTCGTTCGGTACCAGCGGGCCGAGGTAGCGGGCGCGCGGACCCATGTCGCGGTGCGTCAGCTTGAACCAGGCTCTGGCGAACTGGTCTGCAAATTCCTGCGGGTTGGCCATATAGCGGCGCGAGATTTTTTCGTAAGCCGGGTCCATGCGCATGGCCATGTCGGCGGTCGTCATCATCGGCGCGTGGCGTTTGCTCGGGTCGTGCGCGTCGGGCACGGTGCCGTCGCCGCTGCTGCCCACGGGCTTCCACTGGTGCGCGCCGGCGGGGCTCTTGGTCAGTTCCCATTCGTAGCCGAACAGGTTTTCGAAGTAGCCGTTGTCCCACTTCGTCGGGTTCTTGGTCCATGCCCCTTCGATGCCGCTGGTGAACGCGTGCACGCCGTGACCGGTTTCGAAACTGTTGGTCCAGCCCAGGCCCATGGCCTCGATGCCTGAACTTTCAGGGTCCTTGCCGATGTGCTTCGCATCGACCGCACCATGACACTTGCCGAAGGTGTGGCCGCCGGCGGTCAGGGCCACGGTTTCTTCATCGTTCATGGCCATGCGGGCAAAGGTCTCGCGAATGTCTCGGGCTGAGCCGAGCGGGTCGGGCTTGCCGTTCGGGCCTTCGGGGTTCACGTAGATCAGGCCCATCTGCACCGCGGCCAGCGGGTTGGCCAGCTCGCGGTCGCCGCTGTAGCGCTCGTCGCCCAGCCAATCGGCCTCCGGGCCCCAGTCGATGTCTGTCGGCTCCCAGACGTCAGGGCGGCCACCGCCGAAGCCGAAGGTCTTGAAGCCCATCGACTCGAGCGCGACGTTGCCGGTGAGAATGAAAAGGTCAGCCCAGGAAAGTTTGCGGCCGTACTTCGCCTTGATCGGCCACAGCAGCCGCCGTGCCTTGTCGAGGTTGCCGTTGTCAGGCCAGCTGTTCAGCGGCGCAAAACGCTGCTCGCCACTGCCACTGCCGCCACGGCCATCGAAGATGCGGTACGTGCCGGCGGCATGCCACGCCATGCGGATGAAGAAGGGGCCGTAGTGGCCGTAGTCAGCCGGCCACCATGATTGCGAGTCGGTCATCAGGGCGTGCAGGTCCTTAATCACCGCGTTCAAATCCAGGGTCTTGAACTCCTCGGCATAGACGAATTCATCGCCCATCGGGTTGGACATTTCAGACTGCTGGTGCAGCGCCTTCAGGTTAAGTTGCTCGGGCCACCAGTCCGTGTTGCTGCGGACGCGGTTCTTTTTTTGCGGCGGTTTCGCGCTAGAGAAGGGGCACTGGGCTTCGTTTACCTGGGTTTTTTCGATGGCTTCGGTGGTCATGGCTCACTCCTTGTGGGTTAACGGCGATTTGATGAGACAAGTCTAGATTTCCATCAGGGATAGATCAATTCAATCTTTGTAATAACGTCGATAGTTTTGTTTGATGACGTTGCGCGCCCCCCATGACCATGGGAGCTGGCGACCAATAGCGCCTGAATGATCTGGTCGACACCGTGTTAAAAACCATGCGTCAGTAAGGCGACCCCGTCTGCAAACCATCGTTAAAACCACCTGGAAAACCCATGAGCCATTCAACAGACAAAGACTACGACAAAGGCCTCGCCACGCGCAAGCAGGTGATGGGCGAAGACTTCGTGGCCAACGCCTTGGGCAACGCCACCGAATTCACCCAGCCCATTCAGCAGTACATTACCCGCAATGCCTGGGGCGACACGTGGCAGCGGCCGGGGCTGGATTTGAAGACGCGCAGCCTGATCACGGTGGCGATGCTGACGGCGCTGGGCAAGCAGCAGGAGCTGAAAGGCCACGTGCGTGGTGCGCTGAACAATGGCGCGACGAAAGAAGAGATTCAGGAAGTGCTGCTGCACGCGAGCATCTACTGCGGCGTGCCGGCGGCGGTCGATGCGTTCCGCAGTGCGGCGGAAGTGGTGGATGGGCCTAAAAAAGCTTGAAAGCTCTATTTTTAAGCGTTTCAGGCCGCTAGCCCAGGTAATACCTGCGCGGGCAGCTATTTAATTGATAGCGCTCGCTTCAGCGGCGCGCTCGCGCAAACGCATGCGCA
This sequence comes from Polaromonas sp., assembly GCA_031396485.1. GTDB lineage: Bacteria > Pseudomonadota > Gammaproteobacteria > Burkholderiales > Burkholderiaceae_C > Polaromonas. The sequence continues at coordinate 9,990 of JANNKV010000305.1, read as the reverse complement.
AGCCGACGGGCTGCATCGTGAAAGCCAGATGTTCTTTCGCTTCCCGGCCATCGGGCGTGGTAACGTCTTCGATATCGAAGTTGCCCAGCAGCACGGCAATTGCCATCTTCATTTCCAGCAGCGCCAGATAGCGCCCCGGGCAAATGCGCGGACCGGCGCCGAAGGGCATCGAGATGCGTTTGGCGGCGCTGGCGGCGGCGCCCGGGCCGTCAACGCCGGCTAGCCAGCGCTCGGGCTCGAACGACGCGGCGCGCGGCAGATAGCTTTCGCTCACGCTGTCGCTGCGCATGATGTTTTGCACGATGACGCCGGCCGGCACCTGCACGTCGCCAATCGTCATGGCGTGCACGGTTTGCAGTGGAATCACCGGCGCCACCGGTTTGAGGCGCATGGTTTCATGCGCGCAGGCCTCGACGTAATTGAGCTGCGCCATCTCGTCGAACGTCGGGCGGGCCGGCTCACGCACCACGCGGCGCACTTCTTCCATAGCGCGGGCCAGCGTGGCGGGGTTCAGCCACAGCAGGTGAATCATCCAGGCCAGCGTATTGGCGGTGGTGTCTTCGCCGGCCAGCAGCATCGTCAGCACGTTGCCGGCGACCTGGCCGTCGTCGATGCCGCTTTCGGGCATGTCGGCGGCGGCGATCATCGCTTCGAGCAAGTTGCGCGGGTGTTCGCGCAGCGCGGGATCGGTCTGCATGCGGGCCCGGGCCTGCTGGACGAAGCCAGCCACAGCCGCATTGACTTCAGCAATGCTGCGCTCGAGCTGCCGGTCGGCTGACGAGCGAAAGAAGCGCCAGGTCGCCACCGGCGACAGCACGCGTTTGAACAGCGCAGGGAAGATTTTGTCGAGGTGCTGCTGGATCACATGGCCGCTTGATTCCAGGGTGTTGACCTCGGCGCCGAAGGCCAGCCCGGCGATGGTGTCGATCGTGTAGCGCATCAGGTCGGCCTGCAGATCGATGTCGTGACCTGCGCGGGCAGCACGCTGCCAGCGCCCCACCAGTCGCCCGGCCACCCCCTGCAGCGCCGGAAAATAGCTTTTGACATGCGCCGGATCAAACCCCGCCATCACCATGCGGCGCTGGCGCTGCCAGACTTCACCGTTGGCGCCAAATACACCCAGTGGCAACTTCATTTCAAGCCAGATCTCTTCGAGGCGCGACGTGCGGCGAAAGCCCGCAGGGCGGTCTCGCAGAATCGCGGCGATGAGCTGATGATCGCCGACAGCCAGCAGCTGGCGCTTGCCGATCTGCATTTTGAACAAGGGGCCGAATTCAAGGCGCCACTGTTCGAGCTGCTGGTGAAAGCGGTGCCCTTCGAGCTGCAGTGCGTTGCCCAGCAGCGGAATGCCGCGCGGGCCGGGTAGCTGGTCGAAGCGGCGCAGCACCGGCGGTGAGCCGGTTTGCGGTGCTTTCAATGTGGTCGATTCCATGCGTTCCCCGGCGTTTGGCGCAGTGCAATGCTAGTCGTTTCGGCGCTGGGCGCCAAGGCCGCCGCATATTTCCACCGAATCATCCGCATGGCCATGATGGCCGGTTATTCATAGCGATTGGGGCCTCCAGCCAAGGTAAAACCTGCGCGGGCAGCTATTAAATCAGTAGCAGATGTGATGACCAGCGTACTACCAGCCAGCCAGCACCACCTTGCCCCGCGCCTTGCCTGACTCCACCAGCGCATGCGCGCGCTTGAGGTTGGCCGCGTTGATGCGGCCGCAGTTTTCGGCCAGCGTCGTTTTGATCACACCGGCATCGACCAGCTGCGCCACTTCATTGAGCAGCTGATGCTGGCCGATCATGTCGGGCGTCTCGAACAGCGAGCGGGTGAACATCAGTTCCCAGTGCACCGAAATGCTCTTGCGTTTGAAGCGGGTGATGTCGATGCCGCTTTTCGGATCGTCGATCAAACCGAACTTGCCCTGCGGCACGAGGGCTTCAATGATCTGGTCGATGTGGTCGTCGGTGTGCGTCAGGCTCGCCACGTAATCGACCGCCGGAATCCCGATGCGTTTCAGCTCATCTGTCAGCGGCACCGTGTGGTCGATAACGTGATGCGCGCCCAGCGTCTGCAGCCAGTCGCGCGTCTCGGGCCGCGACGCGGTGCCGATCACGGTCAGCGGCGTCAGCCGGCGCGCCAGTTGCGTCATGATCGAGCCGACACCGCCTGACGCGCCAATGATCAGCAACGACTGGCCACCATTCCGTTTGCCCGGCGCAATTTCAAAGCGGTCGAACAGCATTTCCCAAGCAGTGATGGTGGTCAGCGGCAGGGCAGCGGCCTGCGCGAAATCGAGCGATGCCGGCATGTGGCCGACGATGCGTTCGTCGACCAGATGCAGTTCGCTGTTGGTGCCGGGGCGGGCGATGGAGCCGGCGTACCAGACCCTGTCGCCGGGCTTGAACAGCGTGGCCTCGGGGCCGACGGCGCGCACGATGCCGCTGGCGTCATAGCCCAGCACCTTCCAGGTTTGCCCCTCGGCCGGCGGGCTACTGGCGCGCACTTTGACGTCAACCGGATTGACCGACACCGCCTGCACCTCGACCAGCAGGTCGCGCCCCGTGGCCGACGGGTCGGGCAGGGTGATGTCGATGAGGGAATCGTCTGCAGAGACAGGGCGGGCGTGTTGGTAGCCGATGGCTTTCATGGGGTGTCCTGGTGTTGGTGCCGGTGGATTAAAAATGGTGAGCGCCGATCATCGTTCTGACTGCCTACAAAGAAAATAGCAGCCCGGTTGAATGGTGCTTCAAATAAAATTTGAAAATGAAGGCGCTGCAAGACCTGGAAATCTTCGTCCGCACGGTGGATTCGGGCAGCCTCTCGGCCACGGCGCGGGCGCTGGGTATCACGCCGGCCGCCGCCAGTGCGGCACTCAAGCGCCTGGAGGAGGAATTGCAGGCGACGCTGCTGGTTCGCTCCACGCGCAGCCTGCGCGTCACGCCCGAAGGCGCGCTGTTTCTGGAGCATTGCCGGTCGGCGCTCAACACGTTGCAGGAGGGCCGGCAGGAGCTGTTCACGGGCCGCAGACAGGTGCACGGCGTGCTGCGGCTGGCCGCGTCGTCAGACCTGGGGCGCAACCTGCTGGTGCCGTGGCTTGATGCGTTCGAGGTGCAGCATCCGCAGGTGCGTTTTCGGCTGCAGCTGTCAGACCGCATGGCCAACGTGTACAGCGACCCGGTCGATGCGGCTTTTCGTTATGGGGAGCCGCCTGATTCGAACCTGGTGGCGCTGCCGGTGGCGCCCGACAACCGCCGCGTGCTGTGTGCATCGCCAGCGTATCTGGCGCAACGCGGCACACCTCAGACGCCGCAGCAGTTGACCGACCACGATTGCCTGTGCTTCATGCTCGGGCAGGACGTCAACGACCGCTGGAGCTTCTGGCGCGACGGCGTTGAGACCATCGTGCGCGTGCGCGGCGGCCACATTGCCAATGACGGCGACGTGGTGCGGCGCTGGGCTGTGGCCGGGCGCGGCGTCGCCTACAAGGCGCGCATCGACATTGCCGACGACCTGGCGCAGGGCCGGCTGGTGGCGCTGTGCACCGACTGGTTGACGGAGCCGGCGCCGCTCTACATGGTGCTGCCCGATAGACGCCAGCTGACGCCGGCGCTCAGGCTGCTGCGCGAATTCGTCGCGTTGCAGTGCGAAGGGCTGCAGGCGCCGAAAAGTGCTGGTTTATGAATTAAATGTGCCGCCAGCTCAGGTGATATCTGCGTGAGCAGCTATGAAAATAATAGCGACTGGATCATGCGGTCATCACCCCGCCATCAACCGGTGCACCAGATCCGCCGTGGTCGACGCCTTGTATTTGCGCATCAGCCGGGCCCGGTAGATTTCGACGGTGCGGTGGCTGATGACCAGCGCCCGGCCGATCTCTTTGGATGTCAATCCGTCCATCAGATGCGCGGCTACTTCGCGCTCGCGGGCTGTGAGGTCGGCGGTGACGGGACGGCGTGCACTCAGATCTTCGAACGTCCAGATACCCGACTCATGCGGCGCATCGCGGTTCAGCGCCCGGCCCGTCACGTGGCACCAGAAGGTTTCGCCCTTGTTGCGGCCGTCGGCGCGCTTCATGATGCGGTCGTCGGCGTACAGGCCTTTGGCGTTCAGGATCGGAATCATGCGGGCGCCAATGCGCTCGTATTCGGCCACGCTGGGGTAGAGCACCAGAAAAGACTGGCCGACGAGCTGCTCGCGCGAGGCGCCGAACATGTCGCACAAATGCTGGTTGCAGTCCACAATCGAACGGTTGCGGGACAGCACCAGACCCACCGGCGCCATCTCGAAAGCCAGCTGGTAATCTATGTTGAGTGCCAATTCCTGAACCACTTTCATCGGGGCAACCTTTACGAAAAACTACGTATTTGAATAAGTAGTATCGTAACGGGCTGACCGCTGACGAACCGTGATAAAAAACCCAACCGGAGACTTTTTGTGAAGAAACTTTTTCCCTCTGCTGCAGAGGCAATCAAAGGCATCGTCAAGGACGGCCAGTTGATGGCGGTCGGCGGCTTCGGCCTGTGCGGCATCCCTGAAGCGCTGATCGATGCGGTGAAAGACAGCGGCGTCAAAAACCTCAGCATCATCTCCAACAACGCCGGCGTGGACGGTTTCGGTCTGGGCAAATTGCTGGAAACGCGGCAGGTCAAGAAAATGATCTCCAGCTATGTCGGCGAGAACAAGGAATTCGAGCGCCAGTACCTGGCAGGCGAGCTGGAGCTGGAGTTCACGCCGCAAGGCACGCTGGCTGAAAAGCTGCGTGCCGGCGGCGCGGGCATTCCGGCATTCTTCACCAAAACGGGCGTGGGCACCATGGTCGCCGAAGGCAAGGAACTGCGCGAGTTCGATGGCGAAACCTATGTGATGGAGCGCTCGCTGGTGCCCGATGTGTCGCTGGTCAAGGCCTGGCGCGCCGACCAGTCGGGCAACCTGCAGTTTCGCCTGACGGCACGCAACTTCAACCCGGCCGCTGCGATGGCCGGCAAGGTCTGCATCGTGGAAGTCGAGGAGATTGTCGAAACGGGTGCGATGGAGCCCGACCAGATTCATCTGCCGGGCATTTATGTGCACCGCATCGTGGTGAATGCAAACCCCGAAAAACGCATCGAAAAACGCACCATCACTGAAAAGGCAGGGGTTTGATCATGGCCTGGACACAAGACCAAATGGCAGCGCGTGCTGCGCAAGAGTTGCAAGACGGTTTCTACGTCAACCTGGGCATCGGCATCCCGACACTGGTGGCCAACTTTGTGCTTTCCGATATCGAGGTCTGGCTGCAATCTGAAAACGGCATGCTGGGCATTGGCCCGTTTCCGACCGAAGATGAAGTCGACGCCGACCTGATCAACGCGGGCAAGCAGACCGTCACCACCATCAAGGGCTCGTCGATTTTCGGCAGCCATGAAAGCTTCGCGATGATTCGCGGCGGCAAGATTAACCTGTCGATTCTGGGGGCGATGCAGGTCAGTGAAAAGGGCGATCTGGCCAACTGGATGATTCCGGGCAAGATGGTCAAGGGCATGGGCGGCGCGATGGACCTCGTGGCCGGCGTGAAGCGCGTCATCGTCTTGATGGAACATGTCGCCCGCAAAAAAGATGGCACCGAAGACATGAAGATTTTGCCGACCTGCACGCTGCCGCTGACGGGCGTGGGTGTGGTGGACCGCATCATCACCGACCTGGCCGTGATGGACGTGACGCCGCAGGGGCTCAAGGTGATCGAGCTGGCACCGGGCGTGACGCGCGAGGCCCTGCAGGCCAAGACAGGCGTGACGCTGATCTAGGCCAGACCAGGCCAGAGCCGGCACGGCGTTTTTTCGTTCTGAAGCGCCGCTTGCGCGCCGGGCGCGACGGCGGCTGACAGCGAAAAACTCCATCGGCCTGCGCCGATTTACCTGCAGCCGGTTAATCGTTAAGCTGGTGATGTTCAGTGATCTGTTGTTCAGGGATTGATCGATACCCGCGTGACGTCAAAAAAGGAGTGGTGTTCCATGACCAAGAATCTTGCACTGGTGGCCTTGCTGGGTCTGGCGGCAGGCAACGCCGCGGCCTGCTTCACGGTCTATGACCGAACGAACGCCATCGTCTACTACGCGCAAACGCCGCCTGTCGACATGACGCCGCCTTTCAATGAAAAGCTGCAGAAAGTTTTTCCAGGTAGCCACCTGGTTTTTGGCAGCACCACTGGTTGCCCCGTCAAGCAGGCGGGCTACAACCCCGCCAGGCCGCCCGCCGCCACATCGCCCCTTTTTACCGACAAGCGAACGGCCGAAGAAATGAAGCTGTCCCATAGCGTGCTGCCCAATGGCGCGGCGCTGGTCGCCAAGCCGCCGGTGGGCATGCGGCCCGGTTTCACGGTGATGAATCTGGGTGGGCAGACGACGACGGATCGCGCCGCTTCAAGGCCTTCTGTCTCGTCGTCGAAACAAAGCCCCGTCATTACCGAGATGCGCGACCCGCCGGTCACCGTGATCGAGCGTGACGGCGCCGTGAAGCAAGTGCGTTAACGCAAATCACGGACTGGCTGGTTTGGCCCAAGGCAAGAGCAGGTGAGGGCCGGGATAGGCGAGAAGTTCTGTCCCTGCGGTTTCGAGAAGAACGAAGAGACTTTGCAGCCCTTTTTTGTGCTGCCATGTCGAGCAAGGTCTGTCGAAAAACCTGCTGGAGCCAAGGGCGCTTTTGCCCCCTGATCACGCGAAGCATTCAGAATTTGACGCCATCCTGCGCCGTTATCGCTATGTTTTTAATAGCTGCGTGCGCAGGTATTACCTGGGCTGGAGGCCTGAAACATGCCTGAACGCGCCCGGCGGAGCATCCAGTTGCTGATTCACGATGTCTGACAGCGATATCGGCTTTCTGCTGTCGGTAGCGGCGCTGCTGCTGTTCACGGTCGCGATTGTGGTCACCAAGGTCGCCTCCAGTCGAATTCCGCTCGGCCTGGGATTTTTGATCGCCACCGTGGTCAATGTCGTGTTCGCTGGCCTCGCGCTGTTGGTGCAACTGGCAATTCGGGTCGACGCGGTAGAGTGGAACACGACAGCCTTCTGGCTTTTCGTAATCGCCGGCGCATTCTCAACCTACCTTGGTCGCTGGTTTTTCTACGAATCGGTGGTGCGCTTCGGCCCTGCCAAGGCAAGTATTTTCCAGGTCAGCAGTCCGCTTTTCACGGCGGTGATGGCCTGGTCGCTCTTGAGCGAGAATTTGAGCTGGCTGGTGGTGCTGGGTCTGCTGTTCACCATCGCCGGGCTGATGATGGTGGCGTACCAACCCGGTTTTTTTTCCCGCAGCCGCGCGCCCGTCGATGGCATTCCCGCAGCCCCAACCAGCTTGCGCAGCCGCCTGCTGGCGTCGATTTTCCTGCTCGGCCTGGGAAGTTCGCTGGCCTACGCCATCGGCAATGTGCTGCGGGGTTCAGCCGTTCGCTCCTGGCCCGAGCCCTTGCTGGGTGCATGGCTGGGCGCTGTGTCTGGCTTGCTGCTGCATCTGGCCTTCACCTCAGGCCGCGCAGGCCTTTTCGCACGGCTTCAGGAGGCGGATAAAAAAGGGGTCTGGCTTTACGTGCTGATCGGGGGCAGCACAATTTCAGCGCAGGTGTTCGTGATCGCCTCGATGCAGTACATCCCCTTGTCGGTCGCCACGCTGGTGACGCTGTGCACACCGATTCTGGTGTTTCCGATCAGTCACTGGTTGTTGAAAAGCGGTGAGCAATTCACGCCCGTCATGCTTGCAGGCAGCGCGCTGGCCATGCTGGGAATCTTCATCATCGTCACGCGCTGACGGACGAAAAAAAGCCGGAACCAGCAGCGCGCTGGTTCCGGCTTTTTTTGTTGGCTGGTTTTTGCCGCTGCCTACTTCACGGTCACGCGAATCGTGGAACTCATGGGCGCGCCGTAAGACTGGTGCGCGCCATTGGCAAACTGCGAGGTCAGCGTGTACTGGCCGGGTGGCAGCGTCAGCATGGTTTCGGTTTGCCCTGCGCCGAAGTGCTTGTGCTGATCATCGAATGGCACCGACTGACCCGCAGGCACCGATGTCCGGTTGATCAGCAGATGGTTGTGACCGCTGTTGGCAATGATTTCGCCGGCAGGCGCCACGCTCATGCCTTTGACGCCAAACCTGACCTTGAAAGTGCTGCTGACGGTGGCGCCGTTCGCGGGCTCCAGAATCGAAACCGATTGCGAGGGTGCCGGTGTCGCGCAGCCGGCCAGCAGGCCGAGCGACAGGCAGACTGCCGTTGTCGCCTTGAGCAGGTGTTGATTGATACCGTTGAGTTTCAAAAGAAGCCTCCAGAACTTTTCTACTGTTTTAAACGGTTGAAATGAACCGCTCAGTTCAGAAGATAACTGATAAGGCTGCGCCAAACACGCACCGGACGCTCAAACCCGTAAAAAAGCCCTGAAAACGGTAACGGGGCAGGCCGATGGCGCCTGACGGGCCAAGGGGCTAAGCGGGATAAGGGAGCTGAAGTGGCTGAGCTGCCGGGCGTGGAGAAACTGGAGCGGGTGAAGGGAATCGAACCCTCGTATGAAGCTTGGGAAGCTGCCGTTCTGCCATTGAACTACACCCGCAGTGCACCCGATTTTATAGGGCAAGCAGACACCCGCGTGGTTTTATGCGCGGCGCATGACGGCAAGGACAAAAAGCATCGAAAGCGTCAAAAGCATTCTGCCGCCAGCCATTCGACACAGGTTCAGAGGTCCTCTGCGCGTAACTGTGCGACCACGCGCCCTTGCGCATCGAGCAGGCGCAGCGTTCGGGCTTCCAGGCTGAAGCTGGTGACGTCAGCCAGTGCGGCCAGAAAGGTGCTCTCCTGCTGCATGCCGGTGTCACAGGTGCGGGCGGTCACGACGCCTTCCGTGAAGCGCAGCGTGGTGCCTTCCAGGGCATAGCCCAGCAGAAGCTGGTTGCAACTGCCCGAGCCGGTCACGCGGCGGGAGGCCGACTGCAAAATAATGTGCGGCTCGCGCTGTTTTTCAATGGCTTCGACCGGCTGCTGGCCGATTTGCTCAAGCTTCCAGCGGGTGTTTTCCAGCGTCGGCGGCGCAGCAGTCGCAGCGGTATTGGGCCTGGCCGCCGCCGGTACCGCACTGGCGGCAGACGGGCAGGCATCACCGCCCAGCGAGATGAATCCGTCGACCACCAGCGCGTTGCGTTGAGACCTTCCATCGGGCGCGGCTCGCGGCAACACGCGTCCGGCCACCGTGGCCAGTACGCCCGGGTTACCACCGCCGCCCGAAAAAAGCCGCAGGTAAGCCTCTTCAAGAACAACGTTGGCGCCTTCCTGCGCGATAGGAAGACGCGCACCGCTGGCGCAGTCTTCAAACGTGCCCACGTTGGCTGCAAGTCGGTACAAGCCCCGCAAGATGGTGGTTTTGTCCAGCACACGGGAGGACGCCCCGGGACTGACAGCTGGCGGTGCCGGAACGGGTGCGGGGATCGGTGATCGTGGGGTTGCTGGCTGTGGCGTTGCGGTTGGTGCAGGTGCTGGTGCGGGTGCAGGTGCAGGTGCAGGTGCTGGGTTTGGTGTTGGTGCGAGTGGAACTGGCGCGGCTGACGGTACGGGAGCGGGTACAACAGGTAGGGGTTGAGCTTGAGCCTGCGCGTCAGCCCGGGCTTTCTCCTGGGCTCGCACTCGGGCATCCGCCTGAGCCTGTGCGTCGGCCAAGGCCTTGGCCTCCGACTGCGCTTTAGCCTGGGCTTGTGCCTCGGCCCTGGCTTGCGCCTCGGCCCGCGCTCTGGTCTGCGCTCGCGCCTCTGCTTGAGCCTGAGCCTGAGCTTGAGCTTGAGCTTGAGCTTGTGCTTGAGCTTGAGCTTGAGCTTGAGCTTGAGCATCGGCCAATGCCTTGGCCTCGGCCTGCGTTTTGGCCTGCGCTTGCGCCTCGGCCCTCACCTGCGCCTCGGCCCGCGCTCTGGTCTGCGCTCGCGCTTCTGCCTGGGCCTGGGCTTGGGCTTGGGCTTGGGCTTGGGCTTGGGCTTGGGCTTGGGCTTGGGCTTGGG
>JANNKV010000303.1:0-9780 GCA_031396485.1 Polaromonas sp. | reverse complement strand
GTCAGATCCATCGCAAAATAACGCAGGATCTGACGCAGTTTTGCTTCACTGAGTTTTGAACGCCTGAAATATCGGTTTTTCTGAATCACGACAGGAACTTAGCTCATCTGGTGATGAACTTTGCTTCCTAAGCCCCTAAATCAATAGCAATCGCCCGTGCGGCGTCGCCAGCGGATCAGCGCTTGAACAAGCCGCCCAGCATGCCCATCAGGTCGCCCGAATTGCCCAGGCCGCCCGCCGGCGCATTGCCGTTTGGCGTCAGCTTGTCGATCAGGCCGGGAAGAATATTGGACAGCTGGCCGGCCGCATCGCCCTGGCTCATGCCTAGCTTTTCGGCAAAACCGGCCATCGTGTCGTCACCCAGCACGTTGGTCAGCTGGTCGCCCGATATTGGCTCGTTCTGACCATTGCCGACCCAAGAATTGGCTACATCGCCCATGCCGGCATTTTGAAACTTCGCCATCAGGCCGCCCAGGCCGCCCTGCGAGCCGTCATTGCCCAGCATGCCGGTGATCGCCTGCAGCAGTTGTGGATTGCTGGCCACCATGCCCACCAGACCACCGAGACCGCCCAATGCACCCAGCCCGCCCATGCCGCCGCCGCCCGGCGCGGCCTGGGTTTCTGGCTGTTGTTGGCCGTTCATGACGGCGCCCAAAACGGAATCAAGTAAACCCATGATGTGGTCCTTTGGTAGAGAATTAGATTGCAACGATTGGCCGCTCTGCGGCGGCGCTCACGGATTCTGGGCCTTGCGCCGTGACAGCGCAAGCCAGCCGATGGCAAGTGCTGTAACACCCAGCGGCAACAGCGAACCCATGTTCAGCAGGGCCCAGCCGCGTGTCGTCACCAGCACGCCCGACGCCAGCGACGTCAGCGCCAGCACCGCGAAGACGCAGAAGTTCAGCGCGCCCTGCGCCTTGTCTTTTTCTTCCGGGTGATAGGCCGTCAGTGCCAGCGTGGTGCTGGCGGTGAAGATGAAGTTCCAGCCCAGCCCGAGCAGGAAGAGCGCGACCAGAAACTGTTTGAAATCAACGCCTGACAGCGCAATCGCCACGCAGAGCACATTGAGCACCAGCCCCACGGCCATGATCGGCAGGGTGCCGAAGCGCTTGATCAGATGGCCGGTGAAAAAGCCCGGCGCGAACATGCCGATCACGTGCCATTCCAGCACCAGTGCCACGTCAGAAAACGGCAAGCTGCAGATCTGCATCGCAATCGGCGTGGCCGCCATCAGCAGGTTCATCACGCCGTAGCCGAGCGCGCCGGCGGCTGCGGCGACGATGAAGACCGGCTGGCGCATGATTTCGCTCAAGGGTCGGCCCCCGCTGCTGGCTTTGACTTCAGGCGGCGGTGGAAATTCGATGAAGGCCAGCAGCGCCATCGCCAGCAGCGCCACGCCCGCCAGCGCCAGGTAGGCGCCGGCAAAAGGCACCGGCGTCAGGTTGCGCGTGAAGGCGGCCAGATTCGGCCCTGCCACCGCGCCCAGCAGACCGCCGGCCATCACCAGCGAAACCGCTTTTTCACGAAAAGCAGGCGAGGCCAATTCAGCGGCGGCAAAGCGGTACAACTGCGCATTCGCGTTGTAAAAACCCGCCACCACAGTGGCCGTCACCAGCAACCAGAAGTTCCTGCTGTACGCCGCGTAGCAGCACAGCAGCGCTGACGCGACGGCCACCACCAGACCCAGCTGAAACGACGCCTTGCGGCCAAACAGCCGCTGCGTGCGCGCCACCAAACCGGTCGACAGCGCGCCGCCCACCACATAGCCCATCACCGGCAAAGTCGCCATCCAGCCCAGCGGCGCCAGCGCCAACCCGACAAGGCCGTTGATGGCGATGAAGGTGACGTTATTGGTCAGAAAAAGACCCTGGCAGATCGCCAGCAGCCAGAGGTTGCGTTTCATCAGTAGAGCCCGAGTAGTGAAAGGCACGCCAGTGGCGCAGTTTCGGCGCGCAGCACGCGCGGGCCGAGCGTGACGGGCGCGAAGCCGCGGGCCATCGCAGCGGCTTCTTCGGCGGGGCTCAGGCCGCCTTCGGGACCGCTGAGGAAAGTCAGCGACTCTTCAGAGGCCAACGTGGCGGACAGGGGGCGGGCGCCGGTTTGAAGCGATAGCAGCAGCCGCGCTTGCCTGGCATCAGCCGGTTCGCCCAGACTCAGCGATTTCAGCCAGTCCGCCAGCGTGCGGACTTCATGAATCACCGGCAGCCGGTTGCGGCCGCATTGCTCGCAGGCCGCCACGGCAATGCCGCGCCAGTGCGCCACTTTTTTGTCGGCGCGCTCGCTTTTCAGGCGCAGCACGCTGCGCTCGCTCATCAACGGCTGAATGCTGGCGGCGCCCAGCTCGGTGGCTTTTTCGACCAGCCAGTCCATGCGCTCGTTGGCCGGCATGCCGACGGCCAGATGAATGGGGCGCGTGGCCTCGCGGTGGGTGGGGGTGAAGCCCCCAATCGTGACATCGACATCACTGCGCCCCATGCGCGTGACGGTGGCGTCGAATTCGCCTTCAGGGCCCGATGGATTGCCGTCGGTGCTATAGCCCTGGCCGTTGAACAGCGTGATGTGATCGCCCGGTTGCAGCCGCAACACCTGTACATGGCGCGCTGTTGCATCGGGCAGGCTGACCGAGGTGCCCGGCAGCAGGGCCAGATCGGCAAAAAATCGTGCTGCAGAGCGCGCCGTCATGGCGCCGCTTCAAGTTGGAAGCAGGCTGTAGTCGCTATGAAAATAGGAGCTGCTCGCGCAGTAATTACCTGGGCTGGAGGCTTGTTTGGCATCAAAACGTGTAGCCCACGCGGGTTTCGTTGCCCTCGATCTCGTCGAGCAGCACCATCAGCGGGCCGAGCGGCCGGTAGCGCGAACAGGTGGCCCGGGCATAGCGGATGAAGCGGGGCGTGTCCGCGAGGTACTTGGGCTTGCCATCGCGCAAGGTCAGGCGCGCAAAAATGCCGAGAATTTTCAGGTGCCGCTGCAAACCCATCCATTCCACGGCGCGGTAAAACTCGCCGAAGTCATCACCGACCGGCAGGCCTGCCTTGCGCGCCTGCTGCCAGTAGCGAACCGTCACGTCGAGCACGAAGTCTTCGTCCCAGCTCAAAAACGCGTCGCGCATCAGGCTGGCGATGTCGTAGCTGATGGGGCCATACACCGCATCCTGGAAATCCAAAACCCCAAGGGATATAGCCCCCACGCTCCCCACTGCGTGTGGTTCGCTGCCCCCCGAGGGGTCCGCTGCGCCTGCGGTCTGGCAAAGCCAGTCCCGCGGCCCCGGCTGGCTTTGCCCCGAGGGAGCGTCAACGCAATCGGTTTTTACCATCAGGTTGCGGGGCATAAAGTCCCGATGCACAAACACTTGCGCGCCGTCCAATGAATTCAGGCTGCTGGCCTTGATCTGCTGGAAGGCTTTAGCCAGCGTGTCCTGCTGGCCAGCGGTCAATACGATGCCGCGGTGTTTCGCCACATACCAGTCCGGAAAAAGCCCCAGTTCGCGCGACAGCAGCGTGTCGTCATAGGGCGGCAGCACGCCCGGCTTTGAAGCCAGTTGCCACTGCACCAGCACATCTACGGCCTGCAGGTACAGCGCGTGATCGGCCGCGGTCGGTTGCGCAATCGCCTCGACGGCGGCGGGCGGGCCAATGGCGTCCATCATGGTTTGCGCGCCCAGGTCGCTCAGCAGCATGAAGCCCAGCGGCTCGTCCCACGCCAGCACGCGCGGTGCCTGCACGCCGGCGCCGCGCATCAGGTCTGCCACATGAACGAAGGGTGCGCAGTCTTCCTGCGCGGGTGGCGCATCCATGATGATGAAGCTGGTCGTGGCGTCCTGGCCATCGACGCGGAAGTAACGGCGGAAACTGGCATCAGCCGAGGCGAGCCGCACGCTACCCGGCTGCAACTGGTGCGGCCCCGCGATGGCGGCGAGCCAGCCTTCAAAAGCGTGCTGGCGTGCGGGGTCTGACCAGGCGATGCGGGCTGGCGTCATGCGGCAATCCAGCGCGTGCAGGTGATGACCGTGCAACGGCAGGCGCGCATGCAGTGGGCGGAAGGGCGATCGTGGGGCGTCATGGATAATCAGTCTTGATTTTACAAACCGGTTTATCTCATACAAACGATGCGCCAGGCATCCCACCCGCCTTTAATTCTTTCCCCCGTTGCCCAGGCTGCCCGCAGACTGGTTTTGTGCGCAACGCTGGGTCTGGCGTATGCCGTTCCCGCGCAGGCGCAAGCGCCTGCCAACCCACCTGTGCGCGCGCCTGCGCCGGCCCCGGCCCCGGCCGACAACGGTGAAGCAGGCAACCCGGCCCAACTCAAGGGCAGCCCCCAATTGAGCGAACAGGTGCCCAACACACCCGGAAGCGTTGGGCCGACTTTCCTGTTCGGTGACCGGCTCACGGGCCGACCCGATCTGGAAACCGTGGTTGAAGGCAATGCCGAAGTGCGGCGGGGCGCCACGTCGATTCGTGCCGACCGCCTGGAGTACTACCAGCCCGACGACCTGATGAAGGGCCGCGGCAATGTGCGCATCAACAGTGCCGGCAACCGGTTCGAAGGGCCCGAACTCGAACTCCAGATTGACCGTTTTGAAGGCTTTTTCACCCAGCCGAACTACCGGTTTTTAGCCAACGGCGGCAACGGCCAGGCCGAGCGTGTTGACTTCATCGACAGCAACCACATGACGGCGCGCCGCGCCAGCTACACCACCTGCGAACGTGGCAACGAAGCCAGCTGGCAGCCCGACTGGGTGCTCAACGCCAGCCGGGTTGATTTTGATTTCGAGCGCGATGTCGGCATTGCCACCGGTGCGGTGCTGCGGTTCAAGAACGTGCCGATCCTCGGCTTCCCGAAGGTCAGTTTCCCCCTCAGCGACAAGCGCAAGTCGGGCTTGCTGCCGCCGACGATCGGGCTCGGGTCGGTCAACGGCGTGGAGATCAGGCAGCCGTATTATTTCGACATCGCGCCGAACCGTGATGCCACGTTTTCGCCCGCGATCATGAGCAAGCGCGGCGTTGATTTCGCTGGCGAGTTCCGCTACCTGGACCCGCGCTACAGCGGCGAGCTGCGCGCCAACTTCCTGCCGAATGACCAGCTGCGTAACCGCGATCGCTGGTCTTATGGCCTGCAGCACCGCGGAGTGATCAACAGCGGGCTCTCCAGCGTTGGCGATCTCGGTGTGAGCCTGAACCTGAACCGCGTCAGTGACAACGACTACTGGCGCGACCTAGAGGCCAGCGGCACGTCGCTGACGCAACGCCTGTTCGCGCAGGACGCCAGCGTGTCATGGAGCCGCGGCTATTTTTCGACGGTGGCACGCACGCTGAAGTGGCAAACGCTGCAGGACATCAATTCGCCGATCACGCCGCCCTACGACCGGCTGCCGCAGCTCACCGCCAACTACACGCGGGTGGACGCGCCGCTGGGCGGGCTCACCGGCCTCGGGAGTGGTTTTGACTGGTCCGTCGAGGGCGACTACACGCGCTTTGAGGCCGACCGCCTGCTGACCGGGCAGCCGAACAGCAACCGCGCTTTCACGCGGGTGCAGCTGGCCCGGCCGTGGCTTTTTCCGGCCGGTTTCATCACACCCAAAGTGCAGCTGCACGCCACCAAGTATGAATTTGACGCGCCGGCGGCTAGCGGTTTGCGTTCGGCTTCCCGCGTGGTGCCCACTTTCAGCCTGGACGCCGGCCTGCAGTTCGAACGCAACGCGGCTCTGCTGGGCCGCAGCTTTACCCAGACGCTGGAGCCGCGCGCGTTTTACGTCCGCACGCCGTTTCGCGACCAGAGCGGGCTGCCCAACTACGACTCGGCCGCGAACAGTTTTAATTTCGCGACGGTTTTTACTGAAAACGCCTTTGTCGGCAACGACCGCATTTCAGACGCGAATCTGCTGACGCTGGGCGTGACGTCGCGCCTGCTGGACCCGGCCACCGGCGGTGAGGCGGTGCGTTTTGGCGTGGCACAGCGCATCCGCTTCGAGGACCAGAAGGTGACGCTGCCGGGCGGCCTGCCGGTGACCGACCGCGTCAGTGATGTGCTGGCGGGTGCGTCGGTCAACTGGGTGCCGCAATGGTCGTTTGACGGCACCGTGCAATACAACCCCAAGACCAGGCAGTCGGACCGCAGCTCTTTTGGCGTGCGCTACAGCCCCAGCGATTACCGGACGATCAGCGCTGCCGTTCGTCGCCAGCGCGGCATCAGCGAGCAGATCGATGTGGGCTGGCAGTGGCCCATCAATGACCTGTGGGGCGACAAGGGGCGTGACCTGGGCGCCGGGCAGGGCCAGGGCCCGGGGCGCTACTATGCTGTGGGACGGATGAACTACAGCACGCTCGAAAAACGGCTGACCGATTCGATCGTCGGCGTTGAGTACGAAGGCTGTTGCTGGATTGGCCGCGTGGTGCTGCAACGTTCGCAAAACGGCAGCACCAATTCAGGCACCAAAATTTTGTTCCAGCTGGAGCTGACCGGCTTCACCCGCGTGGGCTCCAGCCCGCTGGAAACCCTCAAAACCAACGTTCCCCGCTACCAGCTCCTGCGTGAGAAAATCGCACCTCCGAGCCGTTTCACCACTTATGACTAATTTCCGTTTTACTGCACTTCCGCATCTGCCTGCCGTGGTCGCCATTTCGATGGT
The DNA here is from genome assembly GCA_031396485.1 of Polaromonas sp. Taxonomy (GTDB): domain Bacteria; phylum Pseudomonadota; class Gammaproteobacteria; order Burkholderiales; family Burkholderiaceae_C; genus Polaromonas. Next base: position 3,155 of record JANNKV010000303.1, on the reverse strand, counting down.
GATGGGGCTGATGGCGCCACTGTCAGCGGTGCAGGCGCAGGGCCTGAAGCCTTCCAGCCAGCTGCGTCTGCCCGTACCGGCCGCCCGCGCCAGTACGCCAGCCGGTGCCACATCCAATCAACAGCAAGCCGACTTCATCGTCGCGGTGGTCAATTCCGAGCCCATCACCAACAGCGAAGTACGCCTGCGCCTGCTGCGGGCCGAGCAGCAACTGAGCCAGCAGGGTGCGCCGATGCCGCCGCGCAGCGAGCTGGCCCGGCAGGTGCTCGAACGATTGATTACCGACAAGGCGCAGCTTCAGCTCGCGAAAGAGACCGGTGTTCGCGCCGACGACAGCGCGGTCGAAGGCGCGGTGCAGACGGTGGCGCGCCAGAACCAGATCTCCGTCGAAGAGTTGCGCCGCCGGCTGCGCGCCGATGGCATTGCCTACAGCCAGTTCCAGTCCGATTTGCGGGACGAGTTGCTGGTCAGCCGCCTGCGCCAGCGTGAGGTGGAGTCCAAGGTCAATATCACCGAGCAGGAAATCGACCAATTTCTGCGCGAGCAGGATGGCAAGGGTGGCAAGGCCGGTGCGGGTGCGCTGGAACTCAACCTGGCCCAGGTCCTGGTGGCGGTTCCTGAAAACGCCAGTGCCGACCAAGTCGCGGCCTTGCAGGCGCGGGCGCAGCAGGTCGCCGAGCGCGCCCGCGCAGGTACCGACTTCGCGACGCTCGTCAATGAATTTTCGGCCCCATCGGCCCGTGCCGACGGCGGCCAGATGGGTCTGCGCGCCGCTGACCGCTACCCACCACTGTTTGTCGAGGCGACCGGCAGTTTGCGCGCGGGCGGCATTGCCGGGCCGCTGCGCAGCGGTGCCGGCTTTCACGTGCTCAAGGTGATCGAGAAAAAACAGGCCGGCATGCCGGCCGCCACGATCCCGCAGACGCGTGCCCGCCATATTTTGCTGCAGGTGACGCCGCAACAAAGCGAAGCCGCGGCGGTAGAAAAACTGGTCGCTTTCAAACGCCGCCTGCAGGCCGGCCAGGCTGATTTTGCGGCACTGGCGCGTGAAAACAGCACCGACGGCTCGGCCAGGCAGGGGGGTGACCTGGGCTGGACGAATCCGGGCATGTTTGTTCCAGAGTTTGAAAAGACCATGAACAGTCTGGCCATCAATGAGGTCTCCGAGCCGCTGGTGTCACGTTTTGGTGTGCATCTGATTCAGGTCACCGAGCGGCGCGAGGCGCAGCTCACGGCGCGTGAGCAGCGCGACGCGGCGCGCAACGTGCTGCGCGAAAAGAAGATGGAAGAGGCTTACCTCACCTGGGTGCAGGACGTGCGCGGACGGGCTTATGTTGAATACCGTGACCCACCTCAGTGATGTGGCCCCCACGGTCGCTCACTGCGTGTAGCTCCCTGCCCCCCGAGGGGGCTGTGTGCCGCGGCTCCGAGCCTGCAGTGCAGGCTTGGACGGCACACAGATGGGCTGCGTCTCGCAGCCCGGCGCCTGCGGCCCGGCAAAGCCAGTCCCGCGGCCCCTGCATGAAAGGGATCTGGGAAACGTGCTTGCCGCTGGCCATGTGTATTGCTCCCTTTCCCTCTGGCAGAGGGCTGGGGTGAGGGCCAGCCGGGCTTGAATGGCCGTTGCGTCCAAACCAGCTCATGTCGCGCGTTGCATAGTCAATTGGCCTTGTAGCCCAAGTAATCCCGGCGCAAGCAGCTATTAAATCCATAGCATCACAAAGTCGGATTTTCATCGAAGGCAGCCCCCCAACCCCATGAAACACATCCCCCGCAAGCGCTTCGGGCAGCATTTTTTGACCGATCGCGGCATCATTGAAGAGATCATTCAGGCGATTGCGCCGCAGGCCGGTCAGCGCATGGTCGAGATTGGGCCCGGGCTGGCGGCGATGACGCAGCCGCTGGTGGAGCGGCTGGGTCATTTGACGGTGATCGAGCTGGACCGCGACCTCGCCAAACAACTGCGGGCGCATCCGCAGCTCACCGTGGTTGAATCCGACGTGCTGAAGGTGGATTTCCGCGCGCTTGCCGCATCAATCAAAGAAAAAGGCGCCCACTCGAACGATTGCAGGCAACCAGAAGCGAGAAGCGTTGAGCCGTTATCTTCATCAGTTGGGGCCGCGGGACTGGCTTCGCAAGACCGCAGGCGCAGCGCTCCCTCGGGGGGCAGCGAACCACACGAAGTGGGCGAGCGTGGGGGCCCAATATCCAGCGTGGGGGCTAACAAAATCAGAGTCGTCGGCAACCTGCCTTACAACATTTCGACGCCGATCCTGTTTCATTTGCTTGATGCGGTCGACGTCATCGAAGACCAGCACTTCATGCTGCAAAAGGAAGTCATCGACCGCATGGTGGCCAGCCCCTCTACCAGCGCTTATGGTCGGCTGAGCGTGATGCTGCAGTGGCGCTACGCAATGGACAACGTGCTGCATGTGCCGCCGCAGAGCTTCGATCCGCCGCCGCGGGTCGACAGCGCCATCGTCCGCATGGTGCCGCATGCGGTGCCGGCGGCGATTGATGTCAACCTGCTCAGCGAGCTGGTGCGGGTCGCGTTCAGCCAGCGCCGCAAGCTGCTGCGCCATTCGCTGGGCCAGTGGCTGACGGCGCGCAACTTCGCCGGCGCCTTTGACACGCAGCGGCGCGCCGAGGAGGTGCCGGTGGCGGAATACATCGCGCTGGCGCAGCAGGTCGCGCCGATCGAAGCTTGATGGTGCGAATTTGGTTGCTATAAAAATAGTAGCTGCTTACGCACGTATTACTTGGACTAGCGGCCTGAATGCCTTGTAAAACGGCACTCCGGACACTGTACAGACGAAAAAAAGCCCGCTTGAAGCGGGCTTTTTCATGGCTGGCTGAAACGACGCGTCTTGAACGCGTGTTTCAGGCAGCGGCAAGCCAGTAGCCTGCGTTGAACGGACTGCTCATACGCAAGGCGAGAGGTGACACATCTACCAGTTTGTCGGTAGGCATGGGTTCTTCGCCTTCTACTGTCTGCTGGGCCTCGCTAGCCTCGCTAGCCCGATCCCCTTGGCCGATGTCTGGGGAGCGGGCTACAGAAAAGAATAGAAGCATCTGAACGGGATCTTTCGATCCGCCCAGTAGTCCGAGGCATCGCGGAAGATGTCGAGCAGCTGCTCGCGCGCTTCCTTGTCAAA
>JANNKV010000278.1:0-5091 GCA_031396485.1 Polaromonas sp. | reverse complement strand
CAGCAGTTCTGGCAAATACACCTGCGCGTAGGCGCGGCCCTCCACACCTGAATCCGTGCGCACATCGATCAGCACGAGGGGGAATTGGTCGATAGTGCCCGAAGCAGTGCGCACCGGCCGCGGCAAGGGCGCAAGAACGGGAGTGGTGCGGATGCTGGTGATTTTCATGGGCAGGAATCTCTGGTCGGTGACAACGTGGCAATCGTGGGAACAGCACGATTGTGGCGAAATTGAACGATCTCTAGATCAACAATTTTTTGAGAAAAGACATCAACAAAACATCATCAACACCGAGAGTTTGCTTGAAGGCAGGATTTGGCCTCATCGATTATTTTGCGGAAGAGGTTTTCTTCCGATGAGCGAAGGCGCTACATTCGCCATTGCCAGTTTGGGAATCAGTAATTTGTACAACGGCCATGTTGGTAGTGACTTGACCGCAAACCGGGGTTAGCAGGCAGCTGAGGGCATTTTTCAAACACGTTTTAGGCCTCAAGCCAGATGATATCTGCGCAAGCAGCTATCAAATTAGTAGCAACTTAACTGGCTCACGCAGCGCCAGCCAGTGCGCCGCTGCTGCTTTCAGGATGTGCGCATCGCCGGTCGTGATCAGACTGACGCGGCCCGTGCGGGTTAGCGTCGTGCCGGTGTTGCCTGCTGCGGCATGCAGCAACCGCTGCGTCTGCCGCGCCACGGCGTCGCCGTTTTCTACCAGCGTCACATCCGCACCCACCAGCGCCTGCAAATGCTCGCTGACCAACGGGTAGTGTGTGCAGCCCAGCACCAGCGTGTCGATGTGCCCCGGTTGAGTGCCAAATAGGCCCATAGCCCCCGTATTGCTTGCGCAAGCAGCTATGATTTCTGTAGCATCTTCCACGCTGGATCCACGTTCGATGGCGTCTGCCAGGCCGTCACAGGGCTGCAGCACAAATTCAGCAACACCGGCTTGCGTGGCCAGCAGGGTTTGAAACCGCGAGCTGGCCAGTGTGCTGCGGGTCGCCATCACGCCGATGCGGCCGGTTTTGCTGGTTGCGACGGCGGGTTTGAGTGCCGGCTCGACGCCAACGATCGGCAGCGTGGGGTACTCGGTGCGCAGCAGGTTGATGCCGGAGGCCGTGGCGGTGTTACAGGCCACGACCAGCGCCTTGATATTTTGACCAACGAGGTATTGCGTGACCGCCCGTGAACGCGCCAGCACATGCGCCGCATCACGCTCGCCATAAGGCGCGTGGCCGTTGTCGGCGAGGTAAATGAAGTCTTCGTGCGGCATGGCGACTCGCAATGCTTTTAAAACGCTCAGGCCGCCTATGCCACTGTCGAAGACGCCGATGGGGGCGGTCATGGCTGGGGTATGAACCCGGCGTCTGTACACCACTGGTCAAAGCGCAGCCGCAACTCCTCCGGCAACTCCATTAAAAAGTCGATGTTCAGCGGGTGCGAGGCTTGAAGAAAATATCGCGCGGCATCGAGCAGCACCGTGCCCTGGCGGCGGTCTTTGTCTTTTTTGTCGGCTCGCCGTTCCGGTTTGTCGGCCAGCCACAGCTTGTGCAACGCCATCCAGCGCGGATCAGGCACCACCAGCGGCGCGGCGCGGCCCCTGACCGTGGCAACGACGACGCTGACGGCTGTTCCTTTCAACAGCCATTCCTGCTCGATCAGGGACGCCATCGGATCAAACGCTTCGTTTTTGGGCAAGGGGTGCGTGCTGGGCGCGGCGAGCAGTTCGACCTCGTAGCCGTCGCTGCTGACGGCCTGGTAGGGCTTGCGTTTTGAAATGCGGTAACTGCTGTCTATGGTTTTGAGTATGCCGAACAGTGTTTTTGTACCGTTTGATTTTTTACCCAGCAAGCTGGCCAGCGACACCTTGCTGCCCCGGCACCACGCCAGGTCGAAGTCTTCGGTTTCTTCATTACCCGTCGGCAGCTTGGCACCGACAAATAATTCGTACGCTACAAAGGCGTTGGTGCCAACCACCAGCAGGTCATTGCCCAAAAGCTCTTCGATGTCCAGTTTTCGCAGTATCTCGGCCTGCCTGTCAGGCAGCGAAGGCAGGCGCAGGCGGCGGTACAGACCGGCACGCTCCAGAATCACCGCATCAAACGACGCGACGCGTGCTTTCAGCTCTTCTTTGGTCTGAGTGAATTGGGCCAGTTGCGCTTCCGTATTTGCGCTGCGTGGCCCGAGGCTGGTGCCGTTGTCACTTGACGAAGTTTTGACATGCAAATAGTCAGCGCTGTCTTTTGCGGCCCAATACATCGATACGGCCATCGCATCCAGCTGCCGGCGGGCGTCTAGCCAAGCCGCGTAGATTTGCTCAAGATTGGCGCTGACGCGCTGGGAATCGCTTGAAAAAGGGGTGAAATCAGACTTTAAATAGCTCATAAGCCTATGATTTTATTGAATTTACACCATCCACGCGTGATTTTTCGCGTGAATGGTGGAAAAATCATGACTTGTTCACCCCGCAGCCACTGCAATCCCCTTGAACTCCCCAGTTTTCACCGATTCAGCAATCCGCTTCTGCCACTCCGCAGGCCCGGTGTTGTGCACACTCGTACCCCCGGCATCGACCGCCACCGTCACCGGCATGTCGACCACATCAAACTCGTAAATCGCTTCCATGCCCATGTCGGCAAAACCGACGACTTCTGCGTGCTTGATGGCTTTGGAAACCAGATAAGCCGCGCCGCCCACGGCCATCAGGTAGGCGCTCTTATGCTTTTTGATGGCTTCGATGGCGACCGGGCCGCGTTCGGCCTTGCCGATCATCGCAATCAGGCCGGTTTGCGCCAGCATCATTTCGGTGAAGCCGTCCATGCGCGTGGCGGTGGTCGGGCCGGCGGGGCCGACGGCTTCGCCCTTGACCGGATCGACCGGGCCGACGTAGTAAATCACGCGATTGGTGAAGTCCACCGGCAGCTTTTCGCCTTTGGCCAGCATGTCGGCAATGCGCTTGTGCGCGGCGTCGCGGCCGGTCAGCATCGCGCCGTTCAGCAGCAAGGTCTGGCCGGGCGTCCAGCTGGCGACTTCTGCCGGTGTGAGGGTGTTCAGGTCGACTTTTTTGCTCTGCTGGTAGTCGGGCGCCCAGTTGACGTTGGGCCACAAATCAAGTGACGGCGGGTCGAGGTACACCGGGCCGCTGCCGTCGAGCACGAAGTGCGCGTGGCGCGTCGCGGCGCAATTCGGAATCATCGCGACCGGCTTGCTGGCCGCGTGCGTCGGGTACATCTTTATCTTGATGTCGAGCACAGTCGTCAGGCCGCCCAGGCCCTGCGCGCCGATGCCAAGGGCGTTGACTTTCTCGTACAGCTCCAGCCGCAGTTCATCGACCTTGCTGAGCTTGTCGCCCTTGGCTGATTTGGCTTGCAGCTCGTACATATCGAGGTCATCCATCAAGCTTTCCTTGGCCATCAGCACGGCTTTTTCGGCGGTGCCGCCAATGCCGATACCCAGCATGCCGGGCGGGCACCAGCCGGCGCCCATCGTCGGCACGGTTTTCAGCACCCAGTCCACCACCGAATCACCGGGGTTGAGCATGACCAGCTTGCTTTTGTTCTCGCTGCCGCCACCCTTGGCTGCCACGGTGACTTCAACCGTGTCGCCCGGAACCAGCTCGGTAAAAATTACGGCGGGCGTGTTGTCTTTGGTGTTCTTGCGGTCGAACTGCGGATCGGCCACGATGGAGGCGCGCAGCGTGTTGTCGGGGTGGTTGTAGCCGCGGCGCACGCCTTCGTTGATGGCGTCTTCAAAGCTGCCGGTAAAACCCTCCCAGCGCACATTCATGCCGACTTTCAGAAACACGTTGACGATGCCGGTGTCCTGGCAGATTGGGCGGTGGCCAGTCGCGCTCATCTAGCTGTTGGTCAGGATTTGTGCGATGGCGTCTTTGGCGGCCGGGCTGGCTTCGCGTTCATAGGCGCGTGCCAGGTGCGCAATGTAGTCGGCCGGGTGGTAGTAGCTGATGTACTGCAGCGCGGCGGAAACGGATTCGATCAGGTCGGCTTGTTTGATTGTGGAGGTCATTTTTTGTGTACTTAGGGCGGGTCGGGAAATCGTCTGATTTGCAGGATGTGGTGACTCTGCTACGGTAGTATCTAAACGATATTTTGACAGGTCGGCCCACCGTCCGAGCAGGAGAATTGCATGACCACCCGCACCGAGCGTGACACCTTCGGCTCGATCGACGTCCCGGCCGACAAACTGTGGGGCGCGCAAACCCAGCGCTCGCTGCAGAACTTCGACATTTCCGGCGAGCAGCAGCCGCGCGAGATCATCCATGCGCTGGCGCAAGTCAAGCGTTCGTCTGCGCGGGTCAACCATGCCCTGGGCTTGCAGGACGAAGGCAAGACAAATGCCATCGTCGCTGCAGCCGATGAAGTGATCGCGGGCAAGCACCCCGATGAATTTCCACTGGTGGTGTGGCAGACCGGCTCGGGCACACAGACCAACATGAACGTCAACGAGGTGCTGGCGAACCGGGCCAGTGAGTTATTGAAAGGCGAGCGTGGCGAGGGCAGGCTGGTGCATCCCAATGACGACGTGAACCGCAGCCAGTCGTCGAACGATGTGTTTCCCACGGCGATGCATGTGGCTGCCGTCACCGCGATGACCGGCAAGCTGCTGCCGGCGGTAGAAAAATTGCGCGCCACGCTGGCGCAGAAGGCGCGTGATTTTGATGACATCGTGAAGATTGGCCGCACGCATCTGCAGGACGCGACCCCGCTGACGCTGGGGCAGGAGTTTTCGGGCTATGCCGCGCAGCTACAGCATGGCGAAAAACACATCCGCGATGCGCTGCCGCATCTGTACGAACTCGCACTCGGCGGCACGGCAGTCGGCACCGGTCTGAATGCGCCAGCGGGCTATGCCGAAAAGGTGGCGGCAGAAATCGCGCAACTGACGGGCCTGCCATTCGTCACCGCTCCCAATAAGTTCGAGGCGCTGGCCTCCTGCGATGCACTGGTCCATGCGCACGGCGCGCTCAAGACGCTGGCCGCCAGCCTGATGAAAATCGCCAACGACATTCGGTGGCTGGCCAGCGGCCCGCGCAGCGGCATCGGCGAGCTGAGCATTCCCGAGAACGAGCCGGGTTCA
>JANNKV010000273.1:0-6472 GCA_031396485.1 Polaromonas sp. | reverse complement strand
AGGGCCAGGTGCTGGGCTGCGTCACCACGCTCAAGCAGGCGCTGCGCGGCTGCAAGATGGTGGCGCTGGGTGCGATGGAATACGTCGCGGTGGCCACGCCCGCTTTTGCGCAGGCCCGGCTCACACCGTCGGGGCAAACGCCGGGGCAAACCAAAGCGCAACTCACCGCGCACAACTTTCGCAGCGTGCCGTTCATTGCGTTCAACCGCAAGGACGACATGCAGACCGAGTTCGTCGGCAAGGCGTTCGGCCTGAAGCGTGTCACGCTCAACCAGATCTTCGTGCCGTCGTCCGAGGGGCAGGTGCGCGCGGTGCTGGCCGGCTGGGGTGTCAGCGTGGTGCCGCGGCTGCTGGCCGAGGGGCTGATGCAGCAGGGGCTGCTGGTCAACGCCGCGCCCGGCTGTTCGGTCCAGGTGCAGCTCTACTGGCATTGCTGGAACCTGGAATCCGAGGTGCTGGATGCACTGACAAATGCGATCAGTGACGCGGCGACGCAATCGCTGGCGCGGTGAAAGACTCTTCGCGAAAAAGGCCATCACAACAAGGGGCCTGTCGACCAGCGAATACTTTGTCATTCGTTTGGGCCAGCCCCGAATTTTCGCTTGTGCATTAGTGGACTGAAAGCGAAAAAACAATCGGCAGAAAAGACAGATGCAGGGAAAGTCTGTCATGGTGGGCGCAAGTTTGTGCCTATGCTGCAGTCTTTCCGAAAGACCTGCTCATGTCATTTTGTTTTAGTCTCGCGCCCTCATGCGGGGCCATCGCCGTCGCTGCGGTATTGATGTTTGCAGCACCCGCCTTCGCTCAAAGTGCTGCTCAACCCGCCAGCCCGGCTGCCGCCGCGTCCGCCCCCGCCCCCGCCGTGAACACGTTGAAGATCGGCGTGATCGGCCCCTTCACCGGCGGCTCGTCCGACTTCGGCCTGCCGATGCTCAACGGCATCCAGCAGGCGGTTGACGAGATCAACGCGGTGGGCGGTTACCTCGGGCGCAAGCTGGAAATCGTGCGCAAGGACGATCAGGGCAACCCCGACGTGGGGCTCAAACTGTCGAATGAACTGGTGGCTGACAAGGTCGTCGCCACCATCGGGTTTTGCAACACCGGCGTGGCCGCCAAGTCGCTGGACGTTTTTCAGACAGCCAAGCTGCCGCTGATCATTCCGTGCGCGACCGGCTCGCCACTGACCGCCAAATACCCCAGCGCCGAGAGCTACATCTTCCGCACTTCGCCGAGCGACGGCATCCAGGTGCCGTTCGTGGTCGACGATATTTTGAAGCGCGGCTGGGACAAGGTCGCGATACTGGCTGACACGACCGGCTACGGCGACGCAGGACTCAAGGATGTCGAAAAGGCGCTCACCGCCAAAAACATCAAACCCGTGTACGTCGCCCGCTTTCCCCTCGGAACCAAGGACTTCAGCGAGCAACTGCAGACGGCGAAGGCGGCTGGCGCCAATGTGCTGTTCACCATGACTGTGGGCCCGGAAAACGCGGCCATCGCGCGCAGCCGCCAGGCCTTGAACTGGAAGGTGACACAGGTGGGCGCGTGGACACTGTCGTTTCCTTTCTTCATTGATGGCGGCAAGGAAGCCGCGGACGGCGCGCTGATGGCGCAGACGTTTATTGCCGAGCCCAGCAACGAGCGGCGGGCCTCTTTTCTGACCAGCTACGCGCGCAAATTCAAAGTGACAAAAATCCCGGTACCGATGGCCGCGGCGCAAGGCTACGACTCGGTGTACGTGCTGATTTATTCGCTGTTCGGCATACGCGACGGCAACTTCACCGGCCCGGCCATCAAGGCCGCACTGGAAACCAAAAACCGCACTTACTACGGGGTGGTCGCCACGTATGACCAGCCCTTCAGCCAGCAGGACAAGGAGGCCACGACGCAAAACATGCTGGTCATGGGCCTGGTGAAAAAAGGCGCGGTCACCTTCGCCTATCCGGAAGATGCCAAACGCAATCTTTTTGTTCAGCGCAAGCAGTAGAAACAGTCATGTGTCGAGGCCGATGGCAGGGCTTGTGGCTTGCCCTGTTGGTTTTAAGACATGGTATTTGTTGGCGTTTTTCAGGTTTTTTTGAACCTTGAACAGGCGCGCTCGCCCACAGTGGTACCGCCGGTGTCGCGGCCAGGTGCGGTGAAGGTGGTTTTTCGGGCTTGCACGCCGCTGCAGGCTTTCTCAAGCGTTAAAAGTGCCTGCTGCCCAGGTATTTATTGCGTCTCCAGCTATCAATTACAAAGCACTTTATTCGGCTTCGACGTGGTTGGACGGATGGAAAACCGGCAAAAAGCGGTTGAAGCCATGCAAAACAGCTGAAAACCTGGTGAAAACCGCTTGTGAGCTAAGCGCCGCCTCCCCGGTGGCGCGCCCGCTGACTGTCACAAACCGTTCAGGCTGGGTCATAATCACTACAGTCGTAATATTTTGTTGCAGTCTTATTGCGACCCGACGGTCACAAGAAGGTGGGAATTCAACGAGTTTTGCGCCCCAGGTCGAGTCCATTTTGCAATCCCATCGGCAACCCCCTTACTGCCTGCCAAACACTTTCGCCCGACACCATGCCTGTCTACATTCGCACCACCGCCGGTACCGCCGCGGCGCTGAACCCCTTGACCAAGCTGCCGCGTCATCTGCGGCAGCTGCTGGTGTCCATTGATGGGTCAACACCCACCAGCACCCTGGCCCTGCGAATGGCCAAAGAGGACGACATCGAAGTGTTGCTTGAAGCACTGCAGCGCGTCGGGCTGATTCGCCAGGCCAGCCCCGCCGGCGCGCGGCATGGCGATGCGGCGGCTGCTTCGCAGTCGGTGACACCAGCTTCAACCTCACCCGCGCTTGAAGTCGCCCAGTCGGCCAGTGAGTCACGCGACAGGGTGAGCCGCCCGTCGCCGCTTGAGCCGCCCGTCGCCAGAGTAAGCCCGCAAAACCACTCATTGAGCGCCCAGGTACCCGTCATCCATGCCGACGTCAGCAGCGCGCAAACCGATGCCGAGCCTGCGCCGGTTTCAGTTCTTGTGGACGACGGCTTTGCAAGCTTTGGCACCGAAACAGCACCCGCTGGCCTGCGCCCAGAAGGGTCCGGGTATTACGAGCTGGCCAACGTGATCTCGCTGATGAGCGACTTTGTGACCGAGCATCTGCCTGACCGCTCGGTAGAAGTCGTGCTGGCTCTGGAAAACCTGACGTCCGTCGGTCAAGTCTTGTCCAGCCTGGACGACTACCGCGCGCTGATTGCCCCCCTGGGTGACGCCGCACAACAGCACCTCGCCGCGCTGCAGCGCATGCTCGAAGCGGCCTGAAGCCCCCGCGTTTTAACTTCCAAAGGACATCCCCATGTTGATTCGTCTTGTTTATGCCAGCACAGCCCAAAGCGGCGTGGACCTCAATGAATTCAAGCGAATTTTGTTGCAGGCCCAGGCCAACAACCACCGGCGCGACCTGACTGGCATGCTGGCCTTCAACAGCAAGATCTTCTTGCAGGCCCTTGAAGGCTCGCGCGACCAGATCAATGACCTTTACGCCAGGTTGATGCGTGACCCGCGCCACAAAACCGTGACGCTGCTGAACTACAAAGAAATCGAAGAGCGCCACTGGGCGAACTGGTCCATGGGTTTTGCGGCCCCCAACACCGACAACCGGGCGCTGTTCTTGAAATACTCGCAGCAAAGCGTCTTCAATCCGTACAACATGAAGGCCGATGCGGTCGAGAAGATGTTGATGGAGCTCGCCACCACCGCCATTGCTCTGGCTGCACCTGCGCCCGCTGCGGCAGCCCCCACTGAGGCCAGCCCATCTCAGTCCGCGCCGTTGATGGCCGCCGGCCCGCTGCCGCGCGCGCCCTCACCTGCGGTGCCGGCCGCGCCAGTTGCGCCGATGGTGTCATTGACGCCCTTGGCCGCTTTTGCAGCGCCCGTTGTTGCCTCTGCACCCGCACCTTTGTCTGTAGCAGCTGCTGCACCTGCACCCGCTCCGGTTCTTCGCCCCGCGCCCGCGGCCAAAACCGACAGCCCGGTGGTCGCCAGGCCGGAGGCAGCGCCTGCCGGAAGCGGTCTTTTTGCCCGCTTTCTCAACAAGTAATTTTTGACCAGGACCACCGGTCCAGGCGCATCCGCGCCCTACCCGGTGCAGCGAATGCAAACTTTGGCGGCAGTTGTTTTTGAGCGCACCCCCGAGGGCGCGGCACAAGTTAATTCAAGCAGCGACACGCTGCCGCGGGCGCTGCGCAGCGTGTTGCTGGCGGTTGACGGGCGCTCCAGCGTGGCGCGTTACGAGCCTTTTCTGCCTGCCCTGATGCCGCTTGACGAAAAGTTCGCCGCCCTTGAGCAGTTGGGCCTGCTGCGGCGCACAGGCAGCGATACCGCTGGCCTGGTCGGCCCAGCGCTTGCGCCAGAAGCCGCTGAAGCGGGTCCACCAGACACCGCGCCCGCGGCGCCCGCGGCCGATTTCGAGTCCGAATTGCAGGCCCTTTCACGCCAGATGGGGGTGATTCCAGACAACTCGGTCCGCAGGGCAGGACAGGGGGAGTCGCACGGCAGTTGGGACGACATGGCGTCGTTGGTGGAGCTGGCCAACAACGCGGCATCCACCGCAGCCGTGCCGAAACCCGGGCCAGAACCGCTGGCATTGGCCGGGGCTGCCATCAGGCTCGAAGACCTGCTGGCCGAAATGGAGGCGTTTTTGTCGCAAGCTGTGGGTCTGGACGGCCTGCCGGTGGCCATCATGGTGGCGCAAATCAGCTCGATCGAGCAACTGCGCCTTGAGGTTCCGTCTTACAGCGAGCTGATGCGCTCTTACGGCCTGGGCGCACCAACCGAGGCGCATATCGCCAGCCTGGAAACGCAACTGGCCCGTTGCCGCTAGTTGTCGCTTTCAGACGCACTTCCGCACGCCGTTGAAGACCGGTGCAGCCGTGTCAAAACCCTGTGGATTGCAGCGTTTCGCGTAGCGTTTGCGCCTTTGCTTCGTCAAACCGGCCTTCAACGCGGGCCAGCACTTCGCCCCGGCGGTTCACGATCACCACCACGCCCTGTTCGACGCCGCTCAGGCCGGCCGAGCGGACGAAGTGGTTGCGGTCGACGAATACCGGCAGCAGCTTGGCGCGTTCGTCTTCAGCGGTGTAGCGTCCCAGCAGCCGGTTTTGAATTTCATCGCGGCCCTGGGGCGTGCCCGGGTCGTTGACGACCGGCATGCGGATCCATTGGATGGACGGGTCGTTCTTCAAATTCAGGCCCTGAATCCAGCTGTCGGCGTGCTCTTTTTGCGTGCGCTTGAAGGTGATCAGGGCCAGCGTGCGCTCGCCCGGCAGGTCATCGGGCACCGTCATGGGGCGCTTGGCCAGCGTCTGCGACATGAAGGAAGGCAGGTGGCCCATCACGCTGGAGTCGGTCGGTGCGGCAAGCGCCAGCGCAAAAGCAAGCCCGGCTGCCGCCAGCCAGAGGCCGATGTTGGAAACGGTGTGCATCATGGCACGCTCCCCTTGCACCAGACCGCGAACCGCAAGCAATGAATGTTGCCAGGGGCCGACCCGGTTTGCTGTTCGAACATACAAGAAACGAGCCAGTTGATCCAATAAAGAATTGGAACAATCGGTGATTACTGTCGATTACTGTTGTGGCGACTGCCGGATGGGGCCGATGACTGACCGCTACCTGACCGATAACTGCTCGATAACTGCCCGGTAATGCTTTGTCCGGCATGTTCAAAGAAAAGGCGTAACGGAGGAGTGCTGGCCCATCCATCACTATTTTGTCTAAAATAGTCGCATGCTCAACCCCGCACATCGCCCCGTCCGCCAATCCCTTGTCGCAGGCACGACCGACGAGCTGGCGGCCACCGACACACCGAAGGGCCTGCTCGGCGCGATCAAGGCGGCCCCGCTGAAGGTGTCTTTCAAGGCGCAGATGCTGGAGGTGCGGGAAGACGCCATCGTGCAGGCCGCGAGCCGGTTGCTGGCAGAAAAAGGCTTTGACCTGATGACGGTTGACCAGGTGGCGGCCGATGTCGGCATCGCCAAGGCCAGCCTGTACAAACATTTCTCGAGCAAGGAAGCGCTGGCCGCGGCCGCCATGGTGCGCGTGCTGGGCGTGGCGCTGAAATACCTGGCCAGCATGCCGGAAGGCCCGTCACCGCTGGAGCAGCTGAAAACCGTGGTGCGCTGGATGCTGCAAAGCCAGCTGGCCGGCGAAATGCCCTCGCTGCCTAGCCAGAACTCCAGCCTGCGTGCCGCACTGCTGGGCAACAAGGCATATCTCGATGGGCTGATGCAGGTCAGCGACCGCATCGGCCACTGGATCGAGCAGGCCCAGAAAGACGGCAGCATCAGCCCGGCCCTGCCACCCGAACTGGTGCTCTACACGCTGTATGCCCGGGCCTGCGACCCGGTGCCCGAGTTTTTGAAGGCCAGCGACACCTATACGCACGAGCAGATCATCGAATTCGTGGTGACGACCTGTTTTGATGGTCTAAATACGC
>JANNKV010000264.1:0-3336 GCA_031396485.1 Polaromonas sp. | reverse complement strand
CGCGTGCTCGCCGCGAAACTCACCGAGGATATCGAACTGGCCGAGCAGCGTATCGAGGCTTCCCGGCCGGCGCCGGTTCCAGAGTTCCGCAAGGCTGGGTAGTCGGCCAGAGCATTTTCATTTCACCGGCACTGGCACCGGCACCATCTCCGACTAGCGCGTCGCAACAAGGCACCCGATTCCAACTACGCGCCAGCGCTGATCGGCCACGTCAAGCTGGAACACCGACGTTGCAAGAACAACGGCAACGGGAGTAGCATGCCGGGGGGGAAATCAGTTGGCGATGTAGTGACGCTGACGAATGCACTGTGGAAAGCAGCTTACCGGGTTTACGTCACCGACCCTGAGGACAACGTCCTTGAACTGCAATCACGGCCGAAATAGAGCTTGACCAACCTTTGCAGGAATCAAGGTCGCGACCTGGCTGGTGCAGCCTCGGGGCATCCGCTGGCGCTAACCTTTGGCCCCGACGACCGCGACTATCTGACATGAACCTGCGCCAACTCAAGTACTTTGTGAGCGTCGTCGAGCTCGGCAACATGACCCGCGCGGCGGAGAGCCTGTTCGTGGCTCAACCTGCCCTGGGCATGCAGATTCGCCAGCTGGAGGAAGAGCTCGGCGTTGTGCTTCTGGTGCGTCACTCCCGGGGCGTTGAGCCCACTTCGGCCGGGGCGCTGCTGCACACCCGGGCGCTGGCTATCCTCAAGCTGGTCGATGAAACCCGTCAGGAGGTCTCAGCCCACGACCGGGAGGGTAGCGAAGCTGTCCGGCTCGGCCTGACGCCGATGCTGATGATGGTCATTGGTCCCGAACTGGTGGTGCGCATACGCGATTGCGTTCCGCAGGTTTTTCTGAGCCTGGTGGAGGAAATGAGCCACGTACTCGTCGACTCCTTGGCAAGGGGCGAAATTGATCTGGCGCTGGCCTACGACGTGCCAGACCTGCCGCATCTGGCGCGCACGGAGTTGCTTCGGGAAGATCTGGTTCTCGTCACGCTTCCTGCGTCGGGCAGCGGCCCGCTTCCCGCATCCCGCAGCGGCCGCCCCATCGCCTTTGCCGAGGCGATGGAGGAAAGCCTCGCCCTGCCGGAGAGCCGCGACACGGTTCGTGATCTGGTCGTTCGCACTGCCCGAGAGCTCGGGCTTGAGCCCAAGATTGCCTTTGAGGTCCGCTCGATCACGGTGATCAAAAACCTCATTCTTCGGGGCGCGGCGGCTGGCATTCTGCCCTACGGATCAGTGCTGGAGGAGGTGCGCGCCGGCACGCTGGACGCACGCGCTATCGTCGCGCCACCGCTGCGCCGCTCCTTGTTTCTGGCTTCGTCGAGCAAGCGCAGCCCCATCAAAAATGAGCTGGCATTGACCAGCGTCATACGCACGGCACTGAGCCGCCTGACCGATGTACTTGGACCGCTGGCTCACCCGGTCCCGCCCGGCGACGCCTGATTCCATTTCTAAGTCATCCGTGCACTTGGTCGGCTTCGCTTTCTGTACGTCTGTACTGTCTGCGCTTCACCTTCGCGTTCACGAATGATTTAGAAGCGGAATGAGCGTTTTCGGCCAGCGCAACGCTTTGCTTTGCACTGCCCTAAGGTGACGGTATTGGACGGGCAGGGGCTTCTGGTTTGGAATGAGTGCATCAATTTCAACCAGGAGAGCCTTCAATGACCAGCAGACAATTCGCAGTGAACATCGCCAAACTCGCTCTTGCGGCAGTCGCGCTGTCGGGGGCGGTGGTGACCGCTGTGGCCCACGCACAATCCGGCGGCGTTTACCAGGCCACGCTGGCAGAACCCAACCAGAAGACGCGCGAAGTCAGCACCGAGGACGTGCGGCGCGTGCTTGTCGATGGCAGTGCCATTCTTCTCGATACCCGAACCCGCGCCGAGTTTGCCGCCGGGCACATTCCGGGCGCACAGAACCTGGCTGTGCCGCCGGCCCAGACCGTCGCTGCGGTCGAGCAACTCGTCGGCGGCGACAAGACCCGCGCACTGGTGCTGTACTGCAACGGCCCGTTTTGTCAGGCCAGCCGCCGTGTGAGCGAGCAGTTGACCGACGCCGGTTTCACCAACGTACGGCGGTATCAACTTGGCATACCGGTCTGGCGCGCTCTGGGCGGGCCTGTCGCAATCAATGTTGAGGGGCTGCTGCGCATTCTTGAACGCGACCGCACCGCTGTATTTCTCGACGCGCGCTCGGCGGAGGAGTTCGCGAAGGGGAGCCTGCCGGGCGCGCACAGCGTCCCGGCTGACCAGCTCGCGTCGGGTGGGCTGAAAAAAGCCCCGCTGCCCGGGGACGACTTTAATACCCGGGTCGTTCTGTTTGGCCGCGATGCGGCTCAAGCGCGCGCCCTGGCCGAGGCGATGAGCTCGCGCCCCTGGCACAACGTCAGCTACCTCTCGGGGTCATTTGACGCGCTCAAGACGGCGGGGAAGTGAAAGAGCAGCCATACGGGTCGCATTCCAGTTGATATGACAACTGCGGCCCCTTCATCCACTTGGCCACTCGTCCACTCGTCCACTCGTCCACTCATTCAATCATCCACTTGCCGACGTGTTGCAAGCGCAAGCAGCTACAAAAATAATAGCAAGCAATTCAAGCTGCAGTCTTCACCGTCGGCCCAGGCTTCGTCAACGCCAGCAGCAAGCCCGCCGCACAGCAGACCATCGCCATCAGCTGAATCAAGCCCAGCGGCTCCTGATAAACAACCGCGCCGCAGACCATGGCGACCACCGGCACCATCACCGACGAGAGCGCGGCAACGCTGGCGGGCAGTACGCGCACGATGGAAAACCAGACCACATTGCCGAGGGACATCGGCATCAGCGTGATGTAGGCAATGACGGCGATGCTGGGCCATGAGGGCATGAAGAGAACGCCGTCGCCGAAGTAAAGTGCGGCTGCGGTGATGGGGACGGCGGCGATCAGCATTTGCCAGCCGGTGTGAACCACTGCAGGCGCATCAATGGGCCGTCGCTTGATCAACAGGGTTCCGAACGCCCAGCCTATTGCTGCCAGCAAGCCCAATGCAAATCCGAGCGGTGCGTTCGCGTAAGCATCTACGCTGCGCGCCATCAGCAGGCCGACACCCACGCCGCCCAGTGCGACGGCCAGACCCAGTCGCAGACTGGGACACTCGCCCCAAAACGCCCATGCGATCAACGTCGCCCAGAGCGGCATGGTGAAACCCAGGATCGCCGCCTGACCAGACGGAATCAGCACGGCAGCGAAAGTGCTGGCGATGTTCCAGACGACCAGATACACCAGCGCTGCGCCCACCAGCGTGGGCCAGCTCGTGCGCGGGATCGAGAGTGGCAGGCCGCGCATCGCCGCGAAG
>JANNKV010000199.1:0-3987 GCA_031396485.1 Polaromonas sp. | reverse complement strand
CCGGTTTTGGCCTTGCGGCGAAATACGATGTTTCGAAGCGCACGTTCTTCTACACGGGCTTGCTGCTCGCCAAAAACGAAGGTGCCGGCAGTGCTGAAATCAAGACGGACACTTTCGCGCTGGGCGTTCAGCACAAGTTTTAAATTCAGCCTGGCCTGAAGCCAGACTTGAGGCTCACACTGGAGCCGCTCGCGGGGAAACCTGCGGGCGGTTTTTTTAATGTCTGAGGCAATAGGTCGACCTGTAACTTTTTGCGACAAAAAATCAACCGAACACCTTTAGTCTTTGGGCTTTTAGTAGTTGTTTATTGGCAACGTAGTGGTGCGTATTGTTGGTTAAGTGCGACAAGCCGATACTTTTTAGGCCCTTTTTTGGGCATTCCTTTGCGAATCAGAGGCCACTCTGGTGCAATAGATGCAACTTCCCGAAAGGGGGTTGGCCCGGGTCTCTGGGGAGTCAAAAAACTGCGTAAGCAGGTGTTTGATCCTCCTTCCGGAGCCCTATGTTTAACCTTGGAGATACCCTTAAATGAAAAAGACTCTTATCGCTTTGGCAGCACTCGGCGCAATGGCCGGTGTTGCTCACGCACAATCTTCCGTTACTTTGTACGGCCTGGTTGATGCATTTGTTGGTCAAACTTCCCGCGAAGTGGCCTCAACCGCCGCAGTTCCTTCACCAGCTATCTCGGCCAAGCTGAAGCAGAACGTTGTCAATGGCAGCGGCCAGAACAACTCCCGTTGGGGCCTGCGCGGCACTGAAGACCTCGGTGGCGGCATGAAAGCCTTGTTCGTTCTTGAAGGCGGTTTCCAGCCTGATACCGGCGCTTTCGCTACCATTTCCAACCAGGGTGGCGGCTTGTTTGGTCGTCAGGCATGGGTTGGTCTGTCAAGCGGCTTCGGTACCGTTGGCCTGGGCCGTCAGTACCCAGCGTATGACGACCTGCGCGGCGCTACCAACATGATCTATGACACCAACTTTGCCACCACCGGCACCGTTTGGGGCACGGGTCTGCAAGACTATCAAAATCGTTCGAGCAACTCCATCAAGTACATTTCGCCAGACTTCGCTGGTTTCAGCGGCGCTGTGACCTACGGTTTTGGTGAAAACAAGACCCAAACGACTGACGCTGAGAACGTCGCTGCCATCCACGTCAAGTACGCCAATGGCCCATTGCTGGTTGGTTTTGCTCACCAGCGTGAAAAGCAAGTCGCTGGCGGAGTTGGTAGCAGCAGCCTGTTCGGCGCTGGCGCCAATATCGGCGTAGCTGCAGGTCCGGCTGCATTCAACGCTACCCGCAAGTACAACTTGGTCGGCGCTTCGTACGACTTTGGCGTTGCCAAGCTGACCGCTCAGTACAACCAGGCCAAAGGCCAAACCAGCGCAACGACTTCCGCAGAAGACAAGGAATTCAACGTCGGCGTGAGCGTTCCGTTCGGTGCTGCTGCCATTGCTGCTGGTTACAGCCGCGCCAAGAGCGATGCTACCAACAACAACAACAAGGGCACCGGCGTGAGCTTGCTCGGCACCTACGCCTTGTCCAAGCGCACCAACCTGTACACCGGTTTCCTGATGACCAAGGTGGAGTCGCAGAACTCCGCTACCGAAGTCAAGGCTTCGACCTTCGGCCTCGGCGTCAAGCACCTGTTCTGATCTTGAGCTAGCGTGAGCTAGTTTGAAGAAGAATCAAAACCCCATCGTGGCAACACGGTGGGGTTTTTTTATGAGTAGTTGGTATCTGTCTTCGCTCTTCAAAATTCCACATGTTTTCCATAACGACGTCTTTTGCAGTTAAGAAATCTGACATGACGGTGCCCTCCCTCTGGATGAAGGTTTGTTCTGCAGTGGTGTTCCTGTGCCTCGGCAGCGCCTGTACAACGGTTGCCCCGGAGAAGCCCACGATTGAGCAGGCGGCTTCACACGACGTCACCTGGGTGTCAGCCATGCAGACCAAAGACCGTTCCTCGACATGGCATCACCGCGCTTTTCCCGGTAAAAAACAAACCGACTACCGCGCTACCTTGCACGATGGCCGCCACGCGGTGCGCAGCGAATCCCGCGCCGCCGCGAGCATGTTGCGCGAAACGCTGCGCGTCGAGGCCGCTGATCTGGGCAAGGTCTCTTTCTCGTGGAAAGTGCCAGCGATGATTGCGACCGCCGATCTGACGCAGCCTGACACCTCGGACTCGCCGGTGCGTCTGGTGCTGGCGTTTGAGGGTGACCGTTCGAAGTTCTCCGCCAAAAACGCGATGGTGTCTGAGCTGGCACTGACGCTGACAGGTGAGCCACTGCCTTACGCCACCCTCATGTATGTGTGGGGAACACACCGCGCGCCGGGAAGCATCATTCACGGTCACCGCACGGATCGAATTCGCAAGCTGGTGCTTGAGTCAGGGCCGCAGCATCTGGGCCGCTGGCTGGATTACGAGCGCGACATCAAGGCTGACTTTGAAATGGCTTTTGGCGAAGCGCCGGGCGCGCTGGTCGGCATTGGCATCATGACGGATACCGACAATACGCGTGGCCAGGCCCAGGCGTGGTATGGCCCGGTGGCTTTGCTGGCAAAACAGCACCCTCCTGCGTCGTCGTCGGCCCTGGTGGCTGCGACGCCGTTTGAGGGCGACGCCGCTCGGGAGCCGTGACAAGCTTGGAGAGCTCAAGACAAATTAGCACAGTTGGGTACCCATCCGCCCTGATCCTTCGACAAGTCAGGGAGTTAATGATCCGTTCGCCCTGATCCTTCGATACCTCAGGACAGGGTACGCAAGCTTATCGAAGGGCTATTTCGCGCACCGAAAACGCTTCGATACCTCAGCGCGAACGGCCATGCCAGCGCGAACGGTTCAAACTTCAGCGGGCCGGACAACCCAACTGGCACGAAGACTGCATTCGAAAGCTCGCGGAATTTACACCAGCTCAACATCGCCACTACCGATGCTTCACGGACCCGCCCTAGTATTTGATTTCTGTCTCATCACGGATGCAACCACATGCGCGCTCCCGCCACCCTTGACTCCAGCTTCATCAACCGTATGACTGCCACGGTACCCGCGGTCAACACGCACTCCCTGGCCCTGGACCGCTCGCCGCAACTCCGGGCCAGCGGTCGGGCCTTTGCCCACATCGCGCAGTTTCACCCCGAGCTCACCGCGTTCAGGCGCGACCTGCATGCCCACCCCGAGTTGGGTTTCGAGGAAATCTACACCTCGGGTCGTGTGGCCGAGGCGCTCAAGTTGTGCGGTGTGGATGAAGTGCACACAGGCATCGGCAAAACCGGCGTGGTCGGGGTTATCAAGGGAAAACAAACCTGCAAGGCAAACGGTAGCGCCCCGATTCAGCCCATGGTGGGCCTGCGGGCCGACATGGACGCACTCACCATGACCGAGCACAACGCCTTCGGCTGGAAATCGGCCCGGCCCGGCGTGATGCACGGCTGCGGCCACGACGGCCACACCACCATGCTGGTGGGCGCCGCCCGCTACCTGGCCGAAACCCGGAATTTTGCCGGCGACGCGGTGCTGGTGTTCCAGCCCGCGGAAGAAGGCCGCGGTGGCGCGTCTGCCATGATCGACGACGGCCTGTTCGAGCGCTTCCCGGTGCAGGCCATCTACGCCATGCACAACTGGCCCGCCATGCAGCCCGGCACCATCGGCCTGAACGCCGGGCCCATGATGGCAGCAGCTGACCGCATCACGATCGAAGTGACCGGCAAGGGCGGCCACGGCGCGCATGCCTACCTCACCGTCGACCCGGTACTGGCCGCCGCGCACATCATCACCGCGGTGCAGAGCATCGTGTCGCGCAATGTCAAGGCCATAGACAGCGCCGTCATCAGCATTTGCGCGGTGCAGGCGGGCGACCTGGGCGCGATGAGCGTGATTCCGGACACGGCCACGCTGGTCGGCACGGTACGCACCTTCAACCCCGCTGTACAAGACCTGGTCGAGCGGCGCCTGTACGAGTTGTGCGCGGCCGTGGCGCAGGGCTTCG
>JANNKV010000188.1:0-19519 GCA_031396485.1 Polaromonas sp. | reverse complement strand
GCACCGCTTCGGCCGGCGTGGCCAGTGGCATGGGCAGCTTGAGTTGCACCAGACCCAGCGGGTTGGCATGGGTCACGTTGCGGACGGTTTTGGTGATGAATTCCGAGTTGGGAACGATCACGGTGGAGCGGTCGCCGAGTTGAATCTCGGTGGCGCGCATGTTGATGCGGCGAATGTCGCCTTCCACCGTGCCCAGCGATACCCAGTCACCGACGCGTACCGGCCGCTCGGCCAGCAAAATCAGGCCCGAGACAAAATTGGAGACCACCGCCTGCAGGCCAAAACCGATGCCGACCGACAACGCACTGGCAACCCAGGCGATGCGATCGAGCCCGATGCCCACTGCCGACAGCGACAGCGACACCGCCAGCACATAGCCCAGATAGCCCAGCAGCGTGGCGGCTGAGGTTTGCATGCCGGCGTCCAGCCGGGTGGTGGGCAGGTAGCTGTCTGCCAGCCAGTGCTTGAGCAGCCTGACCGCCAGCAGCGACAGCCCGAGCACCATCAGCGCCTGCAGCACGGCCGCCGGCGCAATGCTCACCTCGCCGATCTTCAGGCCTTCCTGGAGCTGGCTGGTGCGGGTAAAGAGCTCTGTCGGGCCTTCGCCGAAAGGCGCCAGCAGCAGGATCAGCGCCAACAGCGCCAGCACGACCTTGGTCAGGCCCGACA
The DNA here is from genome assembly GCA_031396485.1 of Polaromonas sp. GTDB lineage: Bacteria > Pseudomonadota > Gammaproteobacteria > Burkholderiales > Burkholderiaceae_C > Polaromonas. The sequence continues at coordinate 18,850 of JANNKV010000188.1, read as the reverse complement.
GCAGCACGGCGGCCTGCTCGCCGAAACGGGGAGCGCCCTCGGCGGCAGCGGCTGCTGTCGCCGCATCGGCATCGCTGCCGGGTGCCGCTTCCGGCCGCGCCAGCAAGGCCTTGAAACAGTCGTCCGCGAAGACGGCCAGCAAATAGGCGGTAGCGACCACGATCATCGTCCAGACCACCTGCTTGATGACGAAGCTGCCGAACGACACATAGCCCGCCAGCAGGCAGATCAGGCTGCCGGCCAGCACAAGCCAGGCGGAGCCGACCAGCACACTCACCCAGGCGGGCCGCCGCATCGGTTCGGGGTGCTCGGTGTCTTCCTCGGCCTCGATCCGCAGGCGTTCGCCGCGCATGATGGACAGCGTCATCGCCACGCCGATCGCCAGCTGGGTGATGCAGTTCAGCGCGACCGTGGTGGCCAGGCTGGTGTTCAGCAGCGAGGCCATTCGCTCGGTGATCACGACGAAGGCGATCAGCACCGCCAGCTGAAGCGGAAACCAGCGCAGGCCTTTGGCGACGCGATCAGGCAGCGTGGACAGCCGCCAGGAAGGCCGTCCGGGCGACAGCAGCGCATGACCCAGACCAGCAATGTAGGCACTGAAACACGCCGTGCCAAAGAGGATGGCCCCAAGTGGCGGTAACAAACCGGCCGCATCTTCCTGCGTGGAAAACAGCGAGCCGAGCGTGGCTGTGACCAGCGCCACGGTCGCCACGGCCAGACCCACCAGTGTCAGCGCGCGAAGCGAGCGGCGCAGGCGAGTGGGCGGCACGCGCGTGGACGTCAGCCGCATCAGCACACCACCCAGCCACCAGCGCAAGGCGGCGATCAGGCCCAGGCCCAGCAGCACCGCGGCATAGAGCCAGCCGGGTGCTGCACGCAAGGCCGCCTCGACCTCACGCCCCAGCGCGGCCAGCCGCGCCGCGTCTTGCGGCAAATCCTGACGAACCTCGGCCCAGAAATTGGGCCCCAGAATGGACGCGGTTCGCTCGCCCAGCCGGGCCTGAAACTGCTGCCGACGGCGACTGGCGATCTCGGCCGTGGCCTGCTCCACCTCGACGGCCAGCAGCCGCGACAGCTTGATCTGCGCATCGAGTTCGGTTCGGCTTTTCTCCAGCTGCGCGCGCTGCGCCGCCACCTCGGGGGATTCCCTGGTGCCGGCTGCGAGCGCGCCCAATTGCCCTAGCCGCGCCTGCACACTCTCCAGCGCCGCCGCCAGTGGCACGGCCGCGGCATCGCCTTCCGCGCGAGCCGCCTGCGCACCGGCCCGCAGCCGGGAAAGCTCGCCGTCGTTGGTCGCGGTATCGATGGCTTTCTGAATCGCCGCGACATTGCGGCGCGCCGTGTCCAGCGTCTGCCGGGCCACCGCTTCTTCGGAAGGTTGCGCCTGGGCGGCAAACGCCACCGACAGCAGTATCAAAAAGCTGACCAGAGTCGCCAGCCGCCCAGACAGGTTGAAACCCCGTCGGCCAGAGGTGCTGGTATGTATGTGTGGGTTCATTGGGTCTATCTTATTGATCCGCGCGCGACCGTCACCGCCGAAGCTTCGCAAACGCCTCAAACTCCCAGGTCCGCATCGCCAGCAGCAAGCCCGTTGCTTGATTGCAGGACGGTATCTGACCCTGAGCTTCAGCCCCGGATATCCTCGCCAAGTCTTCCCCAGTAAAGCCGGTTTATTTTATTTGACAAAAGAAGCTTTGATCAAAGATTTCCGGGTAGAATCCATCGCGAGAATCTTCCCAACCCCAAGTTCATGTCCAAATCAGAATCGCTGCCCGCCGCCAACCTGTTCCTGGACAACCAGTTGTGTTTTGCGCTCTATGCCGCATCGCTGGCCATGACCAAGACCTACCGGCCGCTGCTCGCGCCGCTGGGCCTGACCTATCCCCAGTACGTGGTGATGCTGGCGCTGTGGCAGCATCGCGAGCTCACCGCTGGCGCGCTGGCGCAGGCCGTGGCGCTGGATGCCGGAACGCTGGTGCCCTTGGTTCGCAAGCTGGTGGCGCAAGGGCTGTTGGCGCGCCGCCGCAGCGATGAAGACGACCGCGTGGTGCTGATCTCTGTCACGCCAGCCGGGCAAGCCTTGAAGCGACGCGCGCACGCGGTGCACGACCAGGTCGCTTGCAGCACACAGCGCTCGGCGTCCGAACGCAAGGCTCTCACTGCATCGCTGCAGGCATTGCGCAGCGCATTGGGCACGTAAGGTTGCGCTTCAAATTCCGACTCAGGTTCATAGCCCCACTGCTCACTTTCACTGTTTTCCAAGCGTATTTCTTCCCTTACTACCAGGAGATTTTTAGATGAAACTGATGGATTACGGCCTCCAGCCACTCGACTTCCAGAACCCCACTGCGCCCGCACGGCTTGACTCCGGCTTCTCGCGCCGAGGCTTTGTGATGACTTCGCTGGCGTCCGGCTTCGCGGTCGCGTCCAACCCGGTTTTGGCGCAATCCATCACCACCGACAGCACTGGCCTGGTGGCGGGCGAAGTCAGCGTGCCCGTGGCCGATGGCAAGATTCCTGCTTACCGCGCCATGCCGGCAGCACCCGGCAAGTACCCGGTGCTGCTGGTGGTGCAGGAAATTTTCGGTGTACACGAGCACATCAAGGACATGTGCCGCCGCTTTGCCAAGCTGGGCTACTACGCCATCGCGCCCGAGATGTACGCGCGCCAGGGAGACGTGTCGAAGATGACAGACATCGGCACCATCCTGTCCACCGTGGTGGCGAAGGTGCCCGACGCGCAGGTCAACGCTGACCTCGACGCGGCTGTCGCTTTCGCGAGCGCCAGTGGAAATGGCGACACCGCCCGCCTGGGCCTGGTTGGCTACTGCTGGGGTGGTCGCGCCGCGTGGGTTTATGCCAGCCACAACCCCAAGCTGAAAGCCGCCGTTTCGTACTACGGTTTGCTCGACGGCATGAAGTCGCCGATCAAGCCGCAGGACCCGGTCGACTTCGCTGCCACGCTGAAGGTGCCGGTGCTGGGGCTCTATGCCGGCATCGACGGCTTCGTCAAACCCGCTGTCATCGACCAGATGCGCGCCGGCCTCGTCAAGTCGGGCAGTGGCTCTGAAATCGTCATCTTCCCGAATGTCAACCATGGATTCAACGCCGACTACCGGCCGACCTACGACAAAGCTGCGGCTACCTACGCGCAGAAACTGACAACCGACTGGTTGAAAGAGCGCGGCGTCTGATCGACTCCCGCAGTTTATTGTTATGCACACACAGGAGATATAAATGAACTCAAACACTTCTTTTGCCCAACGCGCTGCCCTGTCTGCTGTGGCCTGCGCCGCCGCTGCTCTGGCGGTGCCCGCAGCGGCCCAGGTCGATCCCAACCAGATGGTCAACGCCTTTGAGATCGCGGGAGGCAAATATGAGGGCTTCAGGCGCTCTGGCGCCAAGGGCCTCTGCGCTGTGGGTGAATTCGTCGGCAACGCCGAAGGCCGCGCACTGTCGGTATCGTCAGCCTTCAGCGGCAAGCCGGTGCCAGTGGAGGTCCGCTTTTCAATGGGTGGCGGTAATCCCAAGGCACCGGACAACGCCAAAAGCCAGCGCAACATGGCGCTTCAATTCAACCTGCCCAACAGCGAGACCTGGCAGATGGGCAACATCTCGGCGCCGGTGTTCGGCGCGGCCACGCCGCAGCAGTTGCTGGGCCGGCTGACGTCTCTGGCGCCAGATCCGGAAACGAAGAAGGTTGACGCTGAGAAGGTCAAGGCCTTTACCGACGCCAACCCGGAGGTGTTGCTGCAGGGCAAGTATTTCGCCAGCCAGAGCGTGCCGGCCAGCTTTGCCAAGGTCAACTACTGGGGCGTGCATGCGTTTGGCTTCACCAACGCGGCCGGGCAGAAGCAGTTTGGCAAGTGGGTGTTCGAGCCCGTCGGCGGCATACAGGGCCTGAGCGACGAAGAGGCCAAGGCCAAAGGCGCCGAGTTTTTGTTTGACGACCTGCGACAGCGCGTGGCAGCGGGCCCGGTGGCCTTCGACTTCATGGTGCAGCTGGCGCAGCCGGGCGACAAGATCGACAGCGCGGTGACGCCGCTGCCGGACGATCGGAAGAAGGTTTCGCTCGGCCGCCTGACCATCAAGTCCGTGTCACCCGACGCCACTGGTCCCTGCGTGACCGTCAACTACAACCCGATGGTTCTGCCCAAGGGCGTCGAGGCTTCTGCCGATCCGATGCTTGCGGCCCGCGCAGCGCCGTATGCGATATCGCTAAGCCGCCGCCTGGTCGAAGGCGCCAAGCAGTAGGCCGGTCGCGCACGCATCCCGCTCCGCTGTCGCAGGCCACTAAATCCGCCTCAGGCCGAAGTAATACCTGCGCAACCAGCTATTAAATTAGTAGCGACTGAGGTGTGGCGCTTCACACGCCACACCTCACCGCCGCAGCTTCGTGAACGCCTCAAACTCCCAGCTCCGCATCGCCAGCAGCAGCGTGTAGCCTTCGCGGTCTTTGGCTGCCAGCTTTTGATCGGCCTGGTGCTGCTGCGCAAAGTCTTGCGCGACGCGTTGCATGCGTTCGAGGAACGACGGCGCCAGGCTGCGGCTGATGGAGCCGTGAACCAGCAGCAGGCCTTCGCCGTCGCCCTCGAAGCCGCCTGAAAAGTAATCGAGCAGCGCGTTGTCGCGGAAATAATCCATCACGGGGCCATGCGGCCGCCAGCTGAATGTTTTGGCGAGTTTGAGGCGGTAGCGGTTCAACGGTTTCAATTCGATGATGCCGATACGGTCGAGCTGCGCGAAATACTTGATGCACTCGGCTTCCGACAGCCGGTAGCTGCTGCTGATCTGCTCAAGCGTCCATTGCGACAACACGCAAATCGCGCACAGCAACAGCTTCTTGTCGGCCACCACAGCTTTTTCCTGCGCCTGCGTCAGCTCGGCCAGCAGCGGCTGCATGTCGGCCACGCTGCGCGCCAGTTCGGCAAAGTCGAGCTTCAACGCGCGGCAAATTGCGTCGATGCGCGACAGCGGCATGTCGCCTTTGGCCAGCATGCGCTTGACGCTCGATTCGGCCATGCCGAGCGCGCGCGCCAGGTCGGCGTAGGTCATTTGCGCGGCTTTGAGTTCGCGTTTCAATGTGGTGACAAGGTCGGCGCTGGTGCTCATGGTTGTGGGTAAGGGTAGATGAAAGTATCAATTATTGATACTTTTAGACCTGCAGCTTCAGCTTTGGCTAGAAATGGCGCAACTTTTCCTCTGGCCCGCAGAAACTGGTCGCACTCCCACCCATCCAAGGACTTGCGATGTATCTCAAATTCAAGAACCACGAACAGCTGCTGTGGCTGGCCGTGCTGGCGCTTACCGCGCTGGCGCTGGTGCTGCCGCCGCTGGCCCAGCCCGCACATCAGCATGCGTTTGCCGATGTGCGTGTGTGGGCTGGCATTCCTTTCGCCGCCGACGTGTTGAGCAACTTGCCGTTTGTGCTGTGGGGTGTAGCGGGTCTGGGCGTGTTGCTGCGCTGGCAGGGTGCAGCGTCGCCGGTATCCGTATCCGCTTCAGGCAGCGCGCAGACCGCGTTGGCGGCGCTGTTCTTCGCCGGTCTTGTGCTCACGGCGCCAGCGTCGGCTTTTTATCACTGGCAACCGATCGATACGCGGCTTGCCATCGACCGGCTGGGCATGGTGGTCGCGTTTGCCGGTTTGATTGGCCTGGCTGCTGCCGACCGCGTGAGTGCGCGGGCCGGTATCTGCATGGCTGCCTGCGTGCTGGTGCTGGGCCCTCTCAGCGTCGGCTTCTGGTTTGCGTCGGACAACGTCTTGCCATGGCTGCTGGTGCAGTTTGGCGGCATTGCGCTGGTGCTTTGCCTGGCGTGCCTCAAGCCGCTGCCCGGCGCACCGGGCGCGGCGTGGGGCGCAGTGATCGCCATTTATGCGCTCGCCAAGCTGTTTGAAATGACCGACGAGGCGGTGTATGCGGCAACGTCGAGGCTCATCTCCGGTCACAGCCTGAAGCACATCGTGGCCAGCTTTGCGGCGTGGCCCGTCGTGACTGCCTGGGTGAGTCACGGAAAAAGCAAGGCAGAATTCGCCACGGCGTTGCACGCCGTCCACGAAAGTCGCGCAGGCAGCCTCATCGGAAGGCTCACCGCATCAAGCCGTGCAACACTGCCATAAGTCATCGAAACCTGTCATCGAAACCAGTCATCGAAACAAAAACATCAAACAATCAACGAGGAACCGGCATGAGTGTGAATCCATCAGCAGCAGCGCAATCAGGCGCCGCCCATGAAACAGACGGTGAGGCAGTGCACGCCGGCGCGCACCCGAACCAGTTCGCGCTGTTGAAGCAGCGCCGCTTCGCACCTTTTTTCTGGACGCAGTTCTCGGGCGCTGCCAACGACAATCTGTTCAAGTTCGCCTTCACCGTGATGGTCATTTACCAGCTCAGCGTCAGCTGGCTGCCACCCGCGATGGCCGGGCTGGTGATCGGTGCGCTGTTCATCCTGCCGTTTTTATTGTTTTCGGCCACCAGCGGGCAACTGACCGACAAGTTCGAAAAAACGCGCGTGATCCGCTTCGTCAAAAACCTCGAAATCGTGATCATGCTGATTGCGGCGGGGGGCTTCATGAGCGGCAACGTCAATGTGCAGGTGCCCGTTCTTCTGGGCTGCACCTTCTTGATGGGCCTGCATTCCACGCTGTTTGGCCCGGTCAAGTTCGCCTATCTGCCGCAGGCGCTGAACGAGCGTGAACTGACTGGCGGCAACGGCATGGTCGAGATGGGTACCTTTGTCGCGATTCTGCTGGGCAATATCGTGGGTGGGCTGATCGTGGCCGTGCCCGGTGTGGGGCCGACTTATGTGGCGATTGCCTGCGTGCTGCTGGCTTTGCTGGGCCGCGTGGTGGCGCAGTTCATTCCACTCGCGCCGGCGACGGACCCAGGCCTGAAGATCAACTGGAATCCGGTCACGGAAACCTGGCGCAATCTCAAACTCGCCAGCACCAATCTGGTGGTATTCCGCTCCATGCTCGGCATCAGCTGGATGTGGTTCTTCGGCGCGGTGTTTTTAAGCCAGTTCCCGAGCTTTGCGAAAGAAGTGATGCACGGCAACGAACTGGTCGCCTCCTTGTTGCTGGTTGTTTTTTCGATCGGCATCGCGACCGGTTCGCTGCTGTGCGAAACACTGAGCAAGCGACATGTCGAAATCGGCCTCGTGCCGCTGGGCGCCATCGGCATGAGCGTGTTCGCCATCGACCTCTACTTCGCGTCACGCGGGCTGCCGCCGTCAAACGTGATGAGCCTGGGCACCTTCATGGCGCAGCCCGCGCACTGGCGCGTGATGGCGGACCTGGCGCTGCTCAGCCTGTTCGCGGGCCTTTACAGCGTGCCGATGTACGCGCTGATCCAGTTGCGCAGCCAGAGTACCCACCGCGCCCGCATCATCGCGGCCAACAACATCCTGAACGCGCTGTTCATGATCGTCAGCTCCATCCTCGCAGGTACGCTGCTCAAAGCCGAATACACGATTCCGCAAATCTTTTTGTTCGTCGGCCTGGCCAACGCGGTGGTCGCGTTCTACATCTTCATGCTGGTGCCGGAGTATTTGCTCCGCTTCGTCGCCTTCATCGCGTCCCGCATCGTCTACCGCTTCAAGATCACCGGCGACGAACACATCCCCACGCAGGGCGCGGCGATTCTGACCTGCAACCACGTCAGCTTCGTCGACCCGGTGCTGCTGATGGCCGCCAGCCCGCGCCCCATCTACTTCGTGATGGACCACCGCATTTTCAAAATGCCCGTGCTCGGCTGGTTGTTCAAGCTCGCCAAGGCCATTCCGATTGCACCCAGAGCTGAAGACCCGGCCGCCTACGAAGCCGCGTTCGAAGCCGCCGCCAAAGTCTTGCGGGACGGTGACCTGCTAGCCATCTTCCCCGAAGGGGGCATTACCAAGGACGGCACGCTGCAAACCTTCAAGGGCGGCATCATGAAAATTCTGGAGAATGCCGAACGCGACGGGTTGACCGTGCCGGTGATTCCGATGGCGCTGACGAACTTGTGGGGTTCGTTTTTCAGCCGGGTGGAGAAGGGCACGGCGATGGTCAAGCCTTTCCGCCGGGGCTTCATGAGCCGCGTCGGGCTGAATGCCGGCCCAGCCCTCGCTGCATCCCGTGTGCAACCCGAGATTCTGCAAGGGCGGGTAGCGGAGCTGATAGCGCGGGGCTGATCAGTCAGGAGAAGAAAAGCCCGCGCGACCAACTGACGCGCAGGCTGCCAGGGACTATTTTTTGCAGGCCAAGCCGTAGCGGATCTACATGCCCAGCAACTTCTTGGCCTCCCCCAAGGCCTTCTCGGATTCGGCGTGCTTGCCTGCTTTGTGGAACGCCTCCCCGTCGGTCCGCAGCGTTTTGACTTTGCTCATGTCGGCCGCTGACAGCTGGGGGTTGGTTGAGATCTTGGCGTCGATCTCCTTCATTTGCATGGGACAGCTATTCGCAAAAGCCAGTGAGGTCGTTGCCAGGGCGATGGCGGCAATGATGAACTTCATACGAGTCTCCAGGTTGAGTCAGAAAGATACTGACGCCAAATAGTAGCAAAACTGACCTCAAATTCAATGGCCCTGTCGCCTCGACCCGCCGTTCGATCGTCCCTCGGCGAAACCCCGCGAGGGACATCGCATCGCTTTTCGCGGGTCCGTATGTGGGCCGCGTCGCCGTTGCATCCCACAAAGTATCGTATTTAGATACTAAATATTGCAAAACGCGACACTTGTACTGAAATGTGCTCTCTTGTCGGCCGCGGTCGCGCACACTCCGTGCACCTCAACAACCGCAAAGGTTTTTATGCAGACGCTGATTCACCGTGACTCCAAACCCTGGCAAGTGCAGGTCTGGGCTTCTTTCATGATCGCCGTGTTTTTGTGCGCTGTGGGCTTATCGTATCTCCCGGGCCGCGACCTGGACCGCGCTTTCATGGTGATGGGCTATTTCTTCTGCCTGTCGGCTGCCTTCGTGCTGGCCAAGTATGTGCGCGACCAGGAAAAAACCCAGTCGGATGTGAAGGACACGCCGATGTTCAAGCTGGTGGTGTGGAGCGGATTTTTTCTGGCCATGTCGCTCACCGGCTGGGGTTTGTGGCGCATGGAAGTCAACGAAACCTACAAGGCGTTTTTGGGTGTGAGCTGGCTCTATCTGATCACCTGCACCTTCACACTGGCCAAGACCTTGCGTGACCGGCATGAGGCTGATTTGAGCGAAGCGCGCCTGGCCGGAAGACTTGCACGCAACACCGCTGACGCTGAATAAAACCGGAACGGAACAAAACAGGACAACATCATGAAAAACTCAATTGCTACATATTTAATAGCTGCTTGCGCAATGATTTCATGGGCTACCGTGCCCTTGAACGCTCAAGCGCAGTCGGAGGCGTCAGCGCTCAGTGCGGTGTCGGCATTGCCTGTCGCTTCTGTGGTGGTGGGCGCCAGTGCCGCAGTCAGTGCAAGCGCCGGCGCGGTGGTGGCGATACCGGTGGTGCTCTCTACCGCTGGCGCGGTGCTGATCGTGAAAACGGTGGAAAGTACGGCGCGCGGCACCGTGTTTGTGCTGGAGCGCGCCTCGGACGGCGCGCGCACCAGCATCGAGGTGCTCGGCAAGGGCATTGCGGCGGCTTCCCTGGTGACGGGGGCCTCGGTGATGGTCACGGTGGTCAGTGCGGGTGTGATTTTGTCGGCGGGGGGCGAAGCCATCGCCTTCATTCCGAATGCGCTGGGTCGCGCCTTGCTGCATAACGAGCGGCTGACGTATTGATTGAACGCTGACAAGACGGAGCACCTTCATGAAACCTCAGACACCCTGGCTCGCGTGCTTGCTGATGACGGCCAGCCTGCTGCTGGCGCCCGCCGCTTATGCGGGGCGCTCGTGCGATGCGAAAAAACCTTCAGCGCAAACCATCGAGCGCGGCTTGACGCTGGCCGCCAGAACGCTGGAGGCGCTGAACGCCAGCGGCGACAGGGTGGTGGTGCTGGCGCGCGCCGGGCAAGACCTGGGCAAATACGGCGTGCGTTATTCGCATCTGGGACTGGCCTGGCAGCAGCCCGACGGACAGGGCGGCATGACGTGGCGAGTGCTGCACAAACTCAATGAATGCGGCACCGCCGACGCGGCGCTTTACCGGCAAGGGCTAGGCGAGTTTTTTCTCGATGACCTGTGGCGCTTCGAAGCCGCGTGGGTTGCGCCCACGCCCGAGGTGCAAGCGCGTTTGCTGACCTTGTTGCAGGAACCGTCACGGTCGATCAGCCTGCACCACAAGCCCTACAGCATCGTCAGCTACGCCTGGGGCCGCGCCTACCAGCAGTCGAATCAATGGGCCATCGAGACGCTGGCGCTGGCGATGGAGCCGCAGGTGCGCACGCGCGAGCAGGCGCAGGCGTGGCTGCAGTTCAAGGGCTACGAGCCGACGACGCTCAAACTTGGCCCGCTCACGCGGCTGGGCGGTCGCATGACAGCGGCCAACGTCGCCTTTGACGACCATCCCAACGACAAACGCTTCTCGGACCGCATCGAGACCGTCACGGTGGACTCTGTTTTTAGCTGGCTGCAGCGTGCTCAAATAGCGCCGGCCGGCAAGCGGCCCACTGTGGTCAGGCTTTGATGGGTCGGTCCCCGGCTAGCTTGCGTCCGGCTTGGTTTTGTCCGCCGTTCGCCCCGAGCTTGTCGAAGGGTCTTGGGCACACTCGGGGGGAGGCTTCGTCAGGCCCAGCCCGAACGGGTAGTTCTGATCAGGCCGGGAATTTTTTTTAACAGAAGGGGTAAGTTCATGACCAAAGGCTTGCGATTGACAGAAAAATGGATGCACCGCGGCCTGTGGCTGGTGGCCATCGTGTTTGCGGGGTTTCTGATCGGGCTGGGCGGCACGGTCGTCGGCGACTTGCCGCAGGTAGAAAAGCGGCTGTCGCTCGACGACTTCATGGACCCCGCGGTAACCAGCGGCCTGCGTAGCGCCATCAAAAACGCCGAGCTCGCCGGGCAGAACGCCGAAACCGCGCTGCAGCAGGCGCAACTCAAGCGCCGGTCAACGCAGGCAGATTCGGCGGCGGCGCGCGAAACTTTCAACAACTGGCTGTCCACACGCCAGGCCACGCAACTGGCCGGCCAAGACACCGAGCTGGTAGCACGTACCCAGGCGCTGGACACACTGAAGGACAAGGAGCGCGCGGCCGGTGTGGCCGTCGAGGCCCAGCAGCAGGCCGCGCTCGATGCGCGGCAGACAGCAGAACGCGAACGCCGCCAACTTGGCGAGCTGGAGCAGGCCGCCCAGCAACAACTCAATGCCGAGTACCGGCGTGTGGAGTTGCGTGTTTTTCTGTACCGCCTGGCTTTGACCTTGCCGCTGCTGGTGGTTGCCGGCTGGCTGTTCGCCAAAAAGCGCAAGACCACGTATTGGCCCTTCGTGTGGGGCTTCATCATCTTTGCAGGCTTCGCGTTTTTTGTGGAACTCGTGCCCTACCTGCCCAGCTACGGCGGTTATGTGCGTTACATCGTCGGTATTGTGGTGACGGTACTCGTCGGCCGGCAGGCGATCCTGTCATTGAATCGCTATCTCGAAAAGCAGAAACTCGCGGAGCAGCTGCCGAACGCGCAACGTCGTGAGGAACTCAGCTACGACACCGCGCTGACGCGTCTGTCAAAAGGCGTTTGTCCCGGCTGCGAGCGCGCGGTCGATCTGAAAAACACCGAGATCGATTTTTGTCCGCACTGTGGCATTGGTTTGTTTGACCACTGCCACCAATGCACCACACGCAAAAGCGCGTACGCCAGGTTTTGTCACGCGTGTGGTGCTACCGGGCACGCCGCTGTATCGACATCCGCCGGTGCGGTGCAGGACGGCGTACCAGCGTGATGCGTGGCGTACGCCTGGAGGTCGTATTCGATGGATTTACAAGAAAAAAAGGCCTGTAGCCTTGAAAATATATGCGTAAGCAGCTATTAAAGTAATAGCAAGTCAACCGTTCACACCGGCCGCCCGAAGAACGGATAAGCCGGGTCGTTGTAGCCTGGGCTGGACGCATGGCCCGGCACCACGAGGCTGTCGATGAAGACTTCATCGTCCTTGTCGAGCGTCAGGTCCAGCGCACCATAAACGTCTTCCAGATGCGTCAACGTGCGTGGTCCGACGATGACCGAACTGACGATCGGATTGGCCAGCACCCAGGCGGCGGCGAACTGGCCGGGAACGATGCCTTTGGCTTCGCAGCGGGCCTTGATTGTTTGCGCGATGACGAGCGACTCTTCGCGAAACTCGGTTTCCAGAATGCGTTTGTCGCCGCTGCCCGCGCGCGTCCCCTCGGCCGGTGGTTGACCTGGCGGGTATTTGCCCGTCAGCACACCGCGCGCCAGCGGGCTGTAGGGCACCACACCGATGCCGTAGTGACGGCAGGCCGGCAAAATTTCCACCTCAGGCATGCGATTGAGCAGGTTGTAATACGGCTGGCAGACCACCGGTTGCGGCACATTCAGAAGCCTGCAGAGGTGAACCATTTCCGCAATGCGCCAGCTGCGGAAATTTGACAGACCAAAGCTGCGAATCTTGCCGGCGCGAATCAGGTCACCCAGCGCACGCACCGCTTCTTCCAGGTTCTCGCCTTCGTAGTCGCGGTGCAGGTAAAGAATGTCGAGGTAGTCGGTTTGCAGTCGGCCCAGAATCGCATCGGTCTGCTGAATCAGCCAGCGCCGCGAGTAATTGCTCTCATTGACCGCGTCGCTCACCGGGTTGCCCAGCTTGCTGGCCAGCACCCAGTGCCGCCGCTGGCCTGTCAGTAGCTTGCCGAGGTCTTTCTCGGACTCGCCCTTGTTGTACACGTCGGCGGTGTCGATGAAGTTGATGCCGTGGTCACGCGCCGAGGCGACGATACGCGCCGCCTCGTCAAACGGCGTCTGCTTGCCGAACATCATGGTGCCAACGCAGAGCGTCGAGACTTTTAGATTGCTGTTTCCCAGGCGGCGGTATTGCATGACAAGGCCCTCTGTAAAACGCCTTTATAGCAAGCGCTCAGGGAACAAGCCGCTCCACCAGATATTCCTGCGCGTAAAAATAGGTTTCAGGTGTTTTGAAGGCGGCCGTCATGCCGTCTTTTTCGTCCTGCCGGGAGCGCAGGTCCCAGTGCTGGTCGATGATGCGGCACTGCGTGCAGGGCGCTTGCCCAACGCGCCGCTGCACGAGGGCGTAGCGATAGGTTTTAAGCAGCTCGTCCACGTTCGCGTAGTCGACCGGCTGCTCGGCGAAGTAGGGCACGACCTTCGCACCGGTGATGATGAACTCGTAGCGTTCGAAATGGCCGTTGAAGTTGCTGGGCACAGCCACCGTCTGGCCCTGCAGCAGCGCCGTCGTTTCGGGTTTGAAGCGCGCCAGGTCGCCATTGAACGGCTCCGTCGCCCAGGCCAGTGCGAACAACACTGAAAAACTCGCCAGTGCCGTAATGGGTCGCGTCCATCCCTGTTTGAGCATGCCAGCGACGCAAGCGACGATCACCGCAACAAGAAAGAGCCAGTAAGCCGGCGAATAGAGGCTGGCGTCCTGTGTGGCACGAACAGCGCCGTAAGCGATCCAGCCCATCGCCAGTACGCCCACTGCGCACAGCAGCAGCGACAAGCCGAACCAGATGCGACCGGTGCGGCCCCAGTACAGTGCCATCAACACTGCCAGCGCCGGCATGGCGGGAATCAGGTAGCGCGTCGAGCGCTGATTGGGAAAAAGAAAAACAAAAGCCAGGCCCAGCATCCACAGCCACATGATTTTTTCAGCGTCGCTGATAGGTTTCTTCTTGCGATACGCCTTCCAGGCCGCCACCATGCAGCCGATGGACACCGGCAGCAGGAAAAGCGCATTCGAGAAGTAGCCGGTCAGGATGGTGATGAAGCCGTTGCTGCTGAATGCGACCTTCAGGTAACCCGGCGACGACTTGAACTTGCCGGCGTTTTCACCGACGACAAACTCGCGCCACACTTCGCCCGGCTGCGGGTCGAGTGCAAACCACAGGCCGAACAGGCTAAGGCCCAGCGTGCAGATGGCGAGGACCTTCACGCCGTCGGTGAAGATGCCGCGCCTGACCGGATTCCACAGCGGTTTTCTGGCACCGACGCTTTGATAGCACAGCGCCAGCGCGAAACCCACGGGCACCACCATCGCGAAAGATTTGTAGAGGCTGCCCAAGCCCAGCGCCAGCCCGGCCAGCAGCGGAAATTTCCAGCGCGATGCCAGTAGTTTTGTGGGCGACCAGGCCAGTGCGAAGAAGATGCCGAAGAGCCAGAAAGTTTCGGGCGCACTCGTCATGTACGGGCGGCCGTAGCGGTAGCTGGTGAAAAATGACAGGTAAACAATGGCGGCAATGGCGCCCGCAGAGATCGCGCGGTGACGGGATTCTTCGGCTGTCATGGTCGATACACCCGTGGTTGTCACCACGACCTTGTCGCGCACAATTTTCCAGGTCAGCAACCCGACCATCAGTGCGATGCCCCAGGTGTAGGCAACGCTGGGCAGGCGCAGCCGCAGCAGCGTCCAGTGGTCGCCCCAGCCACCGGCTACCATGGCCTGCCAGAAAAGAACCGGCGGTTTGGTGTTGCGCATGAAATCAAACGAGCTGACCAGCGGCAGCCAGTGGCCGCTGGCGGCCGTCAGGCGCGCGATGTGCGCGTAGACCAGCTCGTCGCCATTGCGCGGAATGTGGTCGCCGCCCAGGCCGAACAGATAGCCGAGCGCCACGACAGCAGCAAGTACCAGCCACAGGTGGTGCGTGGGAAAGCGGCGGGTCATGGCTTTTCAGGCGCGTCGGCCGGCGGCTGGACTTTGACATGGCGGCGGCGAAACGTCATGCGGTCGTTGGCGATAAAACTGCACACGCTGGCCAGCACAATCGCCACCAGGTTGGCCACGATGTAATGCGTGTGCAGCGACAGCCATTTGGTCAGCAGCGACTGCACGACGATCGCCACGCCGGCCGCCATGACGTAGCGCGAAAAAAGGATCAATGCAGACCGGTGCATCTGGTGGCGCCGGTCGCGCCAGGTCAGGCGGCGGTTCCAGTAAAAATTATTGATCGTGGCCAGGGTAATGGCCGTCGCGATTGAAAAGTTGAGCCGGGTGCGAAAGTCCTCAATGCCGAGCAAAAGGAATTCCTGCGACACATAGAGCACGGCGACATTGATGACGGTGCCGCTGGCACCCACCAGGCCGAACTTGATAAAACGCCAGCGCGCCATCGGCTGCAGCCGGGGCGGCAACCGGGCCACCACCGCTTCGGCGAAAGAGCGAAGCCGGCTCATCAGGGGCTCGCCAGGCATTCGCGTGCCTTGGCCAGTACGGTCTCGGGCGCAATCACCTTCAGGCACTGGTTGTCGCCATCGCAAAACGACGAACGGTGGTTGTAGGCTGTCAGGCAGGGCGAGCATGGCCACTGGCTGTAAAACGAATAGCAGTGCGGTGTCAACGGCGCATACAGGCTGGGGGTTTCGGGGCCGAACAGCATCACCGTCCAGATCGGTGTCAATGCCGCGAACTGGCCCGGCCCGCCGTCGTTGGTGACCAGCAGATTCGCCTTGTGAAATAGCGCCAGCAGTTCAGCAACCGAGCGCGTGTACCCTGTCAAGTCAATGACCGGGCTGGTTGAATCTGCTGCCTGGACGCTGGCCACCAGTTCGCGCGCCAGTGCCTGATCGTCTTTCAAGCCGATCACCGCCACCGCGCAGCCATCGGTCACCAAACCGTTGCAGAGCGCCGTGTAAGACGCCAGCGGCCAGGCGCGAATCGGCAAAATGCCGCCGCCCGGATAGACCAGCACCAGCGGCTTGCCCGCAATCGCCGGAAAGTCTGTGGCCAGTCGCGCTTCGATGCTGGTGATGAGCGCTGCATCGAGTTGCACATGCGGCGGTGGTTTGGTTTGCACCATCACCGGCAGTTTTGATCTGGGCACCGTCGCCGAATCAATCGCGCGCGCCAATGTTAAAAACTGTGCGCTGATGTGCTGGTACGGGTTGTAGGGCACGGGCCGGTTGATGTGAGAACCGCGGTACAAGCCCTCTTGTGTGTGTCGGTGAAAGCCAACGCGCACCGAAGCGCCGCTGGCAAACGACAGCAGGCTGCTGATGCGTGAAAACAGTTCGCAGTCGATCGCCACATCGACATTCGCGCGGCGCAGATCGGTCAGCGCCTTCCACAGGCTGCGCAGCAAGCCCACCAGCGATTTGTCATCTACGGTGTGCACGTTGGCGGGCGCAATCACCTGCATCAAATCAAGAATCTCGCGGTTCTTGCCGAACAGCAGCGCATGCAATTCTGCGTTTGGGTAACGCGTTTTCAGGCGCGTGAACATCTCGTGCGCCAGCACCAGGCTGCCCATCTCCGACAGCAAAATCACGACGATCGCGCGCGGCGCAGTGTCGTCGGTGGGCGCTGGCCGGATGCGATTCCGGATGGCATCGAATGCCGAGACGACCGCGCACAGCGGAATGCCGGCCCAGCGGTCTATCCAGCGTTGCACATCGATGTTCATGCGCTAGACCCCTCGCGCCCGGTCAGCGTGAAACTGCGCCACGAATGCTCCAAAGCGGCCGGCGTCGAGCGCGTCCCGCACTTCCTGCATCAGGTTCAGGTAATAGTGCAAATTGTGAATGCTCGACAGCATCGGCCCCAGCATTTCGCCGCAGCGATCCAGGTGGTGCATGTAGGCTCTGGAGAAGCCGCCCGACGTAGTACCGTCGGGCATCGTCCGGCCCTTGCAGGTGTAGCAGCTGCAGGTGCTGTCGACGGGCGCGTCTTCCGTTTTGTAGCGCGCGTTGCGAATCTTCAAGTCACCGAAGCGCGTGAACATGTGGCCGTTGCGCGCATTGCGCGTCGGCATCACGCAGTCGAACATGTCCACGCCCGCGCCCACGCCTTCGACCAGGTCTTCAGGGGTGCCTACGCCCATCAGGTAGCGCGGCTTGTGCGCCGGCAGGCGGTGCGGCGTGTGCGCCATGATGCGCTGCATTTCTTCCTTCGGTTCGCCCACGCTGACGCCACCGATGGCGTAGCCGGGGAAGTCGAGTTCCACCAGCGCAGCCAGCGATTCCTGGCGCAGGTTTTCAAACATGCCGCCCTGCACGATGCCAAACAGCGCGTTCGGATTTTCCAGTATTTCGAACTCGGTTTCGCAGCGTTTCGCCCAGCGCAGGCTGAGTTCCATCGACGTGCGCGCCTCGGCTTCGGTCGTGATGTGGCCTTTGGTGTCGTAAGGCGTGCACTCGTCGAACTGCATGGCGATGTCGCTGTTCAGGATGGTCTGGATCTGCATCGAGATCTCGGGCGTCAGAAACAGCTTGTCGCCATTGACGGGTGAGGCGAACTTCACGCCTTCTTCCGAAATCTTGCGCATCTCACCCAGTGACCAGACCTGAAAACCGCCGCTGTCGGTCAGGATGGGTTTGTGCCAGCTTTCAAACTTGTGCAGGCCGCCAAACTGCGCCATCACATCCAGCCCGGGCCGCATCCACAAGTGAAAGGTGTTGCCCAGAATGATTTGCGCACCCATGTCGTGAAGGGATTGCGGCATCACGCCCTTGACGGTGCCATAGGTGCCGACGGGCATGAAGATCGGCGTTTGCACCACGCCGTGATTGAGGGTCAACTGGCCGCGGCGGGCGTGGGTTCCGGGGAAGGCGCTGTCACCGCTTCCGGCCGGCTGGTCGGTCTTCAAAACTTCAAATTCGAGCATCGGGTAATTGTCGCAGGTCGACCTGATCGCCTAATCGGATGGCTTTCTTTGCAGCAGCATTGAATCACCGTAGCTGAAAAACCGGTAGCGCTGCGCAATGGCGTGCTGGTACAGCGCCATGATGTGTTCATAACCGGCAAAGGCGCTGACCAGCATCATCAAGGTGCTTTTGGGCAAATGAAAGTTGGTCAGCAGCAAGTCCACCACGGCAAATTCAAAGCCGGGCGTGATGAAGATATTGGTGTCGTCGCAGTCGGGTCCGAATTTGGCGGCCGACTCCAGCGCGCGCACGGTGGTGGTGCCCACCGCCACGACGCGCCCGCCGCGCGCCTTGCAGGCAGCCACCGCGTCGCGCGTGGTTTGCGGCACTTCAAAGCGTTCGAAGTGCATGGTGTGGTCCAGAATGTTGTCGGTCTTCACCGGTTGAAACGTTCCGGCGCCGACGTGTAGCGTCACTTCGGCACGCTCAACGCCACGCGCAGCCAGCGCGGCCAGTACCGTGTCGTCGAAATGCAGCGCGGCGGTGGGCGCCGCCACCGCGCCTGGATTCTTCGCGAACACGGTCTGGTAACGCTGTTCATCGTCAGCCGAATCGCTGTGCGTGATGTAAGGCGGCAGCGGTACATGGCCGTGCTGCGCCATCAGTGCATACGGGTCGTCGCTGAGTCGAAAACGATACAGTGGCCCGTCAGTATTCGGCCAGCGGCCGAGCAGCGTGGCGGTGAAGCCGCCGCCCATCTGCATGACGGCGCCAAGCAGCGGTTTTTTACTGACCTTCAGGTGGGCGGCGACTTCATTCGCCGAATCGCCAGTGACCGACAGCACGCGCTCAATCAGAAGTTCCAGCCGCCCGCCGCTGGCCTTCTGGCCGAAGAGCCGCGCCTTGACGACTTTGGTGTCATTGAACACCAGCAGGTCGCCGGGCAGCAGCAGCTCAGGCAGATCGGTGAAGCGGCGGTCCATCGCGGCCGGGCCGCGGCCGTCGAGCAAGCGTGAGGCGCTGCGCTCGGCGGCGGGGTGCTGGGCCACGAGGTCGTCGGGGAGTTGAAAGTCAAAATCGCTGAGGCTGAAATGGGTCTTCATGAAGGCACAATTGTCCCATGCCGTCCCGTGCCGCCATTGAACCGAAGCCGTCCGCGCGAGGTGCGGCGGCGCCCGCTGCGC
>JANNKV010000170.1:0-9092 GCA_031396485.1 Polaromonas sp. | reverse complement strand
TTCAGCACGCTGATGGACAGCTGGCTCGCATTAGGGAAGCCTGGCAAGCGCGATCGTCTGCTTGGCGAGCTGCTGATGCGCGGTGACCGGCCCCTGAAAAGCGATGCCTTGCAGCGGCGCACCACCATGCTGGCTGACCGTGGGTTCTATGAGGCCGCATGGCTGTGCTTCAAGGAGGCGAGCGAGCTCAATCCAAACGATCCGGCGCTGAGCTTTCTTGAAGTGACCACGCTTTTGAGCGAGGGCCGTACGCTTGAGGCGCAAACGCGCGCGCAGTGGTGGGCCGACTTTTTAGGCAGACAGCGCGATCCGCAATTGAACGATGCCATAGCTATGCTGCGCAAAATGGCCAGCGACCCCCATGGCGGCATGATGAACGTGGCTGCCTCGGCCAATGCCGATCTGCAGCGTCTGCACACGCTTTTTATGGCTGCACCGCCGCCGGCCGTGCATCACAGTTTTGACGTGTTCCCGAAAGACAACGAACCGCATGGCACGCAGCTGCTGGCGTCTGATTTTGTGCCTGACGCCGGGTTGGCGCGGCTGGAGCAGCGCTGGAGTGAAGTCTTCGAGCAGGCCAAGCCCAGCCTGACGACGGTGCAAAACGGCGCGGATGAGGTCTGGGACAACGCGATCGAGTGGCTGGAGCTGCTCGAAAAACACCCAACGCTGTGGTGCAGCTTTGATGTGCTGGACGATCTGGTCATGGCCGCCGACACGGTTCACCTGGCGGGCGTGCAACAACGCCTGCTGGTGCCGCTGGCAGAGCGGGCTGCCGAGCAGCTGCGCATCACGCTCGAATCCAGAGAACCCGCTGGCAAATCCGGCGCAGGCGGGGCAGTGCAGTGCCCCTGGGGCGTGATGAGCCACCGCACCGCCCTCCGGCCCGTGGCCCACCTGGCGTTTGTCTGTGCCGAAACCGGCAACTGGCAACGCTTCATGGAGCTGGCCCATTGGCTGGTTTTTGAACTTAACCCCCACGACAACCACGGCTTTCGCGACGGCTTGTCGCGTGCCTATGTGCGGTTTGGGCGCTGGGACGACGTGCTTGCCTTGAGCGCGCGCTATCCCGATGACATGCCGACGTTGGCCCTGAACGCCGTGCTGGCAACGTTTGCGCTGGGCCAACATGCTGAGGCGGGCAGGCTGCTCAAACTGGCCCAAAAAGTTTACCCGGCGGCGGTAAAAATGCTGCTCGAGAAAGCGCCAAAACCTGTGAAGCCCGATGGCGGCCCCGGTGTGCTGCTAGGCGGTAAATACGAAGCCTGGCTTTACCTCAGCACCATGCGTGAATTCTGGGAAAGGCAACAAGCGCTGGACTGGGCGCGCGAGACATTGAAAACATCCAGAACCAAACCCGTGTGACGGGTCTGCTCAGCGGCTCTTATTCGCGCAGGTCGCTATAGATTTAGTAGCTGGCAGCGCAGGTATTACCTGGGCTGGAAGGCGATTTTACCTGATTAGACACTTGTCTCAGAGTGCAAAAAACCGTCATCCGCGCGAAGGCGGGAATCCAATTCACCGCTGTGGACACCAGGGAACAGCGGGATCCCCGCCTTCGCAGGGATGACGGCGTGTTGATCTGAGGCAGGTATCCAATCAGGCGATTTGATACTTAAAAACGGGTTGGCCATCATTTTTCAGGGCGTGCCAGCCTTCGCCGTCACCGCAACCGGCGCGTTCCAGCCACCGCCCAGCGCGCGGTACACGGCGACCAGCGCGGTGGCCGTGTCGCTTTGCGCCTGCAACAGCTGGTCGCGGTTGGTCAGCACTTCGCGTTCTGCATCCAGCACCACCAGAAAATCAGTCACGCCGGCATCGAATCGCACGCGTGCCAGCTGCGACGCTTCTTCGGCATTCGTGGCTGCCTGCTGCAGGCGCTCGGCGCGCTGTGCGCTGCGCGTGTAGCCGCTGAACGCGCCCTCGGTTTCTTCCAGCGCGGTGGCTATCGTCTGCTCGTAGCTGGCAAGGCTGTTTTGCGCTCTGGCCTCGCTGGCCGCAATCCGGGAGCGGATGGCGCCGAAATCAAGGGGCGTCCAGGCCAGCCCTACACCTAGCGAATAGATGCCCGATTCGCTCTTGCCCAGATTGCTGAAGGTGGCCGCATTCAAGCCCAACAGACCTGACAACGAAATGCGTGGAAACATCTCGGCCTTGGCCACACCAATGGTTGCCGTGGCGGCCGCCAGCTGGCGCTCGGCCGCGGCGATGTCGGGCCTGCGTTGCAGCCACTGCTCGGTGGTGCCCAGGGGCAGGGCGGCCAGATCAGTCACTGGCAGCGAAGGCAATGCGGCGGGCACTGACAACTCGGTCAGCAGCGCCCGAGGCGACTGCGCTGTCAGCGTGGCCAGCCGGAACACCGTGCGCTCGACAGCGCCTTGCAGCGCCGGCAACGAAGCTTCGGTGCTGGCCACCAGCGTACGGGCACGCGCCAGGTCGAGCTGCGTGCCGCGTCCCGCGTCAAGCCGCGCGTTGACGATGCGCAGTGCTTCGCGTTGGTTCACCAGCCCGGCTTCGGTCACTGACTGGCGTTGCTGCAGCCCGCGCAGGCTCAAATAATTGCGCGCCACCTCGGCGGCAATCGCGGTGTGCGCGCCCTGCAGTCCGGCCTCGCTGGCGTCGACAAACGCCGCCGCTGCTTCCTTGCCGCGACGCAAGCGGCCGAACAGGTCCAGCTCCCAGTTGGCAATGAAGCTGGCGTCGTAGCTGGTGCCGGTGCGCTGGCTGCGCGATGTATTGGGTTGCTGCGTGATGGGGCGGACCGAGCGCGTCACACCCGCTTCGATACCTACCCCCGGCAGCCCGGCGGCGTCGGCCTCACCCAGGTTGGCGCGCGCTTCCTGTAGGCGTGCCTGCGCGATGCGAATATCACCGTTGGCGGCCAGCGCACGGTCGATCAAGGCGTTCAGGCGGGCGTCATTGAAGCCGCGCCAGAAGGTGGCAATGCCCTCGGCCGGTGCTTGCGAGTTGGTCGCTGCGGCGCCTGCGTTGATGAATTGGGCGTCGAGCTGGGCAACCGGGCGCTTGTAGTCAGGGCCGACCGCACAGCCGGCCAGCGCTGTAGCCAGCAGCGTCAAAACGAATCTGGAAGTCACTTGCCTGTCAAACATCACCATCTCCCTTGATTTTCTGGCTTGGTGCATGCGCTGGCTGCGCACCGCCGCCGCCTTCGCTGGTCATGTGCGCTCTGGTCAGGCGTTTGTCACGGCGGCTGCGCAGCAACACATAAAAAACCGGCGTTAAAAAGATACCGAAAAACGTCACGCCCAGCATGCCCGAAAACACCGCAATACCCATGGCGTGCCGCATCTCGCTGCCCGCACCGCTACCGGCAATCAGCGGAATCACACCAGCGCAAAACGCAATCGAGGTCATCAGGATCGGTCGTAACCGCATCCGGCAGGCGTGAATCACCGCGTCGATCAGCCTTTCGCCTTGCTCTTCAAGCTCCTTGGCAAACTCGACAATCAAAATGGCGTTCTTGCACGCCAGCCCCACCAGCACCACCAGCGCCACCTGCGTGAAGATATTCAAATCTCCGGGCTGCGCAAACGGCGGGAAGCTCGACAGCCACACCCCGAACAGCGCCGACAAAATACCCATCGGCACGATCATCACGATCACCATCGGAAGGCTCCAGCTTTCATACTGCGCGGCCAGTACCAAGATCACCAGCAGCACCGAAATCGCCAGTACGGCCGCGAGAATCGGCACCTTGATCTGCGTGCCTGGCACCGTGAAGTCGCGCGTCAGCCGGTCCTGATAGGAAAGCTCGGTCCACTGGTAGGAAATGCCGCGCGGCAGTTTCTGCAGCAACTGCTCGATCTCCGCTTCTGCCTGGCCCGACGAGAAACCCGGGTTGGCCGAACCGTTGATGTCGGCCGACGGATAGCCGTTGTAGCGCGTCACGCGCGTCGGGCCGAACGTGGGCTCGACCGTCATCAGCGCACCCAGCGGCACCATTTCGCCGGCAGCGTTGCGCGTCTTCAGCGCAGTGATGGCTTGCGCGTCGGCGCGGAAGGGCGCGTCCGCCTGCACCACGACCTGGTAGGTCTTTCCGAACTTCGTGAAGTCGTTGACGTAGAGCGAGCCGAGGTTGACCTGCATCGTGTCGTAGATGTCCGACAGGTTCACGCCCATCTGCTTGGCGCGCGTGCGATCCACATTGGCGTAGAGCTGCGGCACATTGATGTCGTAGGTTGAAAACGGCGTGCCAATGGATGACTTCGGGTTGCCGTAGATCTGGCCCAGCGTGCCCCAGGCCGCGCCGTACAGCGCTTGCTCGCCGGCGCCGCTGCGGTCCTGCAGCTGCAGCTTGAAGCCGCCCGCGTTGCCCAGGCCATCGACGCCAGGCGGCGGAACGACGAACATGCGCGCGCCCTTGATCTGCTGGATGGCGCCATTGACCTGCCCGAGGATGCCGTTTTTGCTCAGCTCTGGCGTGGTGCGCTCTTCAAAGGGGCTGAGACCGAAGAACACGATGCCTTCATTGGGCGCCGCCGAAAATCCGGCGATCGACAGACCCGGAAACGCCACCGAATCCACGATACCCGGCACCTTCAGCGCGATGTCGCTCATTTCGCGAATCACCGCTTCGGTGCGGTCCAGCGTGGCGCCAGCCGGCAGTTGCGCAATGCCGATCAGATACTGTTTGTCAGGCGCCGGCACAAAGCCTGAAGGCACGCGCGTGAATATCAATACCGTCAGGCCGAGCAGCACCGCATAGACCACCATCGCCAGTGACTTCCGGTGCACGATGCTGGTCACGCCGCGGCTATAGCGGTCGCTGGAGCGGTGAAAAAAGCCATTGAACCAGCGGAAAAAGCCGCCGAAGATGCGGTCCATGATGCGCGTCAGCCGGTCCTTCGGTGCGTCGTGGCTACGCAGCAAAATCGCACTCAGCGCCGGGCTCAGCGTCAGTGAATTGAAGGCCGAGATCACCGTACTGATGGCAATGGTGACCGCAAACTGCTTGTAGAACTGGCCCGACAGGCCCGGCACAAAGGCCAGCGGCACGAACACCGCGCACAGCGTCAGCGCAATCGCGATGATCGGCCCCGACACCTCACGCATGGCCTTGACGGTGGCGTCATGCGGATTGAGCCCGCTCTCGATGTTGCGCTCGACGTTCTCCACCACCACGATGGCATCGTCCACCACGATACCAATGGCCAGCACCAGGCCGAACAGCGTCAGCGTGTTGATGGAATAACCCAGCAGCAGCAGCACGGCAAAGGTGCCGACAATCGACACCGGAACCGCCAGCAGGGGAATGAGGGACGCACGCCAGGTCTGCAAAAAGATGATGACCACCAGCACCACCAGCAGCACCGCTTCAAACAGCGTCACCACCACCTTTTCAATCGACGTCTGCACAAAGCGCGTTGGGTCGTAGACGATGCTGTAGCCCATGCCCGCCGGAAAGCTGGGCTTGAGCCGCTCCATGGTTTGACGAACGTCGTTCGACAGCGCCAGCGCATTCGAGCCCGGCGCCTGGAAGATGGCAATCGCCGCGGCCTCTTTGTTGTTCAGCAGGCTGCGCAGTGAATAGGTGCTGGCCGCCAGTTCGACGCGGCCAAGATCACGCACGCGAATCATGCCGCCCGTCGATGGCTCGGCGCGCACGATGATGTCGGCGAACTGCTCTTCGGTGCTCAAGCGGCCCTGCGTATTGACGGCCAACTGGAAGGCGGTGTCTTTGGGTGATGGCGACGCGCCCACAGTGCCGGCCGCCACCTGTGCGTTTTGTTCGCGGATGGCGGCAACCACCTCGCCGGTGGTGATGCTGCGGGCCGACAGTTTCGACGGGTCGAGCCAGATGCGCATGGCGTAGTCACCCGCGCCGAACATGATGACCGAGCCCGTGCCCGGGATGCGCAGCAGTTCGTCGCGCACATTGAGCTGACCGTAGTTGCGCAGATACAGCGCGTCGCGGCTGTTGTCGGGGCTCACCAGGTGCACCACCATCGTCAGGTTGGGGCTGGATTTTTCCGTCGTCACGCCGATCTGTCGCACGATCTCTGGCAGGCGCGGCAGCGCGCGGTTGATACGGTTTTGCACTGCGGTTTCAGCCGCCTCGGGATTCGTGCCGATCTTGAAGGTGACCGTGAGCGTCAGGCTGCCGTCGGCGCTGGCCTGCGAGTCGAAATACAGCATGTTTTCGACGCCGTTGATCTGTTCTTCCATCGGCGTGGCCACCGTCTCGGAGATCACGCGCGGGTTGGCGCCGGGGAACTGCGCCCGCACCACAATCTGCGGCGGCGCCACCTCGGGGTACTCGGAAATCGGCAACCTGAAAATCGCGAGCACACCGATCAGAAAAATGAAGATAGACAGCACGCCGGCAAAGCGCGGCCGGTCAATGAAGAAGCGGGAGATATCCATGGTGGGCTCCGGCGATCAGGCAGCTGCGTGCGATGAAGAAAGCAGATCGACATCAGTCTTTTTTTCTTCGGCCTTCTTGTCGTCAGGCTTCTTTTCACCGGGTTTGTTCTCTGCGCCGGCCGGCGGCGCGCCGGGTTGCCCTTGCGCCTGCGGCGGCGGGAAGATCGGCATGCCCTGCTCGTTGACCTTCAGCACCTGCGGCGCCACCGGCATGCCGGGAATCACGCGCTGCAGCCCGTCGACGATCACGTTGTCGCCGGGCTTCACGTTTTCGCCCGTCACCACGCGCATGCCGTCCAGCAGCGCGCCGGGCTTGACTTCGCGGAACTGCGGCTGTCCGTCAGCCCCCACCACGTAGACAAACTTCTTCGTCTGATCGGTACCAATGGCGGCTTCGGGCACCATCACGGCGGTGTAGGGCACGCTGGTGCTCATCATCAGCTTGGCCGCCAGGCCGGGCGTGAACTGGCCCTTGCTGTTGTCAAAGGCTGCGCGCATGCGTACAGCGCCGGTCTGCGGGTTGAGGCGGTTGTCAACAAAATCAATCTTGCCTTCATGCGGAAAACCGGTTTCGTTCGACAGGCCCATGCGCACGGCGGGCGCACGCTCGTTGGCGGCTTTCACGCGCAGGAAGGTTTGCTCGCTGCCGTCGAAGTAGGCGTAGACCTTGCTCACACCGGCGATCGACGTCAGCACTGTTTGCTCATTGACGACGTTGCCCGCCGTGACGGCCGCGCGCGAGGCACGGCCTGCAATGGGGGCGCGCACCGAGGCGAAATCCAGGCTGAGCCGCGCCGTGCGAAGCGCTGCTTCGGCGGCTTTGATGTCGGCATCCGAGGTGCGCGAGCCCGCGCTGAGCTGATCGAACTCCTGCCGCGACACGGCTTTTGAATCCAGCAGCTTTTGCGCCCGCGTGACTTCGGTGTTGGCCAGATCGGCCTTGGCTTTGGCCGACACCAGCTGCGACTGCGCGCGTGCCACTTCAGCCGCAAAAGGCCGTGGGTCAATCGTGAACAGCAGCTGGCCCTTGCTGACCATGGCGCCGTCGGCAAAGTGAACCTTGTCGACAGTGCCGGCCACGCGCGGGCGCAGCTCGACGAACTCAGTCGCCTCCAGCCGGCCGCTGAATTCTTCACTGTCAGAAATTGTGCGCTGCACCGCCGGCGCCACGCTGACGGGCGCTGCCGGTGGTGGCCCGCCCTGGGCATCAGCCGGTTTGCCGCAGCCGGTGAGCCAGACGGTCGAAAGCAGAAGGGCGAGTGGCAGGATCGATGCGTTGAATGCTTGTGGCAAGCGGAATCCTGTAAACGATAGCGGGAGTCGTGCAGTCATTTTTTAATTCCTGTGCAATGAGAACGATAAAAAGCAAAGCGATAAAAAGCGATAAAAAAGCGATAAAAAAACTGAATAAGAGAGTCGAAGAAAGAGGTGAAAAAGAGAAAGATTGGTCAGCGGGACGAACCCGGTCAAAAGAACTTCAGAAGGTGATGGTTGACCGAATGGCAGGCGCTGGCGGGCACCTTGTGAACGGCAAAAGTCCCTCTCTGACTTTGCCTGCGGCTGCGACGCCGCGTGTGCAGATATATTTTTTGACACAGCGTGGGGAAAACTGGTGTTTCTACTACGTATCTTTAAACTTGTCATCCGAGGTGTGATTTTTTTCACGCTGTCACACGCATGAAATATGGGTCTGCAGACATCGAATGATGCAACCGTGTTGCTACATAAATAATAGCAAATAGCGAAGGTAATACCTGGGCTACAGACCTGTTTGATATGTTATTTTGTCTCTGCGGGCGTGTTGCGCCTGAAATCTTTCGATCTACATTTCGACGATGGTTTTGAAGCCTCCGCAGATCATGCGCATCGCATCGAAGGGAATTTTTTTGTTTCATGGGGCCGGTGATGCGTGGGTCTGCCATGACTTTGGCGTTGACCTTGCCGCGGTGTTTGCGCGACTTGTCACTTGTAGATGATCCACGAGAAGACCACGGTTTCGCCCTTTTTCAGCTCGACGCTCTGCGGGAACGAGGTGATCTTGCCGGGTTTGACGTCATCGACCACGCACTTGATCAAATCGAGCGCGCCGTGTTCCTTCCATACCCTGGCTGCCTTGCGCGCATGCGCCGGCAGGCTTCGAGGTTTTTGGTGTGGAAACGTGAACGACAAATCCATCGACGTAGCGGGCCATGAAAAATCTCCTTCAGATCTGGGTTCAAGGCAGTTTGACCCGCGCACCCATTTGTGGTGAGCGCGTGGCGGTGCAGGCAACAGGCTGCTGGTGAATTCTTTCGCGGCGCAAGACCGAAAGCCATTACCTTCAAAGTCATGCGGCGCGGGATTTTTGCTTCAGGCTGAAATTCAGTACGTAACCGAAAAGTAAAGTGTAGATAGCGCCTGTTGATAGCGCCTCTTTGTTGTCAAGGGCGATGCGTTGCAAACTGTTTCTGGCTGAAGCCCGCCCACGGCAGGCCCTGCACTGGAGTGCCGCCTCTAGGGAATGGCACCAGCCGCACCTATCATGCGGCATGACTTTGAACACCGATTCCGCCACGCTCCGCTCTCTTTTTGATGCCCAGCACCAGGCCAGCCGCGCGCAGATCGATGTGCCGTTGACGCTTCGCCGCGACCGCCTGCTGCGCATGCGCACCCTGATCAATGACCATGGCGGCGCGCTGGCGCAGGCCGTTGAGGCCGATTTCGGCGTG
>JANNKV010000093.1:0-4138 GCA_031396485.1 Polaromonas sp. | reverse complement strand
GTCGCTGCCGTGGTGCTGGTCGTCGTCAAGCCGTTTTAGGAAAGCGGCTTTGCGCAACGACCGAAGCGTGAAAAAAGACTCTTCGCCAGCAGACGCGGGTGAACCGGCTTTGCCGGGCGCCACGCATCGTCCCCTGCAAGGGGAGGCAGAACTACACGTAGCGCAGCGAAGTGAGGATGTCAGGGGTGTGCCAGTCCTGCAGCGCAGTGAGAACGATGGGGGTGTTCAAAAGACCACCGCCTGGCCCCTCGCCCTCACCGCCATTTGCCTGATCGTTTACGCCAGCCTGTATCCCTTCACCGAATGGCGTGACCAGGGCATCTCGCCGTTTCGCTATCTCAGCGCGCCGCTGCCACAGTACTGGACCGGTTTTGACGTGGCGGCGAACGTGGTGGGCTATGCGCCACTGGGTTTTTTGCTGGCCTTGTCGGCTTTGCGCAGTCGCCGCCTGCCGTGGGCGGTCACGGGTGCGGTCGTTGGCGCAGCGCTGCTCAGCCTGACCATGGAAACGTTGCAGAGTTACCTGCCTTCGCGCATCCCATCGAATGTGGACCTGGCGCTCAACACCACGGGGGCGTGGCTGGGCGCCTGCTGCGCCTGGGCGCTGGAAGAAGCGGGTGTCGTCGATCGATGGAGCCGCATTCGCGCGCGCTGGTTCGCCACCGAGGCGCGCGGCGCGCTGGTGCTGCTCGCGCTGTGGCCGGTGGCGCTGCTGTTCCCTGCGGCGGTGCCGCTGGGTTTGGGGCAGGTGTTCGAGCGGCTGGAGGGGGCGCTGGCCGAAGCTTTGGCCAACACGCCGTTTCTCGAATGGATGCCGCTGCGCGAAGTCGAACTGCAGCCGCTGGTGCCGCTGGCCGAACTGACCTGTGTGGCCCTCGGCGCGCTGGTGCCGTGCCTGCTGGCCTATGGCGTGGTGCGTACGCTGTGGCAGCGGCTGTTCTTTTTCGTCGCCATCTTTCTGGTCGGGGTCGGGGCTTCGGCCTTGTCGGCGGCACTCAGCTTCGGGCCTGAACATGCCTGGGCCTGGCTGGAGTTGCCGGTTCAGGTGGGTCTTGTGCTGGGCGCGCTGCTGGCGCTGGCCTTTCTGGCCCTGCCACGCCGGGGCGCGGCGGCTTTGGCGCTTTTGGGCCTGGCCATCAACATGGGCCTGCTGAATCAGGCGCCGGTCGATCCGTACTTTGCGCAGACCCTGCAGACCTGGGAGCAGGGCCGGTTCATCCGCTTTCATGGCGTGGTGCAGTGGCTGGGCTGGCTGTGGCCGTATGCGGCGATGGTCTATGTAGTTGTAAGGCTATCGGGCCGGGAGCGGGTTGACGCGGCCGAAAAGTAAAATCGGCGCATGAAACTTTCCACCAGCCCGAATGCATCGCTTGCCGCCGCGGCAGACCCGCAGGCGCCCGCTTCTTACTACGAACGTCATATCTTTTTCTGCCTGAACGAGCGCAAGGGCGGCGAGGAATGCTGCGCCCACCACCGCGCGCAGGAAGGGTTCGACCGCTGCAAGTCGCAGGTCAAGGCGGCCGGCCTGTCCGGACCGGGCAAGGTGCGGGTCAACAAGGCCGGTTGCCTGGACCGCTGCGCGGGTGGGCCGGTGGCCGTGGTGTACCCCGAAGCGGTCTGGTACACCTATGTGGACGCCAGCGACATTGACGAAATCGTCGAATCGCACCTGAAAAACGGGCAGGTGGTGGAGCGTTTGCTGACGCCGGCGAATGTGGGGCGCTGAAGGCATGGACGTGCCAGCCGGCAGGTTTTTAGGCATCATTTAGCCCTCTAGCCCAGGTAAAACGTGCGCAAGCAGCTATTAAATGTATAGCGTAACATTGGTCGAACAGATAACCCGACAAGAAGAAAGAGCACCTGTTTGTGAATTCCCAGACTTTAAAGTCCAGCATTGACGGGCCGGCGGGCGCCCTCGAAATCGCTATCGATGCACCGGCTGTCGAGTCGCGCGGCGTAGCCGTCATTGCGCATCCGCACCCGCTCTTCGCCGGCACCATGGACAACAAGGTCGTGCAGACCCTGGCCAGGGCCTTTGTGCAGTGCGGCTGGACGGCGGTACGGTTTAACTTCCGCGGCGTTGGCGGCAGCGCCGGCACCCACGATGAAGGCCGCGGTGAGCTGGATGATTTTCTGGCGGTGGCGGCCCATGCTGAATCACTTCAGAAAAACGGCAGCGCCGGACCGGCCCTGGCGCTGGCGGGCTTTTCTTTTGGGGCTTACGTCACCACACACGCATTCGAGCGCCTGAAAGCCGGCCGCAACATCGAAAAACTCGTGCTGGTCGGCACCAGCGTCAGCCGCGCGCCAGCAGCGGCCATCGACCCGGCGGCGCATTTGAAAACCCTGGTGATTCACGGCGAGCAGGACGACACCGTGCTGCTGAAAGACGTGCTCGACTGGGCGCGGCCGCAGGCACTTCCTGTTACGGTTGTCCCGGGGGGCGCGCACTTCTTTCATGGACAATTGCCGCTGTTGAAAAATCTGGTGATTCGCCACCTGTCTTCATCAATGCCGACCTGATTCAGTGGCTGATTCAGGCGGCTTTTCTTCGCAATTTATTCGCAATTTCTTCGTAGTTTTTTCATCTTCCCTTTCGTCTTTCTTACCCGAGTCACCGTTGTGACCCCCAACCCCGACATGCAAATCTCATTCAAGGCCGCCAGCGGTCTGCGCCGCCTCGCCGCGAGCGCAATACTCTTCGCTTCTGTCCTCGTTTCCGTCTTTTCTGCGCCGGCTTTGGCGCAGGTCCCGCAAGTGCCGGAAATAGCCGCACGCTCTTATCTGCTGCTGGACGTCACGGCGAACCAGATCCTCGCCGCCAAAGACATCGATTCGCCGGTGGAGCCCGCCTCACTCACCAAGCTGATGACTGAATATTTGGTGTTCGATGCGCTCCGGTCCAAAAAAATCGATCTGAAGCAGACTTTTGGCGTCAGCGAGCGCGCCTGGAAGATGCCGGGCTCCCGCATGTTCATCGACCCGAAAATGCAGGTGCCGGTGGAAGACCTGATCAAGGGCATGGTGGTGCAGTCGGGCAACGACGCGACGATGGCGCTGGCCGAAGGTGTGGGCGGGAGCGCCGAGCAGTTCGTCAAGATGATGAACGAGCAGGCCAAGGCACTCGGCATGAAATCAACCGGCTACAAAAACCCGGAAGGCCTGACCGAGGCCGGGCACACCACCACGGCGCGTGACTTGAGCATTTTGTCAGTGCGGCTGATGAATGATTTCCCTGAATACATGGGCACGTCTGCCATGAAGAAGTACCGCTACCCGGGCACGCCGGCTGCCAACGACACCAACCGCAATACGCTGCTGTTTCGCGACCCGACGGTGGACGGCCTGAAAACCGGCCATACCAATGCAGCGGGCTACTGCATGATTGCCACGGCCAAGCGTGACTTCCCGAATCTGGGCACCGGCGGGGCACCCGGCAGCCGGCGCCTGCTGGCGATTGTGCTGGGGGCGGCTAGCGAGAACGCGCGCGCCAACGAATCGCAAAAACTGCTGAATTGGGGCTACACCGCCTATGAGGCGGTCAAGCTGTTTGATGCTGGCCAGGCGGTGGTGACGCCGTCGGTGTGGAAAGGCAAGTCGCCCACGGTCAAGATCGGCCGGCCGCAAGCAATTGTGGTGGCGGTGGCGGCCGGCAGCGCGCCCAAAGTCAAAACCCAGGTTGCGCGGACTGATCCGCTGGTCGCGCCTTTTGTGAAGGGCCAGGCTATGGGCTCGCTGAAAGTCATGCTGGGCGACAACCCGACGCCAGTGGCCGAAGTGCCGCTGGTGGCGCTGGAGGCAGTTGAAGAGGCGGGCATTCTGGGTCGTGCCTGGGATTCCATCCGGCTCTGGATTAAATAACAAGAGGCAAAACCGGGCAGACTCAGAATCGACGGTGGTTTGTTATAGCGCCATCAATAGATTGGACGAGAGTATGCGCTTACATGTTTTTCCACTGGTTTTGCTGCTGGCATTTCCGGGTGCCGCCTGATCAGTCGCTATTTTTAGTCCAGGCGGAGACCTCAATCGGTCGCTTACACACCGCCAGTTGAGCCTTTTCGCGATCCGGCTTATACTAGAAGGCTTTTCCGCTTTTGCAGCGGGGAAATTGAGGCCGCTTTTGCGGCAAGTTTCAGGC
>JANNKV010000092.1:0-29168 GCA_031396485.1 Polaromonas sp. | reverse complement strand
GTCAGCGCCAGCCCTGGCAGCAGCGCCGACCAGCGCAGGCCTTGCGGCTTGCCCAGCAGCATCACCCACAGCGGAATGGTGCCGATGACCAGCGAAGGCACCTCGGTGCCGGCGTCTCGAATGCCCCAGACCAGCAACAGGTAATAGCCGGTAAAACCCAGCACGCTCATCAGCAAGGCAGCCAGCGCCTGCCTGAACGTCGGCAGGCGCCGGTAGCGCCACCCGACCAGCATCACCACCGCGGCCACCGCCCCATAGACCGCAAAGCGGCCGGCCGTCAGGTCTATGGAGGAATAAGCGCCAGCACCCATGGGCAACATGCGGGGCGCCACAAAGACCAGGCCCCACAGCGCACCGGCTGCGAGCCCGGCAACAATACCGGTCAGCGTCAAGGGCTGCAACTTGCCCGCAATCAGGCGCCGAATCCGTCGTCCGCAGCAATCACCGCGCCATTGACAAAGTGACTTTCGCCGCTGGCCAGCATGACCAGCAGCGCGTCGAGGTCTTGCGGCTTGCCGATGCGTTTGCGCGGCAGCATCTGCACCAGCTTTTTGCCCTGCTCGGTTTCCCAGTGATGGTGGTTGATCTCGGTGTCGATGTAGCCGGGGCAGATCGCGTTGACATTGATGCCGAACTTGCCCCACTCGAGCGCCATGGCACGCGTCATCTGCACCACCGCGGCCTTGCTCATGCAGTACACGCCGATTTGCGGCAGCACGCGCAGGCCTGCCATCGAGGCGATGTTGATGATGCGGCCACCCGCGTAGGTGCCGGGCGCAGCACCTTTGGCGCGGGCCAGCATGCGCTTGCCGACTTCCTGCGCCACAAAGAAGGCGCCCTTGACGTTGGTGTTGAAAATGAAGTCGTAGTCTTCTTCAGCCACCTCCTGAATGCGCTGTGTGGTGCTGACGCCCGAGTTGTTCACCAGGATGTCGATGGGCCCGACCTCGGTCTCAGCGTGGGCCACACCGGCCTTGATGCTGCCAATATCCGTCACATCAAGCTCCACCACATGCGCATGACCACCCACCGCTTCGATTTGCGCACGCAGATCCTTGAGTTTGTCGAGCCTGCGGCTGGCCAGCACCACAGCCGCTCCAGCGTGGCTGAGTGTTTTGGCAAACTGTGCACCCAGCCCGCCCGATGCGCCCGTTACCAGCGCAACGCGCCCTGAAAGATCAATGCTGTAAGCCATGCCAACCACCTGTGAATTGAATAGGAACTTGTCCGCGAGTAATTTGGGGTCGCGTTGGGGTGCAATCGGGATGAGTTGGCTGCCAAGATTGCGCCGCGTGGGCTCATGCCCATGCAAGGAATTTGGCAGTCAAATCGCCCGATTTCACCCCAACCCGAAGGGCAAGTGGATTTTCGGGCGATCTGCGGCGTTGCAAAATCAGGAAAGGCCACGGCCTTACCTTGGATTTTGCGCCTTGCAGCTCATCCCGAAAATCCACTTGCGCGACCCCAAATTACTCACGGATAAGTTCCAAGTATTAAAGTAAAAGTGAACGATCGTTCTATTTTTTTCGTTACCGCATAAAATCAGCGGCAACCAGCCCGATCAGCCTGAAAAACATTATCAGCGAGTCCCCGATGAACCCTCAAGAAATTCTGGCCCAGTTCGGCCCCCGTGAAGCCATGGAATACGACGTCGTCGTCGTTGGTGGCGGCCCGGGCGGCCTGGCCACCGCGATCCGCCTGAAGCAGCTGGCGGCAGAAAAAGGCACGGAGCTTTCCGTGGTGGTGCTTGAAAAAGGGTCTGAACCCGGCGCGCATATCTTGAGTGGCGCCATCATGGACCCGCGTGCGCTGACCGAGTTGATACCCGACTGGAAAACCCTGGGCGCGCCATTGACGCAACCGGTGACCGGCGACGAAATGCTGTTCTTGACGCAGACCGGCAAGCTGAGCACGCCGCAATTTCTCATTCCCGATTCGATTCACAACGAAGGCAACTACATCATCAGCCTGGGCAACGTGGTGCGCTGGCTGGGTCAGCAAGCCGAAGCGCTGGGTGTGGAAATTTTCCCGGGCTTTGCTGCTGCGGAAGTGCTTTATAACGACGACGCTTCGGCCCATGGCGGCTTGCCTTCCGTCAAAGGCATTGCCACCGGCAACCTCGGCGTCGGCAAGGACGGCGAGCCGACCGGCAACTTTCAACTCGGCATGGAACTGCATGCCAAGTACACGATTTTCGCGGAAGGCTCACGCGGAAGTCTGGGCCGGCAACTGATCGACAAGTACAAGCTCGACGCCGGCAAAGACCCGCAAACCTATGCACTCGGCATCAAGGAATTGTGGGAGATCGACCCCGCCAAAGCCAAACCAGGTCACGTCGTGCACTCGCTCGGCTGGCCCATGGACAACCACACCTATGGCGGCGGCTTCTTGTATCACCTCGAGGGCAACAAGGTCACTCTGGGCTTCATCACCGGCCTTGAATACAGCAACCCGTGGCTGAGCCCGTTTGAAGAAATGCAGCGCTGGAAAACGCACCCGGCGATTCGCCAGTATCTTGAAGGCGGCAAGCGCATCAGTTATGGCGCTCGGGCCATCACCTGCGGTGGGCTGATGAGCCTGCCCAAGACTGTTTTCCCGGGCGGCGCTTTTGTCGGCTGCGAAGCCGGTTTTCTGAATTTTGCACGCATCAAGGGTAGCCACGCGGCCATCAAGACCGGTATGCTGGCCGCCGAAGCGGCTTACGCGGCGGTGACCGCCGGGCGCCAGCACGACGAACTGCTCGCCTACCCGGAAGCGTTCGAGAAAAGCTGGCTGTTTGACGAACTGCAGGCCTCGCGCAACACCAAGCAGTGGATGAAAAAAGGTTTGTATCTGTCGTCCCTGATGAACGGGATCGAGTTGTGGTTGCTTCCCAAGCTGGGCTTCAAAGCACCGCCGTGGACGATTCACAGCACCACGCCCGACCATGCCCGCCTGAAGCCCGCGTCTGAATGCCCGCAGATCGTCTATCCGAAACCGGACAACAAGCTCACTTTCGACCGGCTGACCTCGGTGTTCATCTCCAACACCAACCACGACGAGCACCAGCCGGCGCACCTGACGCTGAAAGACGCGAGCGTTCCCGTTAACGTCAATCTGGCCACCTATGCCGGCCCGGAAAGCCGCTACTGCCCGGCGGGTGTGTATGAATACGTAAAAAACGCAGACAACACCGACCGCCTGCAGATCAATGCGCAAAATTGTGTGCATTGCAAAACCTGCGACATCAAGGACCCGACGCAAAACATCGTCTGGGTGACGCCAGAAGGCGGCGGCGGACCGAACTACGGCGGCATGTAGACGTTTGGCAGGCAAACTCGGGGTGCAGTCCGACACCCCAGGCGGCCATGTTCTGCAATGATCCAGACCATGGAATACGGACCTCCGACGCCACAGCGTCATGCCCATGAGCGTTAAAGCTCGCACAAAACCTGTGGTGAGAACTGCCGTTCTGCTAACCGGCGGTGCTGGCTACATCGGCAGCCACACGGTAGTGGCCCTGGTGGAGGCAGGCTATGTGCCTGTCGTGCTCGACGATTTTTCCAACAGCCACCCTTCGGTGCTGGATCGCCTGAAGCAGTTGACCGGGCAGACCATCATCTGCGAGCAGGGCAACGCGCTGGATGCAGCATTCACGGAGTCGGTGTTGCGACGTCATGACTGCATGGCGGCCATTCATCTGGCCGGCTTCAAGGCTGTTGGAGAAAGCGTGGCGCAGCCGCTCAAATACTACGGCAACAACGTCGGCAGCCTGCTCAGCCTGCTGCAGGCCATGAATGCCACCGGTGCACGTGCGGTGGTGTTTTCGTCGAGCGCCACGGTTTACGGTGACCCGGCCAGCGTGCCCATTGACGAGCAGTTTCCCAACGCACCCGAGAGTCCCTACGCCCAGACCAAGCTGATGTGTGAACAAATCCTGGCTGCACAGCGCGTTGCCGATCCCTCATGGCGGGTGGGCGTTCTTCGTTACTTCAACCCAGTCGGCGCGCATGTGAGTGGACTCATCGGCGAGGACCCCGATGGCATACCGAATAACCTCATGCCATACATCACACAGGTTGCCGTGGGCAAGCGCGCAAAACTCAGCGTGTTTGGCAATGACTATCCGACGCCCGACGGAACGGGTGTGCGCGATTACCTTCATGTGGCCGATCTAGCCGAGGGCCATGTCGCGGCGGTTCGCGCGTTGCTGGACCAAGGCGATAGCTTCACCGTCAATCTCGGAACCGGCGGAGGCACGAGCGTTCTAGGCGTGGTACGGGCATTCGAGCAGGCCAGTGGGCGAAAAATCCCTTTTGAATTTGCACCACGACGCCCAGGCGATGTCGCGCAGTATTTTGCCGATGTTTCTCTGGCGTCTACCTTGCTCGATTGGCGCGCAACCCGCAACATCGAAGACATGTGCAGGGATTCGTGGCGCTGGCAACAAAGCAACCCAAATGGTTACAAGACCGCTCCTGCGCCTGCGTAAGCGTTTGAAATCCGCTTGTCATCAAGTTTTTTGCTGTT
Organism: Polaromonas sp.; assembly: GCA_031396485.1. GTDB lineage: Bacteria > Pseudomonadota > Gammaproteobacteria > Burkholderiales > Burkholderiaceae_C > Polaromonas. The sequence continues at coordinate 24,659 of JANNKV010000092.1, read as the reverse complement.
TTCGGTCGAATAGGGCTGATCGGGCTGAATCAGGAGCCAGACCAGATGAAACCAGACACACAGGCTGTATCAGAGATGAGCCATTCGGACTATTGACGATTGCTGCGCCGCAACACAAACTCAGATTTAATCATTCAGGGGATCACACCATGCATCGCGCCCTGGTCTCAATTGTCTTCGCTGGCCTTGTCGCATCAGCCCACGCACATTCAAAAACAACGCCTCCCATCATCCAGCCCGAAGCCGTCACGCAACTCACGCTTCAAAAAACCAGCGATACGGTCAAAGTCAGGGCGCCGCGTGAGTTGGCCACCACCAAGATCAAGGAAAGCCCATCTGCGGCGGAAAGCGGCTGGGGCAAATACGGCACATTGCTGGCAACGCTCGTTGTCATGTTCGCGATTGCTGTGCGACGTCAACGCTTGGGGCGGCCTTGAGCACGCAGGAGTTGGGCAAGTCCGGTGTATCGGCATTCAAATGGAGTGCGCTTTCCACAGGCTCCCGCTTCGTACTGCAGCTAGTGGCGCAGGTCATTTTGGCGCGCACGCTCGGCCCTGAAGCCTACGGCGTATTTGCCATCGGCATGGTGGTTCTGACTTTTGCGAACTTTGTCTCCGGGTTCGGCTTCAGCTGGAGTCTGCTTCAACGCGCCGAGGTGAGTGATGACGACATCCGTTTTGCCTGGACATGGCAACTGATTGTGGGCATTGCAACGATGCTTGCGCTTTATTTCCTCGCGCCGTGGCTGGCGAACTATTTCAGGGAACCACGAGCCCAGTCGGTGATCGAATGGCTGTCCCTGGCATGCTTGCTCAGTGCAGCGGCATCACCGGCCTCCTACCTGCTGCAACGCGATCTCGACTTTCGTACCGTCGGATTGATTCAGGTGGGCAGCTATGCCGCAGGCTATGTCGCAGTCGGGGTTCCGATGGCGCTGCTCGGCTGGGGAACTACATCGCTGGTCGCGGCCTGGCTTGTTCAGTGCGCTGTGGTATTTATTGCCAGCTACATCGCCAAACCGCATCGGGTCCTTCCTCTTTTCTGGTATCCGGATGCTGGAGCGGCGCTCAACACTGGCAGAGCCGTCTTTCTTACCAATGTTGTCAACTGGGTGCTGAATAATCTGGATCGAATTTTAATAGCGCGTCTTCTCAACGCCCACGCACTGGGCCTCTACAACGTGGCCTACAACCTGGCCACGCAACCGAACGCGCTACTGCTAGGCGCGCTGCAGCCAGCCTTCCTGGCGGCAGGCGCCCGCCTGCAGAACGAATTGCAAAGGCTGGGCCGGGCCTACCAGCAGATGCTGGGCGCGATACTGGTACTGACAGTACCCGCATTTGTCTTCCTCGCCCTGATCTCTACAGATATTGTGCGCATCCTTTACGGCCAACAGTGGATCGAGGCGGGATGGGTTCTGGGCATTCTTTTTCTGGCCATGCCCGCGTATGTCATCTGGGGTATATCCACACCTGTTTTGTGGAACGCAGGACGCAAGCACCATGAGTTTGCGCTTCAGATTCCTGTCATAGGCCTGGGTTTAATTGGCTTTTATTTTTTCGCCAGCCAAGGCATACGTGTCGCCGCCGCTATTTCCGCGGCAATGCTGGTGCTCAGGGCAATCGTGATGGCAGGAGCGGCTTTCCAGGCGCTGAAGCTGAGTCCGACGACGCTGCTGCCGGATGCGGTGCGGGCATTGCTGTTGGCCGCTGGTTGTGCGGTCTGCGTCCTGACCGGACAGGAGGCCGTAGCAAGGTTTGGCATGCCGCTGCTGTCGGTAGCTGCCAGCGCGGTGACAACATTTCTTGTGCTGGCGCTGCTGATGCTCATGCGGCCCCACATACTCGGTGAGCACACCAACGGAATGATCATTCGTTTCTTTCCGGGACTGGCGACGCGCCTGGGGAAACCGAGCGCTAAAGCCTATCCAGACTATTTGGGCGAACAAGGGCTCTGAAAAGCCTTGAAAAAGAATTCAAGATGAGCCAAACGATCACCATAGTCATATTGCTTGCAGGCGCGATGCTGGCCGCGCTGGCTGCAACGTTTGGCATGGCCGGTGCGGTTCATGTGACCTCACGGCGCGCCCAAGGCTATTTCCACCTGATCTTTTATGCCATCGTGCTGGCGGTGGCATTAGCGACGTTCCTGGGTGGCCGCGATCTGGCTGTGATGGCGTTGAATCTGGCTGAAGGTCCCGCAACAGCTCGACACCCACTGCTGAACATCGCGCAACCGCTGATATCGCTGCTGGTGCTGACAGTGGCTGGCGAGCGCATCATCACGCACTGGCTGAAGCGCGACAAGGCGGTTCGTACACCTCACTTCCTGTTGTTGATGTTCATCGTTTTCTGGGCTGGAACTGTGGCGGCACCGGCCGTGCTCGGTGCACACCCCCAGCTCACGCACGACTTTGTTTATCCGATCGTGATTGGCATTGCGGCAGTCCTTGCAACCAGGCTCGAACGTGATCGCGCGATTGCAGCAACGCGCAATGCACTTTTTGTTTTCATGCTGGCTGGGCTGTTGCTGGTATTTTTCAAGCCAAACATGGCGCTTGATGCCACCTACAACCAGGGCTTGCTGCCCGGCGTGCCGCGGTTTGCAGGGCTGGCGCCGCACGCAGTAGCCATGGGATTGCTGGCGCAACTTGCCCTGCTGTGTCTTTTGGCAATGCCGTATCAAAGGGTGTGGGTCAATCGCCTTGCCTGGGTCGTTGGACTTTCAGTCCTGTTCCTGGCCCAGTCAAAAACCGGATGGATTGCTTTTGCACTGTGCACGTCCTGCGTACTTGTTTTGCGAAACGGTGCGGACTTCTGGCGCCGGATCAGTGACCCTTTGCACCCCGAATTCGGGATCGTTGTTATTTCAGGATTCATGCTGGCTTTGCTAGCGACAGGTGCCCTGCTGATATTCGGTGGAATTGGCGCGAAGATCAGCGGGTTTTTCGATAGCGCACAAGGCGCGCAGCTCACGTCTTTAACTGGCCGGGACCAGATCTGGGCAATTGCCTATGACGAGTGGCAGCGCAATCCCGTCTTTGGCTACGGGCCTGGCTTGTGGGACGCGAGCTTCCGGGCCAGCATTGGCATGCCTAACGCAACGCACGCTCACAACCAGTTCATGGACACGCTGTCGCGCTCGGGAACCGTGGGCGCCACCGCGCTGGTTTTATATGCGTCGACATTGCTGGTGCTGTCTGTCTGGCATGCACGCACGACCGGTGGTCTCAGTCTCGCCTTATTCATAGCTTTGTCGCTTCGTAGCGTCAGCGAAGTCCCGCTTTTGCTGTTCGGGTATGGCCCTGAACTGATCACGCAGGTGCTCCTGTTGATGACCCTGGTCAGCGCGTCGGCCAGAAGTAGCGTTCGCACCACCCGCGCGGCGTTTACACCTCCGCCGGCAGCTACTCGCCAACATGATTCGCATTTGGCTACAAGGTCTCATTCATGAAATTTTCCGTTGTTATTCCGCTCTACAACAAGGCACCTTACATAGAAAGCGCAATAACGTCTGTGCTGGCCCAGACCGAACAGGATTTCGAGATCATCGTCCTGGACGATGGCTCGACGGACGGTGGAGCCGATATTGTTGCCTTGATCGCTGATCCACGCGTGCGGCTGGCAAGGCAATCCAATGCCGGCGTTTCAGCCACGCGCAATCGGGCTATTTCCATGGCCAACGGCCAATGGGTGGCATTCCTGGACGCAGACGACTGGCATCACCCACACTACCTGCAAAGTCTTGCTGTCGCCCAGAGCCTGCATCCTGCGGCAGACGTCGTCGCTTCGCAATACATTCCTGTTGCGGACACAAGCAATGTCCGGCCTCCAGCGTGGCATGTGTCATCAACGCCTGTGACAGGGGAATCAATCGAGCTAATCGAGGATTTGCCGGGGCGATGGATGAAGGGACCCACGTTCACCACCAGCTCGGTATCCATCCGGACGACGCGATTGCAACAGATGCAGCCCTGCTTCGTCGTCGGTGAGTCCCATGGCGAAGACCTGGACATGTGGTTCCGCGTGGCAGAGCAATCCCCTGTGGCATTGATCAGAAGGCCGCTGGTAGCCTATCGTGTTTCCGTCGCCGGCAGCCTTTCGCTGATAAATCCCCAACTTGAGTTGCCACCGTTTCTTCATCGCATTCGCGCCCGCGCGCTGTCTGGCGCGATGACCAGTGCCCAAGCGAAATCTGCGTTGAAGATGGTGGCTGATCAGGAAATTTCGATGGCTCGCGACGCGCTCGCATCAGGCCAGCGCATGAAAGCAATTCGTTTGCTCTGGAAGGGGCACAACTCAGCCAGCAAGAGACGTTGGTGGTTCACGGCCGCGATGACCGCTTTTGTCCCGGGTGAGCTGGTCAGGCGGTGGCAACACTGGCGTGTCCGCCGCACTATCCCGACCATGACTGCAGGTTAGAAAATGATCGGCTCACTACCTCAAACTGAAACAAAACCTGAAATGCCGTCGGAAGGCACCCCCACCAGATGCCGCGTTTCGGTCGTCATCAAGGCCCTCAACGAAGAGTCTGGAATTGCGGCGACTATCGAGAGCGCACTGCGGGCGGTATCTAAAGTGGGCGGTGAAGTCGTGCTGGCAGACTCGTGCTCGACCGACCGTACGGTAGAGCTGGCAATGAGATATCCGGTACGCATCGTTCAGCTGGCCAACGCGAGCGAGCGGTGCTGCGGTGTAGGACCCCAGCTGGGGTACCAGCACTCGAGTGGAGATTTCATCTACATCCTTGATGGCGACATGCAAATGCTCGAAGGGTTTCTCGAAGAGGCCCTCGATATTCTGGCGCAGCGGCCAGATGTTGCGGGCGTCGGGGGACGGGTGGTCGAGCTGAATACCGAAAGCCTGGAATATGTGGCCCGCGAGAAGCGGGTGGCTGCGCATCGTCATGCTGGAAGTGTCGACCGCCTGGACGGGGGTGGGCTGTACCGGCGTAGCGCCATTGAGGCGGCAGGTTATTTTTCAGACCGAAACCTTCACAGTTATGAGGAGTACGACCTGGGCGTAAGGCTGCGTTCACTCGGCTGGAAGTTGTGGCGCGTCCCCGATGGTGCCGTCAATCACTTTGGTCATGACGCACCGCCCTACCGATTGCTGATGCGACGCTGGCGCACAGGCTACGTGTGTGGATTGGGCGAATTGATTCGTGCTGCCGCCGGTCAACCTCGTCTTCCCATGGTTTTGGCAGGGCTCACCGAACTGCGTCTGTACCTGGCGGTACTTTTCTGGTGGGCAGTCCTCCTCAGTGTGCCGTTTTGGCCTTTGGCGGCAACCACAAGGTTACTCATTTTTACCCTCATCCTGGTTTTGCCCGTAGCCGTGATGACTTGGCGAAAACGCTCCTTCAACGAGGCGCTTTACGCCGTCGTGTCGTGGTGTTTTCACGCGGCGGGTCTGGTGCGGGGCCTGCTTCAGAGGCCACTCTCCCCAAGCGACGCCATTTCAAGCAAGGTGCTTCGGGAGCCTACAAGCCTTTCCGCATCAACCGCGCAAGACATCGCGCGTTGAGTGCGCGACTGAATTTTCTCCCCGAGGCATCGATGAATCAAAAATTCACAGGTATTCAAATCCTCAGGTTCGTCGCAGCCATGCTGGTGGTTGTCATGCACCTCACGCAGGCCATATCTATTCACATCACTGGCGGTGGGCCGGGCAAGTACTGGGCTGCTGGCTCCTCAGGTGTAGATATATTTTTCGTCATCAGCGGTTTTGTCATGGCCGCGTCAACTGGACCGTCGCCTTCGGCCATGCTGGCCCGCATCCAAGCGGCATGGATCTTTTTAAAGCGCCGATTTTTGCGGATCGTACCGCTGTACTGGTTTTACACCCTGGCGAAGGCCGCCTTGCTGGTTGCCTTGCCGGGTCTGGCATCAAGATCGTCCATCGACCCCGGGCATTTGACGGCCTCGCTGCTTTTCATTCCCGCCATGAGTCCATGGGGATTTGTAGAACCTACGCTACCGGTCGGATGGACACTGAACTTCGAGATGCTGTTCTACGGGGTATTTGCCCTGGCCATTGCGTTTGGACTTCCGCGCATACGATTTTGCCTGTTGGCCCTGCTGGCAGTTTTCTTCGCGGGGCGTTACTTTCAAGAAGTGGTACCGCTTGCCTTTTACGCGCAGACCATTGTTTTTGAGTTTGTTCTCGGCATTTGTATTGCCTTTTACTTGTCCAGGTTCAGAACCATGCCGGTGATGGCGGGCTGGCTGGCAATCGGTATCGGGTTGGTCTTGATGTTTGGCATCAACTGGAGCGCTTCAGCAGATCGCCTTTTTACCTGGGGCGGCGCCGCCGCGCTACTGGTGCTGGGTGCACTGTGGCTTGAGCCGTGGACTGCCAGGATTCGACTGCTGGCTCCACTTTCGTTCCTGGGCGATGCGTCTTATTCGATTTATCTCTCACACACCTTTGTTGTTCCTGCCGGCGTGATTGCTCTTAACAAGATGGGATTTCAGAACATGATCATCGTGGTTCCGACCGTACTGCTGGCGGTGGTTGCGTCAGGCTGCGCGTCCTATGTCTGGATCGAGCGTCCCATGACCAGGCTACTGAAGCGCGCGTTATTCAAGACGCCGGCGCCGTCTTTTCAGAACCGTGAAGTTCATCATGCGAAGTGAAACCTTGACAAATACCCTGTCTCGCGCGCGCGCGGGACGCTACATCTTCATTGCGTGTCCATGGAGCGGGAAAGGCGGAGGCATGTTCAGGGTTGCAGATTATCTGCTGCAGGCACAGAAAAGCGAGGTTTCACCAGAAGCCGCAGAACTACGCGCTCTTGACACTCGGGGAGGCAAGGGCGCCCTCTATTCTTTATGGGTTCTTGCGAAGGCGCTGACCAAAATTGTGCGCGGGCGTGTGAATGGTCAACTGGCCGGGGTGCATGTCAATATGGCCGAGCGCTTGAGCGTGTTCAGAAAAGGGGCAGTGATCGTCCTGAGCCGAGCCTTGGGGATACCGGTGGTGCTGCATTTACACGCTGCGCAACTTCATCACTTCTACCCTCGGCTACCCAAGCCACTTCAGGCCATAACCCGCTGGGTTTTCTCCCTCCCCGCAAGTTGTGTGGTACTGGGGACAACAGCACAACGGTTTGTCGTGAATGAATTGCGTGTTCCCGCCTCGCGTGTTGAGATCGTGATCAACGGCGTTCCAGCCCCTACCGTACCAAGACGCATCAGCAACGAAAATGGGGTCAAGCGCCTGCTTTTTGTTGGTAACCTCTCGGAACGAAAGGGAGTCACCGATCTTTTGCAGGCCCTCAGCCGTCCAGGTTTTGAAAACTTGCAGCTTGAACTTGTACTTGCGGGTGGCGGCGATATCCAGAGCTATCAGGCCAAGGCGAACGCATTGGGCCTTGAAAAAATGGTTCGCTTCACAGGATGGTCAGAGCAGAGAGAAGTGGCGGAGTTAATGGCAAAGGCGGACCTGCTGGTGCTGCCGTCATACGACGAAGGTTTGCCGCTGGTGATTCTGGAGGCGCTGGCCAATGGCGTAGCCGTCGTTTGTACGCCCGTCGGCGAAATACCGTCAGCCCTGCATGACGGCGTTACTGCATGCTTTGTCGAGCCGGGCGATGTGAACGGTCTGGCGGAAATTTTGCAGAATCTCCTGCGTCGACCTGATCTGATCACAACGCTGGAGAAAAACGGAAAGGCGCTTTACGACAAGAATTTCTCGTTGACCCAGTTTTTCTTCAATATTGCAAAAATCCACAAACGCAGCTTCGGCGTGTCCGGTCAGAGCGCGCTTTACTTTCCTCCCAGCAAAGAAAAAACTCCATGATTGAGGACGCAGGAGACATCCAAAACGGCACTTGCCTTCGTTCTGATGTTTGCATAGTAGGGGCCGGTCCCGCAGGCATTGCGCTTGCTCTCGACCTTTCAGGGCGCGGAATTTCGGTGTTGCTGCTTGAGTCGGGGCATATCGAGCCCGATGCAAAAACTCAATCACTCTACGAGGGTGAAGTTGCAGATGCGCGCATGCACAGCCCGCCCGACAAATATCGAATTCGACAGCTAGGTGGATCATCGGCCATTTGGGGCGGCCGTTGTATGCCGATGGATCCCATCGACTTTGAAAGTAGAGCTTATGTCCCTCACAGCGGGTGGCCTCTCAGTTACGACGATCTTTTGCCGTACTACCCCACGGCGAATGCGCTTGCAGAGGCCGGTCGCTTTAGTTATGACGCCGATGAAGCGCTAGGTGCAATTGCGGCGCCGATGATTCGCGGTTTTAACAGCGACCACGTACGCACCACGGGGCTTGAACGCTTTTCCTGCCCTACCGATTTTGGCAAACGCTACCGGAAACGCCTGCAACTTTCTCCAGAAGTGAAAGTCCTGCTCGGCGCTAATTGCGTTGGACTGAAGCTCCATGCCGACGGGAGAAGTATTCGGGCTGTGGAAGTCGCGAGTCTGAAAGGAGTTCGTTTCACTGTGGTATCCCGTATCACCGTGCTGGCCAGCGGTGGACTTGAAACTGCGCGTCTGCTGTTGGCGTCCAATGATGTCGCGCCTGCAGGCGTGGGCAATATGCACGACGTTGTTGGACGCTATTACATGTGCCATATCGCTGGCAATGTTGGTCAGCTGAGTCTGTATGGTCCCACCTCTCAGGTGCAACACAACTACGAGATAGCTCCTGAGGGAATCTATTGCCGTCGCCGGCTTTCCATCACAGCCGCAGAGCAAAGGCGCAGGGGACTTGCAAATTCGGTGGCACGTCTGCACTTCCCGCGAATTACAGACCCGTCTCACCGAAACGGTGTTCTGTCCGGCCTGTTTCTAGCCCGAAAATTCATCAGCTACGAGTATGGAAAACGTCTCAATGACGGCCATGCCGCATCCTTTGCAACCTACGCGCGTCACCTGCTCAATGTCGTGGCCGACCCTCTGGACACATCCGTATTCCTGTCGCATTGGGTGACGCGGCGCACCATGGCAGACCGAAAATTTCCTTCAGTGATCCTGCGCAACCGCACCAATCGTTTCAGCCTTGAAATGCACGGCGAACAAGCCCCGCTTGCATCAAGCCGGGTGACCTTGACCGAGCATGTCGATGTGTTGGGCATGCCCAAACTTCGCGTTGATTGGCGTTATAGCCCGTCGGACATCGAGTCTTTGCGCGGGACGTTGGACTTGATTGCCCAGGAGGTTGAACTGGCAGGAGTGGGCAGGTTTGAATATCAGCGCGAGACGCTTGAGGAGGATCTCACCCGTTTCGGCGCCTATGGCGGTCACCATATTGGTACGACCCGCATGGGTCATGACGAGCGCACCAGCGTAGTAAACAAGGACTGTCAGGTGCATTCTGTCAACAATTTGTACATTGCCGGCAGCGCAGTATTCCCGACCTCCAGCCAGGCGAATCCAACCCTGACTCTTGTTGCGTTGGCACTGAGGTTGGGCGATACGCTGGCTGGGCGGCTGGGTGCCCGGAAAACGAGCACTCATCAAGGGACTGCAGCATGAGAGTACTGGTGTTGGGTAGCACGGGCTATATCGGAACGCACCTGATGAAGGCTCTCAGGCTCGCCACGTGGGTTGAGCCTACCGGAGCATCTCGCACAAGGGCCGGTGTGCAAGCCGAACACTCTGACTGGCTGGCGCTTGATACCCGCGATAGTGCTGCCCTCGTGCGTGCCTTGCAGGGTTTCGATGCCGTGGTGAACTGTGTTGCGGGCGATCGCGTGTCTATTGCCCAGGGAGCACGCGACCTGGTCAGTGCGGCAACTGCCACCGGGTGTCGGCGCATCATTCACCTGAGCACCATGTCGGTATACGGTGATGCCGAAGGATTGGTTAATGAAGACTTACCGCTGGACCAGCCGACAGGCTGGTATGGAGAGGCAAAGCGCCAGGCCGAAACGCATATGAGCGAGTTCGCGCAAAACGGCGGTGAGGTTTGCGTCTTGCGGCCTGGTTGTGTCTTCGGTCCGGGAAGCGAATTGTGGGTAGGCCGTACTGGAAGGTGGCTGGAGGCAGGAAGACTTGGCGATCTGGGTATTGCAGGTGATGGCTGGTCCAACCTTGTTCACGTTGACGACGTTTGCCAGGCAGTTCTTTCAGCTTTGAAACTGGAAATAATGTCTGGCGAAGTACCGATTTTCAATCTCGCAGCGCCCGACAGTCCGCGCTGGAACGATTACTTTGTAGATCTTGCCGTCGCTATCGGGGCAATACCTGTACAGCGCATCAGTGCCAGGAAGTTGCGTTTCGATTCTTTGGTAGCAGGCCCACCATTGAAGATTGCGGAGCGGCTCATAAAATATTTTGGCAAGCGAAACAGGAACTTGCCCGAGCCGATACCTCCGGGATTGGTCCGCTTGTGGGGACAGCAGATCAGACTTGATGCAACGCGCGCAACGGAAAAACTTGGCGTTGGCTGGACAAGCTATTCCGCGGCATTCTATTGTTCGGCAGCCTGGTTTTCTGAAAGTGGAAGACCCCACAAGCCTGCCATGAGTAAAGCCATATGCGCGCCCTGAAGGCAGACACTTTTCGCACCTTTGGTCGTTTTAGCTGGTGGCTGGTTTTCAAGGGTGTGATGTCTCTGCCAGGATTTCGTGTCGTGGTGACCATGCGATGCTGTCAGGAAGCACAACGCATGTCACCAACCGTGCGCTGGTTATCCTTTACCCTCGCAAGAATCATGCACCGCTTTGCGAGTTTTCTGGCAGGCGTCGAGTTCCCCTGGAATACCACCGTCGCGCCAGGGCTAGCACTCACCCATGCGCGAGGGATAGTCGTGAATTCAAGAACGACCATTGGACGCAATGTGACACTTTTTCACGGTGTCACTTTAGGGCAACGAGATCAGGTTCTCAGTGACGGAAGTCGGCTTTCACACTGTCCCGTCATTGAGGATGACGTCTGGATCGGCCCGTATGCCATCGTGGTGGGAGGCGTTACCGTGGGGAGAGGAAGCAGGATCGCCGGGGGCGCTTTTGTGTTCGAGGACATTCCGTCGAGATCTCTTGTGATGGGTAACCCTGCAAAGGTTATCAAAACGAACTGCGAACCGGATGTTGGAAATCGCGTGGAGTAAACCTGGCTCACCCAAGGCGGTGCTGCACTTGTGTTTAAAGCGTGTCTCTGCGTTTGGACAACTACAAAAGACACACCCTCTTCGCGGCATATCTGATGTTCTCGAAACCCGTTACTTCCGATCTGAAACGACCAACCAGAGTGCTCGTACGAGAAAAACAGGGTTACCTATGACATATCTATGAAACAGGCGTTTGGGCTCCATCGCCAGCCGGTAGACCCACTCCATACCCGCCCGACGCATCCAAAGTGGAGCACGTGACGTTCTTCCTGCCAAAAAATCTATGATTGCGCCACCACAAACGATTGCGCATGGAAATCCGAGTTTTGCCCGCAACACGGCTGCGACCGTTTCCTGCTTGGGCATTCCCATGCCCAACACAATCAGGTCGGACTTCTGGGCTGTGGCAAGCGAGAGATAGGCATCCTGATCGAGAAAACCATGTGCACTCACAAAACCGCTATGAGGAGCGTATTGGCCCGCCACAACCAGAGCTTGATGCAAATAAGGTTCCTGCGTCCCGAAAAAGGCAATCCTGCGACCGTCGAAAAGCCTGATTATTTTTGGGATCAAGTCTGTTCCATTAAGATTGATTCCTGGGTGTTTACCAAGAAGTTTAAAAAGAGTGGCCATACCCGACCCGTCCCGGAGTACCCAATCGGCCGATCGCAAGGCATTGAAGAATGATTGAGAACTGGCGACCGAGTTCATGGCATGGGCATTGGCAAAAGCGACCACCACCGGTTGCTTCGGCGAGCATATGAGCCGAAGTAATTCCTGCTCCTGGGCAAGCGTTTCAACCAGTTGAATCTTGGCTGCCAACAATTGCCAACGTTGCCGCCAGCCACCCACTCGTGCCATATTTGAATCTCGCATCAAAGCCATGCTTAGACTGGCCTGTTCATCACAAAGGATATTTTTGCAAGCTACCACCTCATCGAAAAAACTACTGCGCTTACGCGCTGCGGCTGCCATGGCGTTTTTGGTTGCTGGCACGTGCTTGTTTGTATTGGGAGCTCAGCCGATTGCTGTTGGACTTTTCAACCCGCCTTGGGACAAACTAGCTCACATTGCCACCTTCGCCCTCGTAGGCTGCGCTGCCGGTATTGCTAGCGGCGCAAAGGGATGGTTCAGGGTTGCATGTTGCGTTGCTGGGGCTCTGACACTCGGCGTTGCAGACGAACTGCATCAGGTTTACTTGCCTGGTCGATCTGCCTCGTGGTCTGATTTGGTTGCAGATGCGGCCGGAGGATTGGCCGGCGCCGCGCTGCTTCATTTCGTCCCGGCCTTCGGCTTGCGCCAGCTCAGGAATCGTTAAGAACAGACCCCACCAGCGTCACCCCAAATTCACGCAACCCCTGCGTGAACTTTGCAATTTGCGGGACGGAACTCTTGTTTTGCCGTGCGACCATCAAAGCCGCGCCGGCGCGAACTGCGACGGTATGAGCGTCTGCACACTCGCCTGCAGACGGTGTATCGATAATGATGACACTGAAATCCTGGCCAAGCGATTGCAACAACCTGGAGAACTCCTGGCGACCGAGAAGTTCCTGCGGATTGGGCGGTATGGCGCCCGCGGGCAGAACAGAAAGATCCTGCAGGGCAGGAATGCCTACGACTGCTTCAGGTCCGGCACGCCCCACCAGCATGTCAGACAGTCCGGCACGCTTACCCAAATTGAAAAGATGATGCTGTCGTGGTGAACGCATATCAGCGTCGATCAACAGGGTCCGCTCACCAAGCTGCGAAAAAACGATCGCGAGGTTCGCTGCGATGTAGCTCCTGCCTTCCATCGGGCTGGCGCTGACGATCGCAAGGCCTCTTCTGTCCGTTCCGATGCCGAACCAGCGCAGCATCAACTGGCTGCGCAATGCGCGCAGCTGCTCAACAGATCTGCTGGACGGTTCATAGGCAGCTACCAATTCCCGGCTTAAAGTACTCTCGCGAGACAAATAGGGGTAGCCGAACTGCACGGAAAGCGCAAAGCGGACGTCATCATCGGTAAGAAGCCCGAGCGCAACTCCAGAATCTCCAAAGCGCGCGCCGCGCTCTCGCTGGAACTGCACAATGCGCTCCACATCAGCTTCGGCAAGACGGCCAGCATCCACAAGAATGACACCCATGGGCCTTCCCGCTCCGGTAGCGGGCTTGCTAGCTACTGTGAGCGGGACAGAAGTGACGATCGGGGCGTTGCTTCGATTCATGCGGTGTTTCCGGTTCCAAGAGCCAGTCGACGAGGTGACCCAGGCAATTGACCCAATGTTCGGCTGGAGCTGATGCTGCCCAGCACAGGCAAATCCAGCATTTGGACCAGGTCTTCAGCAGACCTCACCCGGCGATTCGACAACTCTAAAAGCAAGGCGAATGCCACGCCCAACAGTGTTCCTCCAAAAGCTGCAATCAGTAGATTGACCAGAAGTCGGGGGCTGGACGGAAGCAAAGGCGCCACTGCAGTGTTGAGTCGCACGGCGTTGGTCTGGTTGGTCAAGCTCTGCAGACGCGTCTGGGAGGCACTCTGGCTTACATTTTCATAAGCGCGTTGTGCCGCCTCAACGTCCCTTCGATAGACATTAAGCTCGTCGCGTTGCTTGTTCAACGCCAGCACCCGAGCCTTTTGCGCGCCTACTGCACCCTGCAATTCGCGCTCCCGGTCTTTACCCACCCGATATGTTGTTTCGATGGATGCCGAAATCCGCGCAGTTTCGCTGACCAGTCGGCTCTTGAGTGACGCAAGTTCCGATTCCGCCCTCTGCCTCATGGGATGATTTGCACCCAGATTCACACTCATTTCCTGTACTTTGGATTCCAGTCTGGCCACGTCGGTTTTCAAACCATTGATAAGCGGACTTTGCATGACCTCCGCTACCGTGTCTCCACGACCAGACCGTTTACTCTGGCTGTCAGTAGTTTCTCCTTGTACCGCTGTCAGCTGGGAAGAAAGCTCGCCCAACTTGGCAGTTTCATAATCGGTGCGTTCATCGCTGCTCACAATACCGGCCTTTTGCTGAAAGCTCGACAGCCGCGCTTGAGCATCTTCCAGTTTCACGCGGGACGCCTTCGTCTGCTCTTCAAACCAGACCGCGTAAAGACGGGCAGGTTCCGTTTTCAGCGCCAGATTGACGTCGAGATAAGCCTGAGCGAAGGCGTTGGCTGTCTCTGCAGCTGACTCCGCAGTGTTTCCGTTGAAGGTGATATTAATAACGTTGCTCTCCCTGGACGGCCGCACGTCGAGGTTCTTCTGCAGCGATTCCACCAGCCATGCCTCCATAGTGCCCCGACCTTGCGTGGCGCTCATCCATTGCTCTTTGGCAACCGGGCTTTCGTCCATGCGAAGCGCCTTGACCACACGCTGCGCAACGCGATCACCGGCAATGATGTCGACCTGCGTGGCCATGTAGCTTGGTGCGACGATGCCTGAAACCGCAACGCCAGCAACTGGGTCTGGCGAACGAACGTCAACCAAGACTGCTGTTTGAGCTGTGTATTTTTTTGGAAGCATGAGGCTGACTGCCAATGCCGCCAAAATAGCCACCAGCGGGACGAAAAGAGCGACCCGCCAGCGAGCCTGGAGGAGCAGGAGAAATTGGTGGAGTGTCATGATGGTTCTTAGAAAATACTTTCGCGCACGTAGATGACGTCGTCAGCCCGCACCTGATCCGTCAGCTGGGGCACGGTTTCTACAACCTTGCCAGTCACTGCGTCTCGGCGATGCAGTCGAAGCCGATTCTGGCTGCCACGGATGGTCGGGCCACCGCCTTGCGCAAGCGCCTGCATCACGGTCATGCCGCGCTCAATCCGGTATGCACCGGCTTTCTGAGCTTCACCGTAGATGTAAAACACAGGCGCCTTACTGATGAACAGCGTGTCTCCGCCCGCCAGAAGAATGTCTTCGTCAGACTTGGGATTCAGGAAGAGTGCCGGAATATCCACCACCTTGCGAAATGGCTTACCCTCTCTTTGGCCGGTGACAATCAGAATGTCATCGCCCATGGCGGTCGCTCCGCCCGCAGCCGCCAGCATGTCGCTTACTCTGGTGTTGAAGGTCTCCAGCGGGAACCTGCCGGGACGACTCACCTGCCCAAGCACAGCTACCTGATTTCCGCGCACCTGCTTCAGTGCAATGTTGACCTGTGGGACCTTGACAAAACCACCGGTACGCAACGCATCAGCAATTTTTTTCTCGGCCTCGGATATGGTGAGGCCGCCCAGCTGAACCGTACCCACCAACGGATAACTGATTACACCGCTTTCAGACACACGCGCATCGACCGACAGGTCAGGGCTTTGATAGACCTGCACGCCAATTGAATCACCGGGTCCAAGACGGTAGTCCTGGTTGGCGACAGACCCCGACTGACCGGCGGCGGACGGCGGCGTCGGCACAACAATCGGTGCAACGGTGGCACGGGGAAGTGCGGGTGCGGGTACTGGTACGCTAGTTTGCGCCAGCGCAGCCAGCGAACCAAAAAGCAATATTGCTAGTGCAATGGAGCGGGTCGGGTAGTTCATGTTGCACCTGTACTAAGAAAAAACGAGATTCACGGATCAAGTCATCGGGAGGACTGACTGCACTGGACGGTCAAAAGCTGGCCTTCGCCGAAATCCCAACCGAGTTGCTTTTGTAATCCGCTCCGAACTCATTGGATGTGCGCTGGTCTCGTTGCAACCACGCCATCAATGTAAGAAGTCGGACTGGTTGCCACTCAACGGCCAAAGAGGCAAGGCTGGTCTTGTCGGTTCGATTGCTTGCAACGAATCCGGGCAGGGGGCCTTTGAAATCACGAACGCCGTAGTCGTATCGCGCACGCACCGCAATGTTTTCAGTTGCCTTCCAGGTTGGTGCCACAAATATGCGGTTTCCCTGGTAATAGCTGGCGTTGTTGGTTTGATAGCTTCCCAACTCTCGAATAACACCAGCAGAAACACTGGTCTTGCCAGTCAGGGCGTAAGTAAGGTCAATCTGACTAAGAAAACCTGAAAAGTCGCGCGCGGGAATACTGTCGTAGGTTCTCTCGAGGCGAGAAATGCGGCCTCCAAGTTTTGCCCGGCCGCCGATCCATTCACCTTGAACTTCATGCTCCCGATCCGTGAAGTCACTGGATACTGCAGCCGCCGTCGCCCGGTTGGTGTACTCGCCTTTTCCATTACGAAAACGATACGCGAGTGAAGTTCCGTAAGGGAACTGATAACGCACCCCTGCTTCCGCGCCAGCAACCTTCGAGTCGCCTTCAAAGGTGGACGATTGGCTATTGCTGTTCGTACGCTGGAATGCACCGCCAAGCAATCGCCAGACTCCATCGAGTTCATATTCCGCATCCAGCCGGGTCGAACGGTCCGTCTTGCGGTTCAACTGGCCTGAGCTTTGAACGTCCGCCGAATTGTCGACATACTCCCTTCGATCCGTGGTCAGATTTCCATGTAGTGCCGGAGTCACGCTCCAACGCCAGGCCGCCGCGTAGTTAACGGCCATGAAATCCAGATTGGAAAACCTTTTGTAATTTGTGTTCTCAAGACTGACGTCGGCTTCAAATCGCTGCAGCCCATACGGCTTGCGAAGCTTCAGCCCAGCCGTGGTGGTCAGAATGTTGTCGGAACGGCCCGAAGTTCCAGCAACCGCCGGAGTCTGATCTGAAAGGCGAAAAACGTTGCTGTCATGCTGCAAAGCCAGTCCTGCATTGAACTGAAGCAGGTCTAACTCGTCCGACATCGCGGAGACCGGAAAAAGCGCAGCTCCCGCAACGCAGCAAAAAAGGGCATTTCTAGGCGACATAAGAACAATCCTTCGTTTTTTATTTGATGACACGCTGTCTAACAGCGCGGCGCCACCGGCAACATGACCATCTCGATCACCATCGCCAAATGTGACCACATGTTAAGAGCATCGCGACATTGCATCAATAGCTCCTTCGCACTATCGAGCACAGACATAAACTAATGAGCTGAGCTGTCGTTGAAAATAAGTCTTATCGTTCTAAAAATAATGAAAAAATCAAGCTGTAAAGACCAGTTGCGCAGGTAGTCGAGATCGAAGTCAATTCGGGCCTGCATCTTTTCAAGCGTATCGGTCTCCCCCCGCTGACCGTTAACCTGCGCCCAGCCAGTTATTCCCGGCCTGACCTTGTGTCGCACCATGTATCCCTTGATAACTTTTCGATACAACTCGTTATGGGCGACGGCATGAGGGCGCGGCCCGACGATACTCATTCGGCCTTGTAAAACATTCAAAAATTGCGGCAGCTCATCAAGCGACGTTCTTCGCAAAAAGGCCCCCAGGCGTGTAAGGCGCAAGTCGTTTTTCTTCGCTTGCTGAATGACGCTACCGTCTTCCGTTACAGCCATCGAACGAAATTTGTAAACCACAATCTCATCACCGTCCAGGCCATATCGCCGTTGTCTGAAAATGGCCGGTCCTGGTGAATCCAGTTTGACCATCAGGGCGATCACCAACATCACGGGAAAGATAGCCAAGAGGATAAGCAAAGAAAGCACCACATCACTGGTTCGCTTTAGCGCTCGATTGAAGCCTCTGAATGGCGTATCGCACACGGAAATTACCGTGACACCGCAGACTGAATCGCTTCGTCCCTGGATCAGGTCGGTAATGAACATGTCTGGCACAAAATAGATCGAAGCGGTGGTGTCTTTCAAGCCATCCAGTATTTGAAGAATACGCGGCCGTGAAGCCATGGGCAGGGACAGATAAATGGATTGAACCCGGTGCTTTTTTACATAGTCGGGCAAGTCATCAATTTTTCCGATCAGGGGGTGACCACCTCCCGCTGCACGACGATCTTCTCCGCGGTCATCGAAAAATCCCAAAAGCTCGATTCCCGAGTAGGAAGATCCGGTAATTTGCCTCGCAAGTGAAACGCCCTGGTCGTTCACACCGACGATCACCGCGCCCTGCGGTGGGCCTTGAAGCTTCAGAAGTTGCGGCGCTGCCACCCTGAGGGTCAGGTGGCCTGCAACCTGCGCAACCGGGGCGACCCATAGCCAATTGCCAAGCACACGCATTGAAAAGTCATAGAAGTAGCCGGTCGCCAGTCCGGTGAGCAACAGTAGGCCGGCAATCCACACCCACTGGAATGCCACATTGAATAGCACCTTTTTGAACGGCAGTCGAAGTTGCGAAGTTCCCGGAAAAGTCAGTGAAAAGACAATGACGGAAAGAACCAGGTAGCCAGGCGCCACTGCGCCTTCGAAATAGAAAGCCAACCCCCAAAGCGAGAAAACAAATATGAGCGGGTCCAGGGCCGCTTCAATTGCCGTGAATAGATGGCTGCGCCCCAGCCCCATAGACCGCGGCTCCCGTCGGTCCAGCCATGCGCCAGCTGCGTTTGGATAGTCGGTTTCAAACATCAAGAGAAACCCGGGTCACTTTTGAAACTGCCTGAGCCCTGTTAAACACATTGAGCTTTTGAAAAATCCGCTGCATGTGATTCTTGACAGTAAACCCGCTGATGTTCAGGATGCTGCCGATTTCTGAATTGGTTTTACCCATGGCTACCCAAGCCATGATCTGGGTTTCCCTCTCGCTCAATCCATTGACGTCTTCGCTCGCACTCTTCGCCGGATGGGCTGGGTGACCTTGCTGCTGAGGCAGATGGCTGATCTGCCTCAGGGCGGTGTCGATGACCGGCAGCAGCACCTTTAGCGCGTTACTTGCTCGTTCATTGGTGTCGCTGGGCCGACCTGTTTTTGAACTCAGGAAGACGTAGACGCAGTCATTTTTCCCCCGCACGTCAGATATCCCATGCGCCACCGCCGAATCCATGCCGCGAAGCGCTTCACAAAACGAGTCGGGAAGACTTGCACTGCCGAGCAGATACGCAAACTCAGAAAATGCAAAAGTGCGTGGTTGACGTCCGCCAGACACCCAGCAATCGCTCATCTTCGCGAGCAAAAATGGAAGGCACGCGGTACCAACAGCATAGGAGCGCACACCGGGCAACCTCGACACAACATCGTGCTGCACAGAGCCTTCCTCAAAATTGCCCCACCCCGATATCAGGATGTCATGTGCAACGTAGTGCTGGAAATCTCCCTGCAACCACCGCAGAAGGTCAAGGTGACTCCTGATCGAAGTCCCCTCCTGAACGAGGGAAAGATAGCGACCGGGATCGTCAGATATTGGCGATGCCTGAAGCTTCATGGTGACGCACCGTTTTCCGCGTCCGCACAGCAAACAGGCGGACGAACAAGCTCTTTTCCAGATATTGAACGAATCATCCCCTTAGCGTGAAGCAAGGGCTCCAGCGGGGCAATACCAAAAAAAAGACAGTCGACGTAGGAAATCCTACCATCGCTAACATGTCGCGTCTGAACGCTATCGCGACCCGTTGTCGGCACAGCTTGAGCACGCAAGCCGGGTCAAAGATGGTGGTAAAGCCCGCGTCTCACTTCTCAAACTGCGCCATTCGCAAGCATTGCCATCCACCCAATTCGAGTCTTCCGATAACGCCCACGTTACTACGACTTACAGTCGGCATCTGCCTGTTGTATAAAGCTCACAACTAGAAACGACTCTGTGCGCCTGACGACCCTGTACCAACGTAAATGGTTTCGCGGCGTGCGCGGCGAGCTTGTTTATTCGGATTACGACCAGACGGCTTTGAGCAGCCTTGCGCGTACAAATGATCCGGCAGTGATCCGGCAACGATCGGCTTTGCCAGCGGCGGTGACGCAACTCCAGCGCACCGGTCAGGCGTTGGCTGTGGTAGGCCATGAACCGATCTGGATTCCCCCCGCGGGGCATCGGCGAACTCACTATCCCACGTCCGAGGCCTCAGGAGTCGGATTTGAGCGCAGTCAATGCACTGATCGACGATAAAGTAGCCGTGCTGTTTTGGGTGCAAGGGAAAACTCACCAGCGTTCCAACTACTCCTGACGCAAAGTGCCCTGCAAATTCTCGGGGCCGAACGCAACGGCGCCCTCACCGCCCGGGCGTCCATCTCCGCCCGTTTCTTCTTCCGCAAGGGGCGCTCTAATTTCGCGGCAATATTCAGGCGAACGATCTCACTTTAATGGCGCTGCCTTGCGGCCCATCCCGATCCGCGCACCACTGTCACACCAGAGTTATGCAGAGGATTCCTTGCTCTATGAGAAAGCCCAGCTGGCAGAATTCCTTCTCGCTGCAATCATTCCAATTCTGGCAGTTGCAGGCTTGGTCATGGCGTGGATTTGGTGGTACACAGTCAGATAGCATCTTGCAGCAGCGCGCCGAGGGGTTCTGAGGCTTGGCCCGCACTGAACATGCATAGCCAGGGCGAGGAAAATGAATCCCGCCCTCCACACATCCTTATTTTTTTATTTGAGGTCGATATGAATATTGTGATCACTGGCGGCGCCGGCTTCCTGGGTGCCCGCCTTGCGCAGCGCATGCTGGAGCTCGGCCAGTTGTCTCTGGCTGGCCGAGCGGCGAAACCCATCGAGACCATCACGCTAGTCGACCGGGTTGCGCCGCACCCGCAACTGGCCGCAGATGCCAGAGTGCGTGTGGTGGTCGGCGACCTGAACCAACTTCTTGAGCAAAATAGCCCTGCAGCCCAGGTAATACGCGCGCAAGACGCTATCATTTTTCATTTGGCGGCAGCAGTCAGCGGCGAATGCGAAGCCGATTTCGACCTTGGCATGCGCAGCAATCTGGACGCCACGCGGGCTTTACTGGAGCGATGCCGCTCCCTGAAAACTTCGCCCACCTTCGTCTTCGCCAGCTCACTTGCGGTGTTCGGTAATTCCCCGGAGCAACCGCTGCCGACAGTCATCGACGACCGGACGCTGCCGACGCCGCAAAACAGCTACGGCATCCAGAAATTTATCGGCGAACAGCTGGTGGCCGACTATGCACGCAAAGGCTTCATCCGTGCGCGCAACGTGCGCCTGATGACCGTAAGCGTGCGGCCGGGCAAGCCCAACGGAGCGGCATCAAGCTTCCTGAGCGGCATGATTCGCGAGCCTTTGGCCGGCATCCGCGCCCTGTGCCCAGTCGCGCCCGACACGCCGGTTGCCCTGTCGTCACCCAGCCGAACGATCGACGGTCTTCTCCGGGCCGCAGAGGCCAGTGATTCGGACTGGGGGGCGCGTACGGCGATCAATTTGCCGGCGTTGAAGACCACGCCAGCCGAGATGGCCGACGCCTTGAAAAAGCTGGCTGGCCAGGCGGTCGTCGACCTGATCGACTGGACGCCCGACCCCATGATCTCGAAAATTGTGACCAGCTGGCCGGCCGTTATCGACGCCGGCCGCGCCCGTGGTCTGGGCCTGCTTCCTGACGCCGACTACGACAGCATCATTGCAGAGTATTTAAGAGAAAACCCGCTCACGCCGACTGTACCCAACCAGTAACATGCGGGCTGGTCAACACTGTCGGCACTTGGGACAACAGTTTTCGCCCCGCTCTTTCTTTCCTTATTCCAACGTCCTGGCTTTCCTCTTTCTTTTCATCTATCTGGAGTCAACATGAAGCTTTCGAAATTGCTTGCCGGCATCGCACTGGCGATGGGTTTTCTTGCATCGGTCGGTGCGCAAACCGTGATGAAGATCAGCATTTCCACCTCGCAGAATTCGCATCAGGGCGTGGGCATCGACACCTTTGCCAAAGAAGTCGAAAAGCGCACGGCCGGCCGCTACAAGGTTCAAACCTTCTATAGCGGCGCGCTGGGCGGCGAACGTGAATCGATTGAGGCGGTGCAACTCGGTACCCAAGAGCTGACTTTGTCCTCCACCGGCCCCGTACCCAATTTCGTCCCTGAAACCAAAATCCTCGACGTGCCTTTTCTGTTTCGCGACAAGGCACATGCACGCGCCGTACTCGACGGCCCCATTGGCCAGGAGATGCTGACCAAGTTCGATGCCAAGGGCTTCAAGGCGCTGGCCTGGGCCGAAAACGGCTTCCGCCACATGACCAACAGCAAGCGCGCTGTTAACGCCCCCGAAGACCTCAAGGGCCTGAAGATGCGCACGATGGAAAATCCGGTGCATATCGCCGCCTACAAAGGCTTGGGTATCGTGACCACACCGATGGCTTTCCCCGAAGTATTCACCGCGCTGCAGCAAGGCACGGTTGATGGCCAGGAAAACCCGCTCTCCGTCATCATGGCTTCCAAGTTTGATCAGGTGCAAAAACACCTGTCGCTGACCGGCCACGTGTACTCGCCCTGCATCATCCTGATGAACAAGGCTTCATTCGACAAGCTCAGTGCTGCCGACAAAACCGCTTTCATTGAATCCGCCAAGGAAGCCGCGAAGGCCAACCGCGCACGGGTTGACCAGGACGACGCCACCGGCGTCAGTGAATTGCGCGCCAAGGGCATGACGATCAATGAAAGCATTGACAAGGCCAAGTTCGTGACCATGCTGGCACCGGTCAATGCCGACTTTGAAAAGCAGTTCGGCAAGGTCAATATCGAGGCGATCCGCAACTACAAATAATTTCAGCCAGGGCAGGTCTTTTGCCCTGCTGCTATCAATTCAAGAGCTGCTAGCACATGTTTTACCTGGGCTAGTAGCCTTTTCTTCTCTAAAAATTGGCGATTTCAATGAAACAGGCCTTTCTTAAAGTCGAGCGCTTGACCACGGGCTTCGCCATGATCGTGGCCTGCCTCATGCTGGTCATTGCGTCCGGTCTGGGCATGTTCCAGATCGTCACGCGGTTCATCCTGGAGCAACCGGCGGAATGGAGTGAAATACTGATTCGCCTCAGCCTGATCTGGATGGTTTTCATGGGCATTCCGGCTGCATTTCGGCAGGGTGCGATGGTCAGCGTCGATGTGCTGTACCGCTGGAGCCCGCCAAAGATCCGGCGTGTTCTTGACTGGCTTGTTTGCCTCGCAGCGCTGGCGCTCGTTCTGGTGATCGTCTGGTGGGGCTGGGACTACTCGGTTCGCGGACGCGTGCAGTCGATGGCCGGTCTGGAATCGATCTCGATGTTTTGGGGCTATGTGGCGATGCCGATTGGCGGACTGTTTGCTGTGTTCGGCATCGTCGGCAATCTGCTGGACCCGCAGCGCAATGAACTGGAGACCGCGCAATGAGCACCGTCATGCTGTTCACGATGGTGCTGTGCTTTGCGCTCACCATTTCGGTTGCCGTGTCGATCGGGCTCGCTTCGATTCTGGGAATCCAGGTGAGCAACACCAACATGCTGATTTCCGTCAAGGAAATGTTCAATTCCATCAACAAGTTTCCGCTGGCGGCCATTCCGTTTTTCATTCTGGCCGGCAACCTGATGGAAACCGGTGGCATCTCTCGCCGCCTGGTTGAGTTTGCCAAGAGCATCGTCGGTGGTGTGCAAGGTGGCCTGCCCATGACCTGCGTGCTGACCTGCATGATTTTTGCGGCGGTATCGGGCTCCTCGGTCGCCACCACATTCGCCATTGGCGCCATTTTGATTCCCGCGCTGATCAAGCATGGCTACCCCACCGCCTACGCAGCCGCATTGCAGGCGACCAGCGCCGAGCTGGGTGTGATCATCCCACCCTCGATACCGATGATTTTGTACGGCGTGAGCGCCGAAGTCTCGATTGGCGAGCTGTTCATTGCCGGGTTTGGGCCCGGCTTGCTCATCGGCTTGGCGCTGATGCTGTTCGTGCACCTGTATTGCCGCTGGAAAGGCTGGGGCACAAACGACGGCGATGGTCGTCTGAGCTTTGGCAAGGCAACCTGGCAGGCCGGCTGGGCTCTCTTGATGCCGGTCATCATTCTGGGCGGCATTTACGGCGGCATCTTCACCCCGACGGAAGCATCGGCCGTCGCGGTTTTTTATGCGCTGATCGTCGGCGTCGTGATCTATCGTGAGATCAAGCCCGGCGATCTCTTCATCATCTTGCGCAAGTCGGTGCTCTCAAGCGCGGTGATCATGTTCATCATCGCCAATGCCGGGCTGTTCGCGTTCCTGATCACGCGCGCCGGCGTTCCCGACGCGATTGGCCGCTGGCTCGAACTGGTGCTGCAATCGCCGGTCATGTTCCTGCTGGGCGTGAATGCAGCCTTGTTCGTGATCGGCATGTTCATCGAAACCAGCGCCGCCATCATTGTGCTGGCCCCCATATTGGCGCCGGTCGCCATCCATTTTGGCGTCGACCCGGTTCATTTCGGAATGATCATGGTAGTGAACCTGGCGCTCGGCATGATCACGCCGCCTTTCGGGGTCAACCTGTTCGCCGCCTGCACGGTCGCCAAAATCTCGCTTGACCGAATAATCACCCACTTGGTGCCTTTTGTACTGGTCATTCTGGCCTGCCTGATGGTGGTGACTTACGTACCTCAACTGTCACTTTTCCTGCGGGACCTGGTTTACGCGAAATAAGCGCATGGCCCCCACGTTCCTTCGCTTCGCGTAACTTCCTGCCCTCTCTGGGGCGGCTGTCGCTGGCTCGAAACGGACCCTCACGGCGAATTTATGTCACGGTCGCTCACCTCGTGTAACGCTGTCCACTGTGTCCTGCTCGCACGCCACGGTAGAATCAAAACCGTCAGGAGAGAGTTTTCATTCATGGAAACCGCCGAAGGCGCATGCGTCACCCTCAATGGTGCGCTGAACGCTCAGGCAAAAGGACTGGCAACCGCTTTTTGGTTCACACCATCAAGCGTTC
>JANNKV010000072.1:0-27112 GCA_031396485.1 Polaromonas sp. | reverse complement strand
CAGCCACCGATTGGTCGCTGGCGCAACGAAAGCCTTGCACCTGCCAGCCAAGGGCCACCTTCAGCAGCGACAGCCGGTCGGCCCACGACCAGCCGCGCGCGCGCAAGATGCCGGCAAACGCATCCAGTGGCGCAGGCAAATGGCGCGAGGCCGGGACCTTGAGTCCACTGCCATCGGGAAACTGCAGCGTGAGCGGCAGCCGCAGCAACGACGCGTGCTGGTCAACGCCCAAGTCGGCCATCAAGCGCAACGTCTCAGAATACGCGCCGATGAGAATGTGCTGGCCGTTGTCCAGCGACACGGGCTGAGCATCCATCAATCCGTCAACGCGCCGCGCCCGTCCGCCTGGGGTGCGGGTAGCCTCGAACAAAGTGACGGCGTGGCCAAGCCGCGTGGCTTCGACCGCGGCAGCGCAACCGCCCCAGCCGGCGCCCACCACCGCTACTTTTTTCGAAGCGGCTTTCAAACCACTTTGCCGAAAGCCTGGGTTTTCCACGCCAGCCAGAACTTGCGCAGCGGCGTCAGGCTGACGCGCTGGTGCAGCACCTGGTAGCCATCAAGCGCAATTTCACGCAGCAGCGTGCGGTAGATGCTGGCCATCATCAGGCCGGGCTTTTGCGCGCGGCGGTCGGCCTCGGGCAGCAGGGCCAGCGCCTCGTCATATAGCGCCAGCGCGCGCTCGGTCTGGAACTTCATCAGCGCGGTGAAGCGGTCCGAATACTGGCGCTTCAAAATTTCGTGCGCTTTCACATCGAACTGCTGCAGCTCCGACACCGGCAGGTAAATGCGGCCGCGCAGACTGTCTTCGCCGACGTCGCGGATGATGTTGGTGAGCTGAAACGCCAGCCCGAGCTTGTGCGCGTAGGCCGTGGTGGCCGGGTCGGTCTGGCCGAAGATGCCGGCCGCCACTTCGCCTACGATGCCTGCCACCAAGTGGCAATATTGCTTCAGGGCCGGGAAGTCGAGATACCGGTTTTGCGCCAGATCCATCTGGCAGCCTTCGATGACGGCCTGCAAATGACGCGCCTCGATGTTGTAGGGCGCGGCCAGCGGCATCAGCGCTTTCATCACCGGGTGCGTGGGCATGCCGGCAAATGATTTGGCCACCTCGGTCTGCCACCAGGCGAGCTTGGTGTGCGCCACACCGGGGTCTGTGACCTCGTCGACCACGTCGTCGATTTCACGGCAAAAAGCGTAGAAGGCCGTGATGGCGGCGCGGCGCTCTTTGGGCAGGAAAAGAAACGCGTAATAAAAA
The DNA here is from genome assembly GCA_031396485.1 of Polaromonas sp. Lineage (GTDB taxonomy): Bacteria > Pseudomonadota > Gammaproteobacteria > Burkholderiales > Burkholderiaceae_C > Polaromonas. The sequence continues at coordinate 25,857 of JANNKV010000072.1, read as the reverse complement.
CTGCTGCCGGATGCGGCTGCTTTTTGCTGGACGTACTGCTCAGGGGTCATGCCAGAATTGTTACACGCGTGGGTATGGCCCCCACGCTCCCTACTGCGTGTGGTTCGCTGCCCCCCGAGGGGGGCGCTGCGCCTGCGGTCTGGCAGAGCCAGTCCCGCGGCCCCTGCTTGCATGGGAAGCCTTCGTCGACGCCTGCTTCGCATCGTTTTCCGATCGTCCCAAGGTATTGATGGATGCCCCCCGAGGGGGCAGAGAGTTACGCGAAGCGAACGAACGTGGGGGCAACAGCACTACATCCACAGCGCGCGCCAGCCCATCACGAAAAAATCCCAACGCCCGAGTTTTGGCCGGGACTTGAGCGTGTTGAACCCGAGGGATTCGATCTTGTCCAGAATGCGCAGGCCGCCCTGGACGACCAGCCGCAGCTCCCAACCGGCTCTACCAGGCACTTTTTTCGGTAATTCAGAGCCTTTTAGCATCGTAGCCCAGGCAGAACCTGCGCAGGCAGCTACTAAATTAATAGCGGCTGGCGTGTCTTCAAGTGCCAGCAACTGCGCCTCGGTCACGCCGTGGCGCTGCCAGGCGTCGGCCGGCAGGTAGATGCGGCCGCGCGGAATGTCGATGCTCAGGTCTTGCCAGAAGTTGATCAGTTGCAGGGCGCTGCAGATGCAATCGCTTTGCGCCAGCGACTGGGCATCCGTGACGCCGTAGAGGTGCAGCAACAGACGCCCGACCGGATTGGCCGAGCGGCGGCAGTAGTCCATCAGTTCGGCGTCGCTGGCGTAGCGGTGCTTGACCACGTCCTGCTCGAACGCGCTGAGCAGGTCCGCCAGCAGATGGACTGGCAGGTCGAACTGCCGCATGACCGGATGGAGGTTGGCAAACACACCTGCCCAGCGGGCAGACGCTGGTTTGTTGTTGGCGACCGCCATCAGATCTGCGCGGTAGGCCGCCAGGTCGGCAAGACGTTCTTCGGCCGACGCGTCGCCTTCATCTGCGATATCGTCGGCCGTACGGGCAAACCAGTAGATGGCGGCCACGGCCGGGCGCAGCCGCGGCGGGCACAGAAACGAAGCGACGGGGAAGTTTTCGTAGTGGTCTACACCGTGGGTCGCCTGTGGTGGAGAGCCGTGAAGGCCTGCTTTCATGCGCGGATTGTCGCTTGACAAGATTTAGGGATTCTCATAAATTACTAACCGCTTAGTCAGTAACTCTGGCATCCCTTACTCTGGCATCCCTTATTAACCGAGCAGTTTCCTTTGCTCGCCTGGCTTTGCAGGCCACCTCTGCGGTTTTCCTTTTCCCCCATTCAACATCGATCATGAAGAAAACTGCTTTTGTCCTGGCGGGCGTCGTCGCGCTTTTGGGTGCTTTAAGCGCCTGCTCCAAAACAGCTCCTGCGCCAGAGCCGATTCGCGCGGTCAAGGTGTTGACGGTGGGCGGTGCGCCCGTGCTGTCGCAGTACGAGTTTTCCGGGGAGGTCAAAGCGCAGGTCGAGTCAAGGCTCGGCTTTCGCGTCGGCGGAAAAATCATCAAACGGCAGGCCGAACTGGGCCAGCGCGTCAAAGCTGGCGAAGTGGTGGCCCAGATCGATCCGCAGGACTACCGGCTGGCCGCCGACGCAGCGCGTGCCCAGGTGGCCGCCGCCCAAACCAATCGCGACCTGGCGGTCGCCGATTTCAAGCGCTACCAGGAATTGAAAAACCAGAACTTCATCAGCGGCGCCGAACTGGAACGTCGCGAAACCACGTTCAAGGCTGCCGAGGCGCAACTGCAGCAGGCGAGATCACAACTGAGCGTGCAGGCCAACCAGGCCACGTATGCCTCGCTGGTCGCTGACGTGTCGGGCATCGTCACGGCGGTAGAGGCCGAGCCGGGCCAGGTGGTGACCGCTGGCGCGCCCGTGGTGCGTATTGCGGCGGACGGTCCGCGGGACGTGGTCTTTTCTGTGCCTGAAGACAAGCTGCCAGGCATCGTGCCCGGGGCGCCTGTGAAAATTCGCGTCTGGTCGCAGAACCGGCAGACGACCGGCAAGATTCGTGAAATCGCTGCCAGCAGCGATCCACTGACCCGTACCTATGCGGTCAAGGCTTCGCTGGACGCGGGCGAGACGCTGGCCCTCGGCTCCACGGCCTATGTGGTGCCCGAACTGAATGCGCCCGCGACGACGCAGGTCATCAAGCTCCCGACGACCGCCTTGCGACAGGAAGGCAACGTCACCGCCGTGTGGGTGCTGGACAAGGCCAGCATGACGGTCAATTCGCAGGTGATCCAGGTCGCCACGGCCGATGGCAACGACGTGGTGGTGGCCGGCGGCCTGACGCCCGGCTCGCTGGTGGTGAGTGCCGGCGTGCATGTGCTGTCGCCAGGCCAGAAGGTCAGTATCTATCAGCCTGCGCCGGTTGCCGACACCACCAGCCCGGCGCAGACTTTGCCCGGCGCAGTGGCGGTGCCGGTGATGGTCGCGCCTGCTGCGGCTGCCAAGTGAGGCAGGCGGGCGATATGAACGACAAATCTGATCACTCCGGTAACACCGCCGGTGACAGCCAGCACCAGCCGGACGCGAACAAATTCAATCTTTCAAGGTGGGCGCTGGAGCACGGCGCACTGACCCGTTACCTGCTGCTGGTGTTGATGGTGCTGGGATTTGCGTCTTACTTTCAGCTGGGGCAGGACGAAGACCCGCCCTTCACCTTCCGCGCCATGGTGGTTCGCACGTACTGGCCGGGCGCCACCGCGCAGCAGGTGGCAGAACAGGTCACCGACAAGCTCGAGCGCACGCTTCAGGAAGTGCCGTTCGCCGACAAGATCCGCAGCTATTCGAAGCCCGGCGAATCGCAAATCATTTTTCAGATCAAGGATTCGACCCGGCCCGCCGAGGTAGCCAACACCTGGTACGCGGTGCGTAAAAAGATCGGCGACATGCGCGGCACCTTGCCAGGCGGCATTCAGGGGCCGTTTTTCAACGACGATTTTGGTGATGTCTATGGCGTGATCTACGCGCTGGAATCCGAAGGCTTCAACTACGCCGAGGTGAAGACCTTTGCCGACAACGTACGGCAGCAATTGCTTCGCGTGCCGTATGTCAGCAAGGTCGAGCTGTTTGGCGTGCAGGACGAGAAAGTCTTCATCGAGATTTCGCAGAAGCGCCTGGCCCAGCTGGGGCTCGATTTCAACCAGGTCCTGGCGCAGCTGGGACAGCAAAACGCAATTGAGTCGGCCGGTGCTGTTCAGACGCCGCTGGACATCTTGCAGGTGCGCGTGCAGGGCCAGTTTGAGGCGGTCGAGCAACTGCGCGCCATGCCGATTCGCGGCGCGGGTTACGGCGCTGGTACCAGCGCGGCGGGCAGCCAGTTGCGGCTGGGTGATATTGCAGAAATCAAGCGCGGCTACGTGGACCCGCCGGGGGTCAAGGTCCACCACCAGGGCAAAGACGTGATTGCGTTGGGTGTGTCGATGGCGAAAGGCGGTGACATCATTGCGCTCGGCAAATCGCTTCAGATATTGTCTGAAAACGTCGGCAAGACATTGCCGGCCGGAATCCGGCTGGTGCATGTGCAGGACCAGCCCAAGGCAGTGGCGAATTCGGTCAATGAATTTGTCGGCGTGCTGATCGAAGCGGTGCTGATCGTGCTGGCCGTGAGTTTTGTCGCCCTCGGCTTTCACAAACGGCCGCATCAGGGGCCGGGACAGTTGCCCTTGTGGAAGCGCTATTACATCGACATTCGTCCCGGTCTTGTCGTCGGCATCACGATTCCGCTGGTGCTGAGCATGACGTTTCTGGCGATGAACTACTTTGGCATCGGCCTGCACAAGATATCGCTGGGCTCGCTGATCATTGCGCTGGGGCTGCTGGTGGATGACGCCATCATCGCGGTTGAAATGATGGTGCGCAAAATGGAAGAGGGCTACGACAAGGTGCGCGCCGCCACCTTCGCGTATGAAATCACGGCCATGCCGATGCTGACGGGCACGCTGATCACCGCCGTCGGCTTCCTGCCGATCGGTCTGGCCAGGTCGGTGACCGGTGAGTACACCTTCGCGATCTTTGCCGTCACGGTGATTGCGCTGGTGCTGAGCTGGCTGGTGTCGGTCTACTTTGTGCCTTACCTCGGAACGCTGTTGCTGAAGGTGCCGCCGCATGTGAAGGCTGCCGGTAGCGGGGAAGAAAATCCGCATGAGATGTTCGACAGCCCGTTCTACAACAACTTCCGCAAGGCGGTGAACTGGTGCGTGCAATACCGCTGGATCACCATTGGAACGACGCTCTTGATCTTTGCGCTTGGCATTTTTGGAATGGGAAAAGTCCAGCAGCAGTTTTTCCCGGATTCCAGCCGGCCTGAAATCATGGTCGACATCTGGTTTCCCGAAGGAACGTCTTTTGCCGCCAATGAACTCACGGCCAAGCGCGTCGAGCAGCGGCTGATGCGCGAAGCCGGTGTGACATCGGTCAGCACCTGGATTGGCTCTGGCGTGCCGCGTTTTTACCTACCGCTCGACCAGGTCTTTCCGCAGACCAATGTGTCGCAGATGATCGTCTTGCCCAAGGACCTGAAGGTCCGCGAGTCGCTGCGCATCAAGCTGCCGGCGCTGCTGGCCACTGAGTTTCCTGAAGTCAGGGGCCGGGTCAAGCTGCTGCCCAATGGCCCGCCGGTGCCTTATCCGGTGCAGTTCCGGGTGGTGGGGATTGATCCCCTGATGCTGCGCCTGCGCGCCGATGAGGTCAAGGCGGTGATGCGCGAAAGCGCTAACACGCGCGGCGTCAATGACAACTGGAATGAATCGGTCAAGGTGCTTCGCCTGGAGGTTGATCAGTCGAAAGCGCGCGCGCTGGGCGTGACCAGCCAGTCGATTGCGCAGGCGTCGCGTACCATCCTCTCGGGCTCTCAGGTAGGCCAGTTCCGCGAAGGCGACAAACTGATCGACATCGTGCTGCGTCAGCCTCTGGATGAGCGCAGCGCGATCACCGATATCGGCAACGCCTACCTGCCCACCGCTTCGGGCAAATCCATTCCGCTGACGCAGGTCGCCAAACCGGTGTTTGCCTGGGAGCCAGGTGTGATGTGGCGCGAAGGCCGTGACTACGCAATCACCGTGCAGAGCGACATTGTTGAAGGGCTGCAAGGCGCGACCGTGACGCAGGAACTGCAACCCCGACTGCAGGCGCTGGAGAGAAAATGGCGCGACGGCGGTGTGACCGGCTACCGCATCGAAGTGGCGGGAGCGGTCGAGGAAAGCAGCAAGGGCTCGGCGTCCATCGTTGCGGGTGTTCCTATCATGCTGTTTTTGACCTTCACCCTGCTGATGCTGCAACTGCACAGCTTCAGCCGCGCCATGCTGGTGTTCCTGACCGGGCCGCTGGGCATTGCGGGCGTGGCGGGCGCGCTGATTCTGCTGGGACGGCCTTTCGGCTTCGTGGCCTTGCTGGGGGTGATAGCGCTGATGGGGATGATCCAGCGCAACTCGGTGATCTTGATCGACCAGATCGAGCAGGACAGGGCACGCGGCGTGCCGGCCTGGGACGCGATTGTTGAATCGGCGGTCAGGCGACTGCGGCCGATCGTGCTGACCGCCGCAGCAGCGGTGCTGGCGATGATCCCGCTGTCGCGCAGCGTCTTTTGGGGGCCGATGGCGGTTGCCATCATGGGTGGGCTGGTGGTGGCCACTGTGCTGACGTTGCTGGCGCTGCCGGCGATGTATGCAGCGTGGTTCCGGATCAAGCGGGAACCGGGGGCCGCTCGCGCACTTGCCTGAAGCGCACCTTGGCTGGTTTCGCCAACCTCAAGGCAGTGTTCCGATACAGGCTAAAATGCCCGGTTGATTGATTTTGAGCGGCGGGTTCTCTGGAATCTGTCGTTTTTTTGTTTCAGGCGCGCGGGTGGCGAAATTGGTAGACGCACCAGGTTTAGGTCCTGACGGTAGCAATACTGTGCGGGTTCGAGTCCCGCCCCGCGCACCAAGCCTGATGCCTTGCCTTGAAAGAGGCCGTTGTGGCAGTTGTAAAACCATCATTGCAAGGCTCTCCCGGCGCCCGTTGCCGGTTGCGGGTCTTGTTTGAATACTTGTCTGATTTTTAGGAAACCATCATGGCCGTCACTGTTGAAACTCTGGAAAAGCTCGAGCGCAAGATGACGCTCACCCTGCCGGTCAATGCCATTCAATCTGAAGTCGACACGCGGCTCAAGCGCCTGGCACGCACGGTGAAAATGGATGGCTTTCGTCCTGGCAAAGTGCCGATGACCGTAGTGGCCCAGCGCTATGGCTATTCGGTGCATTACGAGGTCATGAACGACAAGGTCGGCGAGGCTTTTTCCGTTGCCGCCAACGAAGCCAAGCTGCGCGTCGCGGGCCAACCGCGAATCAGCGAGAAAGAAGGCGCGCCCGAGGGCGAGCTGGCGTTCGACGCTGTGTTTGAGGTCTACCCCGATGTGAAAATTCCCGATCTGACCGCGGCCGAAGTCGAAAAAGTGACGGCTGAAGTCAGCGACGCCGCCATCGATAAAACGCTCGATATCCTGCGCAAGCAGCGCCGCACCTTCGCCCAGCGTTCTCTGGATGCGCCCGCTCAAGACGGCGACCGCGTCACGATCGATTTCGAAGGCAAGACGGACGGTGAGCCATTCGCCGGCGGAAAGGCCGAAGACTTCCAGTTTCTGGTGGGCGAAGGCCAGATGCTGAAAGAATTCGAAGATGCCGTGCGCGGCATGAAAAGTGGCGAAAGCAAAACCTTTCCGCTGAATTTCCCGGCTGACTACCATGGTAAAGACGTGGCTGGCAAGCAGGCCGACTTCATGGTCACGCTCAAGAAAATAGAGGCTGCGCATTTGCCGGAAGTTAACGAGGCGCTGGCCAAGTCGCTCGGCATTGCTGATTCGACCGTCGAGGGGTTGCGCGCCGACATCAGGAAAAATCTGGAACGCGAAGTAAAGTTTCGTCTGCTCGCCCGCAACAAGAATGCGGTCATGGACGTGCTGGTTGCCAATGCTGAACTGGACTTGCCTAAATCCAGTGTTCAGGCTGAGCTCGATCGCATGATCGAAGCCGCCCGAGCCGATCTGAAGCAACGCGGCATCAAGGACGCGGACAAGGCCCCGATTCCGGATGACGTGTTTCGTCCGCAAGCCGAAAAACGCGTTCGTCTCGGTCTTGTCGTGGCTGAACTGGTTCGCGCCAACGGCCTTCAGGCCAAGCCGGAGCAACTGAAGGCGCACATCGAAGAGCTGGCTGCCAGCTACGAAAAACCACAGGAAGTGGTTCGCTGGTACCTCAGCGACAACCGCCGCATGGCGGAAGTCGAGGCGGTTGTGGTCGAAAACAACGTGACCGACTTCGTTCTTGGCAAGACAAAGGTGCAGGAAAAAAGCATTTCTTTCGATGAGCTGATGGCCCAGAACTGAGCCAACGTATCCTTGTCTGAAGTTGGGGCTTGTGCTTGACGGTACAGGCCCCAATTTACTTTGGGTACAGTGCAAACACAGTACGACTTATGACGAAGCTAGTACGGAGCGTATAGACGCCGTTATCGAAGCAGAATTGGCAACAGAAATGAAAACACCTCAGGAGAAAGCATGATGATCGGAAACAGTGGTTACAACGGCGTTTACGGCAATCTGCGCGGCGGTGCCCGGGACACGCAGGGGCTTGGCATGGTGCCCATGGTCATCGAGCAATCAGGCCGCGGAGAGCGGTCTTATGACATCTATTCCCGGCTGCTGAAAGAGCGGGTAATTTTTCTAGTCGGTCCGGTCAATGACCAGACCGCCAACCTGGTGGTGGCACAGTTGCTGTTTCTGGAGAGCGAAAACCCGGACAAGGATATATCGTTTTATATCAATTCCCCGGGTGGCTCGGTCACGGCCGGCATGGCCATTTACGACACGATGCAGTTCATCAAACCCGACGTCTCGACGCTGTGCGTTGGCATGGCGGCCAGCATGGGGGCGTTTTTGTTGTCGGCAGGCGTCAAGGGCAAGCGTTTTACGCTCCCGAACTCGCGCGTGATGATTCACCAGCCCTCGGGCGGCGCGCAGGGCCAAGCCAGTGATATCGAGATTCACGCGCGCGATATTCTAAAGACCCGCGAGCAACTCAACCGCATCATGGCGGCCAACACGGGCCAACCCGTCGAGAAGATCGAACGCGATACCGAGCGGGACTATTTTATGTTCGCTGAAGAAGCCAAAGCCTACGGGCTGGTTGACCAGGTTCTTGCCAAGCGTCCATAGCGCTCAAAAGCGGTACTTTTCGCCGCTGATGGGGCGTTTCTGCCAGCGGGAACGCCCTTTTTATTGGTTATCATCAGTTGACAGTTTTTTTATGGCTCCTTAAAGGCACTTCTACCAATGGCCGAGAAAAAAGGCTCCTCCAGCGAAAAGACTTTGTACTGCTCCTTCTGCGGTAAAAGCCAGCATGAAGTCAAGAAGCTGATTGCCGGACCCTCGGTTTTCATCTGCGACGAGTGCATCGACCTTTGCAATGAGATCATCCGCGACGAACTACCCGCCGGGGAAGACGTCCGCGAGACACGCGGCGACCTGCCGACACCCTCCGAGATCAAGGCCACGCTTGACGGTTACGTCATCGGTCAGGAGCCCGCCAAGCGAACGCTTGCGGTGGCTGTCTACAACCACTACAAACGCCTGCGTCACAAAGACAAGGCCAAAAAAGACGATGTCGAGCTGACGAAAAGCAACATTTTGTTGATCGGCCCGACCGGCTCCGGCAAGACATTGCTGGCGCAGACGCTGGCACGCACGCTCAACGTGCCGTTCGTGATGGCAGACGCCACCACGCTGACCGAAGCAGGCTACGTGGGCGAAGATGTCGAGAACATCATCCAGAAGCTGCTGCAGACCTGCAATTACGAAGTCGAGCGCGCGCAGCAGGGGATTGTGTACATTGATGAGATCGACAAGATTTCCCGCAAGTCCGACAACCCGTCGATTACCCGCGATGTGTCGGGCGAAGGCGTGCAGCAGGCCCTGCTCAAGCTGATTGAGGGCACCATGGCGTCGGTGCCTCCCCAAGGCGGTCGAAAGCATCCGAACCAGGACTTTCTCCAGGTCGACACGACCAATATTCTTTTCATTTGTGGCGGTGCATTTGCAGGCCTGGAAAAGGTCATTGAGAACCGCACCGAGGCTTCGGGTATCGGTTTTGGTGCTGTCGTCAAAAGCAAGAAGGCGCGCTCGTTGACGGAAGCGTTCAAAGACGTGGAGCCCGAAGATCTGATCAAGTTTGGCTTGATCCCCGAGCTCGTCGGGCGCATGCCTGTGGTTGCTACGCTGGCCGAATTGAGTGAAGACGCTCTGGTCCAGATCCTCACCGAGCCGAAAAATGCGGTGGTCAAACAGTTCAGCAAACTGCTGGCCATGGAAGGGGTGGATCTCGAAATCCGACCTTCGGCACTCAAGGCAATTGCCCGCAAGGCGCTGGCCCGGAAAACCGGTGCACGGGGTCTGCGTTCAATTCTTGAGCAGTCCCTGATTGATACCATGTTCGAGCTGCCCAATGCCAGTAACGTCGACAAAGTCGTCCTGGATGAATCGACCATTGAAGAAAACAAGGCGCCGTTGCTGGTGTACCGCGAAACGGCCCGGAAAGCCTGAAATCCCGGGGTTTGCAGATAAAACTTGAAAAACGTTCTCTTCCCTCCATGTCTGGTGTAACTGCTCGGATTGACCTTGCAAGTTGCCTGTATCTGCCCTGACCACGAAACTGGTGTTTAGTTAGGGATCACGTTTAAGGTTTATATGTCCGGACAAACTTCTTTGCCTTCTATGCCCATCGACCTGCCTTTGCTGCCCTTGCGGGACGTGGTCGTGTTCCCGCACATGGTCATTCCGCTGTTTGTGGGGCGTCCGAAAAGCATCAAAGCGCTTGAATCTGCCATGGAGGCAGAACGCCGCATCATGCTGGTTGCACAAAAAGCGGCTGCCAAGGACGAGCCCTCGGTCGAGGACATGTTTGAGGTGGGTTGCGTGGCCACCATCCTGCAACTGCTGAAGTTGCCCGATGGCACCGTCAAGGTACTGGTCGAAGGCCAGCAGCGCGCCAAGGTCAACAAGATCGAGGAAGGTGAAAGCCATTTCTCGGCCAACCTGACGCCTGTCGTCACCGTGCCTGCACCTGCCGGCGACAAAGGCAGCGAAATCGAAGCGTTGCGCCGCGCCGTGATGCAGCAGTTTGACCACTACGTCAAACTCAACAAAAAAATCCCGCCCGAGATACTGACATCCATTTCCAGCATTGACGATGCAGGTCGTTTGGCCGATACGATCGCCGCGCATCTGCCGCTGAAACTCGATGCCAAGCAGGTAATTCTTGATCTGGCTAACGTCAAGCCGCGCCTGGAAAATCTCTACGAGCAACTCGAGCGCGAGGTCGACATCCTCAATGTGGACAAGAAAATCCGTGGTCGCGTGAAGCGGCAAATGGAAAAGAACCAGCGCGACTTCTACCTCAATGAACAGGTGAAGGCGATCCAGAAAGAGCTCGGTGAAGGTGAAGAGGGCGCTGACGTCGAAGAGATCGAGAAGAAAATCAAGGCAGCCAAGATGCCGCAGGATGCGCGCAAAAAAGCTGAAAGCGAACTCAAAAAACTCAAGCTGATGTCACCGATGTCGGCTGAGGCGACGGTGGTTCGCACGTACATTGATGTGCTGACCGGTCTGCCGTGGAGCAAGAAAACGAAGATCAAGCACGATCTCGGCAACGCCGAAAATGTTTTGAACGAAGACCATTACGGCCTTGAAAAAGTCAAGGACCGCATTGTCGAGTACCTTGCGGTGCAGCAGCGTGTCGACAAGTTGAAGGCGCCTATTCTTTGCCTGGTAGGGCCTCCCGGTGTTGGTAAGACTTCGCTCGGTCAATCCATCGCCAAGGCGACTGGCCGCAAGTATGTGCGTATGGCGCTGGGCGGCATGCGCGACGAGGCTGAAATTCGCGGTCACAGGCGCACTTACATCGGTGCCTTGCCTGGTAAGGTTCTGCAGAATCTGTCGAAGGCCGGTACGCGCAATCCGCTGTTCCTGCTCGACGAGATCGACAAACTCGGTACCGATTTCCGTGGCGATCCGTCCAGCGCCTTGCTGGAAGTGCTGGACCCGGAGCAAAACCATACCTTTGGCGATCACTACGTCGAGGTTGACTTCGACCTGAGCGATGTGATGTTCGTGGCGACGTCGAATTCGATGAACATTCCGCCGGCCCTGCTGGACCGTATGGAAGTGATTCGCCTTTCCGGTTACACGGAAGATGAGAAAACCAGCATCGCCATGCGCTATTTGCTACCCAAGCAGGTGAAAAACAATGGCGTGAAGGACGGCGAGCTCGAGGTGACGGAACAGGCCATTCGCGACATCGTGCGCTACTACACCCGCGAAGCTGGTGTGCGGTCACTTGAGCGTGAACTTTCAAAGATTTGCCGAAAGGTCGTCAAGGGCGTTCAGCTCAAGAAAATGACACCCAAGGTGGTCGTCGGCCCTGACAATCTGAATGATTTTTTGGGTGTCCGGAAGTTTGACTATGGCCGTGCCGAACAGAAAAACCAGGTAGGGCAGGTGGTGGGCCTTGCGTGGACAGAAGTCGGTGGCGATCTGCTGACGATAGAGGCCGCCATGATGCCGGGCAAGGGCGTGATCACGCGTACCGGCTCTCTAGGCGACGTAATGAAGGAATCTGTGGAGGCTGCCCGCACCGTTGTCCGCAGTCGCTCGAAGCAACTCGGTATCAAGGACGAGATGTTCGAAAAGCGTGATATTCACATTCACGTTCCCGATGGCGCAACTCCCAAGGATGGTCCCAGCGCTGGCGCTGCGATGACCACAGCATTCGTGTCGGCCATGACCGGAATTCCGGTACGGGGCGATGTCGCTATGACGGGTGAAATCACACTGCGCGGCGAAGTCACCGCCATTGGCGGTTTGAAGGAAAAATTGCTCGCTGCCTTGCGCGGCGGCATTAAAACCGTGTTGATCCCGCAGGAAAATGCCAAAGACTTGCAGGAGATTCCCGACAACGTCAAAAATGGTCTGGAGATCGTTCCGGTCAAGTGGATCGATGAGGTGCTGCAAGTGGCGCTGGAGCGTCAGCCAGTGCCCTTGACGGATGAAGAAATTGCCATTGCGGCAGCGGCGCGGGCAGCCGCGCCGGCCGAAGTAGCTGGAACCGTCAAGCACTGATTACTTTTTTCAATGACTGGTCAAGGCGAGCAAAAAAGTAAGCTATAATTTGAGGCTGTTATCGCGGGAGTAGCTCAGTTGGTAGAGCGCAACCTTGCCAAGGTTGAGGTCGAGAGTTCGAGACTCTTCTCCCGCTCCAATTCAAAGGGCAGCACGTTAAACATGCTGCCCTTTTTCATTGAAGCAAAGCCAGTCAATGCTGGTAGTTAGTTGGGTAGTGTTTCCGTTATGCAGAATACGGCGCGGTAACAAAGCGGTTATGTACCGGATTGCAAATCCGGCTAGCCCGGTTCGACTCCGGGCCGCGCCTCCATCCACCCTTTCCTAGTAACCGTTGGGCGCTATCGAAACAGTAGCGACGCAAAAAATTGGTCAAAAAAACCGCCCAAAACCGTCAAGAAAAAGCGGTTAAACCACCCGCTATCGTTTTCTTTTGTCGTGTTGGCGAGTCGGTCTGATGGCACCTCTCCAGGCGAGATTCGTTGCGTAGGCTAAGGCGATATTTAGCCTTTGACCAGGAGTTTGATCGCGACTTTTGACCACAGTAGGTATTGTTCGATCACCCGTGGTCTATTCGAGCTTGTCGCACCCACAAATGCTCTTCTCGGAGAGACGAGCAACTTTCCCGGCGATATGCCTTTTGGCTTAGTTGGGTAGATCTTTGCGACTACAACCGAAAACTCCCGTTGCGTGGAATTGCTACCGTGTGCAATGTGATTTCTGAGGTGGCGCATGTCTTCGAAAACCGGATCCATAACTCTACGCTGTACTAGAAAATGTTCCGTAATCGGGACAAATGCGGCGAGATTCTGCTGAACATTTTTAAGCATCGTCCACTTCGTAAATCGGCCGGAACCCTTTGGTCTCAGCCTGTCGATCCTATTGCTGGCAATCTTTACGCTGCGGAAGGGGGGGAAAACGCGTGTGGGAGAGGTGCCGTCGCAATACAAGGTATTCGTTAGAAGTTTTAATGCAACAACCTCGACCACTGTGTCAAACGTATAGAAGAGTCGAAGAAGTGCTGACTCGGCTATTAGGCGCTGATATTTCGCCTCTAAGACTTTTGCGTCTTTGAGATCAACTAAAAGCGAGTCCACCAACTTTTCAAAACGTTTTAGCTCTAGCCTAAGCGACGCCATTGGTCGCTTACATCATCGCCAGTATGTAGTCATGACGAACTTGCCGGGATTTTATGCGCTGAGTTGACGCGATACATGCGTTGTAGAACTCAGCATCCTTATCTCTTTGTTGTGGGCCACGGTCGTCGATAGCCGTATAAATCTCATCGATTTGTCCAAGCGCTGCACGCAATTTTTTAAGGGTCGTCTTTTTTGAAGCAAGTACAAGGAACAGTGAGAAGAACAATGGCGATCGCGAAAAAATTGTGTTTCGCAGCAAATCCTCAACCGAGGCCATTGAAGCCATAACGGAATCGAATTTTGTTTGAAGATCGGCAGCCTTTGCCACTTCTTCGTCATGTTCTTTGTAAAAGTTATCCAGTTTGGATTGAGAGAAATCGGACAATCCATTGCGAAGGTTATAGATGAGGTCTGATGTAAATTGAACCTCATCCATGCGAGATATTTCAGTCGCGGTAAACAATGTCGTGTCTCGCCAAAAATCCACGTACTTCGAACCTTGCTTAAGGCAAAGCTGCTTCATGGCACCGCTAAATTTGGCATTGCGCTTTTCTTGCGCATTAAGGGTCTTGGAAACCGAATTGAGTCGACCAAAAATGTCGATTACGTCCTCATTACTTGCATCAATTAGGTATCCGATCGATATTTTTTGCATTCGAAATTTCGTTCGCTCTGCTTGGGAGAGCGCCGAGAACTTCACTCGTTTCCCTCCGGCTTCCTGCGGAGCGCCAAATTCATCTGCCAAGTAGGCAAGAATGGCACGCAGTCGTTGCTGACCATCTACAACCTCTTTGATGCTCCTTTCGTTTTCCACGTCTAAGTAATGCCGTATGTAGCAGGTTGGCACTGGCTTATTAGAGAAAATAGAATTGATCAGATAAGACCTTTGCGTATCCGTCCAAACCGACCTTCTCTGGTACCAAGGGTTGAGATTCAGTTCTTCCCGTTTGTGAAAGTTGGCTAGGTCTTGAATGACAACTGATTCGTAGTCGACTCGATCCATTATTTCTCTCGCTTCCGGTAGTTCGCTACATCGTAAGGCATGTCGTGAGCTTCCTATCCAACTGCAACTTGGACAACTGCAGATTGTTGTCAAACAGGTTTGCAGTAAGTTCACGTCTCCTCAAAGAGACCGAATGCGTTGCGATATGATGTCGCCACTGTTGGGGGTGGGAAATAGTGGTCTTCCGGACGGTTCTGCTGTAACTCCTTGATTTATATGGGAGCCAGGCGATTGCAAATCCGGCTAGCCCGGTTCGACTCCGGGCCGCGCCTCCATCAAGCCCCTGGCATTCAAATTGGCCAAGGGCTTTTTTGTTTCACAATGCGTCAAGCATTGCTGTTCGGCCCGAGTGGTGAAATAGGTAGACACAGCGGACTTAAAATCCGCCGCTTCGTGAATAGCGGGCGTACCGGTTCGATTCCGGTCTCGGGCACCACCGGCGGCCAGCAGCCACATCAAGTGGGCACTATTTTGAGCTGTTGCGCTCTTGAAAACTGGGTAAGATAAATTCCATGTCACGTTACAACCCACCTTTTGAGATTCATGTGCACGGCGAGGTTCCACTTCGCCAGGACGTTGGCTTCGAGCAGCTTCAGGAAGCGCTCAAGCCGATCTGGAAGTACGCGGGTTCCAAGTCTCTGGCGGCAGGCGCTGCGAGTGCTTATGAAGAAGAGCCGGGCATCAAATTCGACACGGCGACTCACTTGCTTCAGATCTGCTGGACAGTGCCGGGTGATGAAGATTTCCGGCAGGCGCTCGACGAGATGTGCATGGGCTTGAACGACCTCGCCGAAACCGGTGCCCCCATCGAAGTTACTTTTTACGACGCGGACTTCGACGACGAGGAGGGTGGCGATGAAGAGGAGGCGCGCGATGATTTCGCGATGTATTTCGTCGGCCCCACGCCTGCTGCCATCATGCAGGTGCAGCGCGATTTGTTGGTGCAGGACATGATCGGGTTGCTGGAGCGGCATTTCGACGGCTCAGAGTTGAGCGATGTTGTGGCTGCGGTCGATAAACTGTTTGAGCAACGGTTCACATCACTCGTCAACTCGATGCAGCTGGGCAAGCCGCCGCGCGGCCTTGGCGGATCGTCCGGAGGCTCTGGTCACGGCGGCGGCGGGCGTAAGCCCCGGCATTTGCACTAGCGGCTTTGCTGGTGCTACGTCGTCGGCGTGGGTTTAGCCCCGTCATCAGCAGAGATGGAAAAGCCCAGACCTTTCAGGTAAACCTCCATTGCCCGCTCGCCGACGCCGAGCAGATCGAAAGCCTGCTGGTCTAAAAGCCAATTCTGAATCAGCCCGTCGATCAAGGCGTGAAAACCACGCGCCGCCAATGCAGCGGGCATCGGCAATATCACTCCTTCCCGCTGGGCAGCAGACTCGATGCTTTGCTCAAACCGGCCGACAAATCCTTGCCGGATCGCGAGGTGGCGCATGCGGACGGCTCGCAGCTCTTCCACATACTCCACTTTCTGGGTGGCCACTTCGAACACCCTGCGTGTCTGACCGTCATTGACAATCCGGCTCAGTGCCTCAACAGTCGCCCGGCGTATTCTCAGCAGGGCATCTACTTCGGCGAGCTGCGAAGTTTGGAGCACGTCGCTTCCTTCATCGAATGCGGCCTCCAGTGGAAGGGTTACCCGTTCCATCATCGCGTTGAACAAGTCGGCTTTGTCCTTGAAATGCCAATAAATGGCGCCGCGCGTAGCGCCAGCGCGCCTGGCAATGTCCTGCAGACTGGTGCGGGACACACCTTGGGACTGAAACAGATTTTCTGCTGAATCAAGCAGCTTCGCGCGCGTTGCCAGCGCATCTTCTTTGGTTCGACGTGCCATGTTTTTTGCCTGAAGGGGTATTTCCGTATCCCTGTTTATACATGCGTGAATGTATGTAAACTGGTTTGTTCGTAAAAACCCTTATTCTGGAACGTCTGCACGCGCCAGTGATCCGTCGCTTTCACCACGGTTTGACGCTTCATTTATAGTCCCCCCGTTTTTTCCCCGCCCACTATGTTGAGTTATCGCATGCAATCTCCCCCAACTGCCTCGACCCGTCGATTTCGCATTGCTCAAAAGGCTCCGCTGGTGCTTTGGCTGGCCGCACTGTCTCTGCTTCTGGCGGGCTGTGGCAAGTCGGGTGGCAGTGCGCCGGCTGCCGCATCGCCACCGCCCGCGCAGGTGGGCGTCGTCACCGTCACACAGGGCGATGTAGGCCTGATCACGGAGTTACCCGGACGGCTCGAGGCTTCACGCGTGGCCCAGGTCCGCGCGCGCGCGGCCGGCATTCTGCAAAAACGGCTGTTCCGCGAGGGCAGTGACGTCAAGGCCGGCCAGGCACTGTTCACCATTGACTCTGCTCCCTATGCCGCCGCCGTCGCCAGTGCCCGCGCAGGCCAGGCGCGTGCCGAAGCCAACGTGGCTCAGGCCAGCGCCTTGGTAGATCGCTACAAGCCCCTGGTTGAAGCCAACGCCATCAGCAAGCAAGACTATGCCAACGCCGTTGCTGCCCAGAAGCAGGCACAGGCCGATGTGGCAGTGGGCAAGGCCAATGTGCAGACCGCGAGCATCAACCTCGGATATGCCTCGGTCACCGCCCCGATTTCCGGGCGCATCGGGCGGGCGCTGGTGACCGAAGGTGCGCTGGTCGGCCAGGGCGAGGCCACGCAGCTGGCTGTGATCCAGCAAATTAATCCGCTTTATGTGAACTTCACACAGTCAGCGTCCGATGCGATGCGCTTGCGCGCAGCCATGGGAGCCGGGCAAATCAAGAAGGCCGACAGCGCCGACGCTGCCAGCGTCAGAATAGTGATGGAGGACGGTACTGAATATGCCAGCCCTGGCCGGCTGCTTTTTTCTGATCTCACCGTCGACGCCTCGACCGGCCAGGTCACGCTGCGCGCCGAGGTCCTTAACCCCAATGGTCAATTGCTTCCCGGCCTGTACGTACGCGTTCGCATCGAGCAGGCTCTGGCAAGCAACGCCGTCCTGTTGCCGCAGCAGGCCGTCGCGCGCTCGCCTCAGGGTGACTCCGTCATGGTTGTCGGTCCCGACAGCAAGGTTGCATCGCGCAAGGTCAGGGTTGGCTCAGCCAAAGGCAACCAATGGGTCGTGCTGGAGGGCCTGAAGACCGGTGAGCAGGTGGTGGTCGATGGTTTCCAGAAATTACAGGGCAACGCCCCGGTCAAGGCGGTACCGTGGCAGCCCATGGGTGCTGCTTCTTCGCCCGCGTCCGCGCCGGCATCAGGTGCCGCCCCCCCTCAGCCGGTAGCAGAAGCGTCCGGTGGCGCTTCTCCTGCCGCATCGGCGGCGCAGAAGTAAGGGCACGGTTATGGCGAAATTTTTTATTGACAGGCCCATCTTTGCCTGGGTAATTGCGCTTTTTATTCTGGTCCTGGGCGGCGTGGCGATCACGCAGTTGCCCATCTCCCAATACCCGCCTGTGGCGCCACCTTCCATCGTGGTGGCCGCGACCTATCCGGGTGCGTCGGCCAGCACGCTGGAAGACAGCGTGCTGAGCGTGATTGAGCGCGAGATGAACGGCTCGCCCGGCCTGATCTACATGGAGTCCGTGGCTCAGGCCAACGGCACAGGCAACATCACGCTGAGCTTTCAGCCCGGCACCAATCCGGATCTGGCCCAGGTCGATGTGCAGAACCGCCTTTCGCGTGCTTCGCCTCGGTTGCCTGCGGCCGTGACTCAGCAGGGCGTGCGGGTTGACAAGTCGAATTCCAACTTTTTGCTATTCACGATCCTGTCGTCGTCCAACCCGCAAATCGATCCGATTGCGCTGGGCGACTATGCGTCGCGCAACGTGGTTCCTGAAATCCAGCGTTTGCCCGGCATCGGTCAGGCGCAGCTCTTCGGCACCGAGCGCGCCATGCGCATCTGGATCGACCCGGCCAAGCTGACCGGTTTTTCACTCTCTGCTTCTGACGTCACGAATGCCATCCGCGCGCAGAACGCGCAGATTTCATCAGGCGCCATCGGCGATTTGCCCAACGTGACCGGGCAGGGCATTGCGGCGACCGTGGTGGTCAACGGCCAGCTCACGGGGACCGAGCAATTCGGCAATATCATCCTGCGCGCCAACACGGACGGGTCTGCGGTGCGGCTCAGGGATGTGGCGCGTATCGAGCTGGGTGCGCAGGCCTATGCGACGTCGGCCCGGCTCAATGGCCAGCCGTCAACCGGTATCGGCGTGCAGCTGACACCCGGCGGGAATGCGCTGGAAGCGGCCAAAGCCGTACGCACCAAGATGGAGGAACTCAAGCGCAACTTTCCCCCCGGTGTCAGTTACACGATTCCGTATGACAGTTCGACCTTTATCAGTATTTCCATCCAGCAGGTAGCGGTGACGCTGGTCGAGGCGGTCGTGCTGGTCTTTCTGGTGATGTACCTGTTCCTGCAGAACTTCCGCTACACCATCATTCCCACCATCGTCGTGCCGGTGGCCTTGCTGGGCACCTTTGCAACCTTGCTCGCTCTGGGCTTTTCGATCAATGTGCTGACCATGTTCGGTATGGTGCTGGTGATCGGCATCGTGGTGGACGACGCGATCGTGGTGGTCGAGAACGTCGAGCGCATCATGAGCGAGGAGGGGCTGTCGCCGGTCGAGGCAACGCGAAAGGCCATGGGCCAGATCTCGGGCGCGATCATCGGTGTCACGGTGGTACTGATTGCCGTATTCGTACCGCTGGCCTTTTTTGCCGGATCGATCGGCAATATCTACCGCCAGTTCTCGGCCGTCATGGTGGCATCGATAGCGTTCTCGGCATTTCTGGCGCTGTCGCTCACACCGGCTTTGTGCGCCACCCTGCTCAAGCCGGTCGAGGCCGGACACCATGTTGAAAAACGCGGCTTTTTCGGCTGGTTCAACCGGGGCTTCAAGCGCACGGCCAAAGGCTATGAAAGCCTGGTTGCCCGGCTGCTCCGCCGTGCGTCGCGTTACTTGCTGATCTATGTGGCGATCATCGCCGTAGTAGGCGTTGTTTACACGCGGTTGCCCACCTCCTTTTTGCCTGCTGAGGATCAGGGAAGGCTGCTCGTGAACATACAACTGCCGCCGGGCGCGACACTGGAGCGCACCCGGGCGGTGATCCAGCAGGTTGAGGGCTTCATGCTCAAGCAGCCTGAGGTGGAAAACATGGTCGGCGTGCTCGGCTTCAGCTTTGCGGGGCAAGGGCAAAATGCCGCGCTCGCGTTTGTGACGCTCAAGGACTGGTCCGAGCGCAAGGGCGAAGGGCAATCGTCGCAGGCTCTGGCCGGCCGGGCCTTCGGTGCGCTTTCCAGTATTCGCGATGCGAGCATCTTTCCGCTCAATCCGCCGCCGATTCCCGAGCTCGGCCAATCCAGCGGCTTCAGCTTTCGCCTGCAGGATCGCGGCAGTGTCGGCCGCGAAGCGCTGCTCGCAGCGCGCGGGCAACTGCTGGGCCTTGCCTCGAAGAGCCCGGTGCTCGCGCAGGTGCGGCCTGACGGCCTGGAGGACGCGCCTCAGTTGCAGATTGATATCGACCGCGAAAAGGCCAACGCGCTCGGCGTGACATTCGATGCGATCAGCGCCACGCTGTCGACAGCGCTGGGTTCCAGTTACGTCAACGACTTTCCCAACCAGGGGCGGCTGCAGCGCGTGGTGGTGCAAGCCGACGCGCCCGCGCGCATGCAGCCCGATGACCTCATGCGCCTGAACACCAACAACAGCAAAGGCCAGTCGGTACCGATGTCGGCATTTGCCAGTACACGCTGGATCAAGGGCGCGGCACAGACGGTTCGCTACAACGGCTATCCAGCCATGCGCATCAGCGGCAGTGCAGCGCCCGGCTACAGCACCGGCGCGGCAATTGCCGAGATGGAAAAGTTCGCAGCGCAGTTGCCGCCGGGTTTGGGCTTTGAGTGGACAGGGCAGTCGCGAGAAGAAAAACTGGCGGGCTCGCAGGCGATCATCCTGTATGGTTTTGCGATTCTGGCGGTGTTCCTCTGCCTGGCTGCGCTCTACGAAAGCTGGTCGATTCCGCTGGCCGTCATTCTGGTGGTGCCGCTCGGCGTGTTGGGCGTGCTGCTGGCGACGTTCTTCCGAAGTTATGCCAATGATGTCTACTTCCAGGTGGGTCTGGTCACCATCATCGGCCTGTCGGCAAAAAACGCTATCCTGATCATCGAGTTTGCCAAGGACCTGCAGGCGCAGGGCAAGGGCGTGATCGAATCGGCACTGGCGGCGGCTCATTTGCGCTTCCGGCCCATCGTCATGACCTCACTGGCCTTCATGCTCGGCGTGCTGCCGCTGGCGATTGCCACCGGCGCCGGCTCGGCCAGCCAGCGCGCCATCGGCACAGGCGTCATCGGCGGCATGCTCACCGGCACCGCGCTGGCCGTGATTTTCGTTCCCATCTTTTTTGTCGTGGTGCGGGGATTTTTCAAGGGCAGTGAGCGGCAGCGTGAGCGCTACGCCGAACACGCCCGGGCTGCCGGCATCAACGGCGCGCCCGCCCATCCCGCAGCGGAAGGTTCACCCCATGCGTAAGTTTCATTCCTTGCCAGAGGTGTTTACGGACCCTCTGCATAACTCTTGCGTGATTGTGGTGCGCGGATCGGGATGGGCCGCAAGGCGTCTTTTTGCAGCCAATAGCAGAGCTATTGGCAAGAAAAACAACGCAGCGGACCGCCCGAGCCCGCGTATCCACAGACCGCAGGGAGTTATGCAGAGAGTCCTTAAGCCCCTGGCGCTTGCCGCAACGGTGTTTGTGGCCGGCTGCTCCATGATTCCAGCCTACGAACGCCCGGCAGCGCCGATTGCCGCGGACTATCCCGCCGCACCGGGCACCGGTTCATCTGCACTGGCCACCACGCCAACCGCTGCCGGCGCGCAGGCTGCATCCAGCGTCGCCTGGCAGGATTTTTTTGCCGATGCACAGCTTAGAAAGCTGATTGACCTAGCACTGCTCAACAACCGCGATCTGCGTGTGGCGGTGCTCAACATCGAGCAGGCGCGTGCGCAGTATCAGATTCGCCGCGCCGACCAGTTCCCGACGATCAATGGCGTGGCCAGCGGCTCGCGCACCCCGAATGCCAGCGGCGGCATCACCAGCCTGTACAGCGCAGGCCTGCAGGCCACGGCTTACGAACTCGACTTTTTCGGTCGCGTCAGCAGCCTGAAGGAAGCGGCGCTGAACCAGTACCTCGCCACGGAGGAAGGCCGCAAGACCACGCAGATCACGCTGATCGCCTCGGTCGCCAACGCCTACCTCAGCCTGTTGGCTGACGACGAACTGCTCGACATCACCCGCCAGACACTGGCCTCGCGCGAAGAATCCACTCGCCTGAGCAAGCTGCGCTTTGACAACGGCGTCGCTTCCGAGCTCGACTTCCGCCAGGCCGAGTCGCTGGTCGAAGCCGCCAGAGCCGCCTACGCGCAGCAGCAGCGCCAGCGCGCGCTGGATGAAAATCTTCTGACGCTGCTGGTCGGCAGCCCGCTCACCGGGGAATTGCCGGTCGCCAGCACCCCCGCGCTGTCGCTGGCGCAAATGCAGCCGATGGTCGACGTGCCCGCCGGCTTGCCGTCCGAACTGCTGACCAGCCGCCCCGACATTCGGCAGGCCGAGCAGCAGCTGTTGTCTGCTAACGCCAATATTGGTGCGGCCCGGGCTGCGTTCTTCCCGAAAATTTCACTCACCGTGGGTGCAGGCACCGCCAGCAACCAGCTCTCTGGCCTGTTCAAAAGCGGTGCCTGGGGCTGGACACTGGCGCCGCAACTGGTTCTGCCGATCTTTGATTTCGGCCGTAACCAGGCCGGGCTGGACACGTCCAAGGCAAGCCGTGACATCGCCGTGGCGCAGTATGAAAAAGCCATTCAAACCGCCTTCCGCGAAGTCGCCGATGCACTGGCCTCGCGCGCCACACTCGCCGAGCAGTTGCGCGCCACCCAGGCACAGGCCAACGCCGAAACTACTCGCCTGAAACTGTCTGACCTGCGCTATCAGAACGGCGTAGCGAGCTACCTTGATCTGCTTGATGCGCAGCGCTCCTTGTTCACCGCGCGGCAAGCCGTGGTGCAGACCCGGCTGGCGCAACTGCAGAGCCAGGTGGGGCTCTACCGGGCGCTGGGTGGCGGCTGGACAGAGCCGGCCAGTGGCGGCGTTTCCTTGAGTGGAGCGCCTGCCGCGCGGCCTTGAAGCGGGAAGGGCAGTCAGCGGGCTGTTTCGGCTCGCTTTGCGGCTGTTTCAAAGCTTTTTATGCCTCCAGCCCAGATATTACTTGCGCTGGCAGCTATTAAATTTGTAGCGAATGAGTGGTGGTTGTGCGGCCGCAAGACGGTATCTGGCCCCAGCGATGGGCCGGCGCATCGCAGCCGTCTCGAGCAGGATTTTTGACCCGGGCCAAACAGATATCTTGGTGAGTCGTTGCATGATCGCAAGGCGCCACTACCAATGTTCTTTCGACCCCAAAGGCTCCCTTATCTGACTCCCTTATTTGAAGTTGCTCAGGAAATGCGCCAGGTCCGAAAGTTCGGTGTCCTTGAGTCCATGCACGGACGCGGACATGATGGTGTCGCGTCCCGGCCCCGGATTGTCGCGAAACTGCTTCATGGCGTTCAGCAAAAAAGCTTCCTGCTGCCCGGCGAGTTTGGGAATCTGCTGGCGACCGGCGTAATCGGGCAGGTGGCAACTGCCGCAAAGCATGCCGGTCGATATCGCCTGGCCACGCTGATAGGTCGTCAGGTTGACGGAGCCCGTCACAGGGGCCCGGGTTTGCGCCGAAAAATAGTTGGCCAGCGTCACAATATCGGCATCTTTCATGCCGTCGAGAAGCCCCTTCATTTGCGGAATTTCCCGCAGACCTTCCCGGATCAAGACCAGCTTGTTCTCCAGAAAAACCTGGGGCTGCCCCGCCAGTGAAGGCGTCGTCGGAACTTGTGAATTGCCTTGTGGCCCGTGGCAGGCCATGCACACGGCCAACTGCGCAGAACCGGGCTGCTGGGCCTGTACCGGTGAAAGGAAAAAAAGCAGGGCCACTGCTGCCAGTGCCCTGCTTGTCGCGGTTAATTTGCCTGGTTTATGACTTGGCATAGGAGATGCGGTAGATCGCACCCATTTGCTCGTCAGAGAGCAGCAGGGCGCCATCAGGCATTTGCAGGATGTAGGCGGGGCGGCCTCCAAAAGCTTCACCCTTTTCGTCCAGGAAACCAGTGACGAACGGACTGACCTTGGCGTTCTTGCCGTCCGCATCGGCGCGCACCATCACCACATCGAAGCCTGATTTTTTGGTGCGGTTCCACGAACCCTTGCGGGCTACGAACATGGTGTTTTTGTATTCCGCCGGGAACATGTTGCCGGTGTAGAAATGTACGCCCATCACGGCTGCATGCGGCCCCATGGTCTGCACCGGCAGCGTGACGCCTTCGCAGGGGTTCGCCTTCTTGATGTCTTTGTCGGCTACGCCGTTGGCGTGGCAGAAGGGGAAGCCGAAGTTCTGGCCCGTCTTGCTGATGCGGTTGAGTTCATCTTCCGGGGTGTCGTCGCCCATCCAGTCGCGCCCATGGTCGCTGAACCAGAGTTCTTTGGTCACAGGATGCCAGTCAAAACCCACCGTGTTGCGTATGCCGCGTGCCACCACCTGCATGTTGGAGCCATCAGCGTCGTAGCGGCGCAGCTGCGAATAGGCATCACCCGGCACGCAGATATTGCAAGGCGCGCCGAAAGGCACGTAGAGCTTGTCATCCGGCCCGAAGCGAATGTACTTCCAGTTGTGATGCTGTTCGGGCGGCAGGTTGAACTTCGCCGTCAGGTCAACGGGTTGCGCATTCGGGTTCTTCTCGATGTCGTCGTAGCGCAGCACCTTGTCGATCGCCATGACGTAGAGCGAGCCCTTGTGCATCGTGACGGCAGGCTGGTTCAGCTTGTCCACCACCACACGGCTGGTGCGCTCCTTGCCGTTGTCGGTGATTTCGTAGACGCGGCCCAGGCCCCGCGTACCGACGTAAATTTTTCCACTTTCGCCGCGCGCCATCGCCCGGCCACCTGGCGTGCCGTGGGACCAGATTTCGGCTTTGAAGCCCGCTGGCAACTTCAGCTTGTTGACCGGAATATCCGCCGGCGCTGTCGCCGTCAGCTTGCCCGCGTGGGGCGCCAGCGTTGATGCCGCCATGTCCGCCGCACGGCCCTGTTGCCACATCGGCGCGGCTGGCGCCAGGGCAGGAACTGCGTTCGACACCGGCGAGGTGGTTTGTGCGCATCCGGACAAAACACCAATCGCGACCAAGGCACTGAAAATCGTTCTGTTTTTTATCATCTGGAAGTCTCCGTTGTTGGTTTGGTTATCGATTTGTTGCACTGGAAGTACGCATGCTAACGGTCGTCTTGATGAGTTCTGAGAGGGTTTTTACGCACAGCGCTATCGCCGCTGCGCGAAGTGCACAGGAATTTACTTCCATCATCTTTTGTCAACACCGGCACACGCCCGTGACAGGATGACTACCAAAACCGTAAGCTTCCGGCGTCACACCCGGTGCCGCGCCACCATATCCTCGCGCCACTCCAGCCCGATCCCCGGCGTATCCCAGGGCATCAGCATTCCGTCCTTGAGCTGAAGGGGCGCCTGGCGCAGTCCGCCGGCGGCATCCAGCACTTCGATCCAGTGCGCAGTGGGCGTCGCGCACAGCAACTGCGCGCTCGCTTCGACGAAGGTGTGAGACGACATCGGCAGCCCTGCCGTTCGGGCCAGCGCCGACGCTTCGAGCCAGCCAGTAACCCCGTGAATGAACTGCGCGTCTGGCATGACGAGATCCGAGGCGCGCGCGGCAACCGCCGCGCGCATCTCAAGCGGCCCGTGGAAGTTCTCGCCGATCTGGATGGGTGTCGTAATAGCGTCCGCAATATGCGCGCAGCCTTCCAGATCGTCGGCGTGTACCGGCTCTTCGATCCACTCCAGCCCCTCACCATCAAGGGCCTTGCAGCGCGCCATCGCCTCCGGCAGGCTGAGCGACTGGTTGTAATCAATCATGAGCGCGGTTGAGTCCCCCAGCGCCCGTTTGGCCGCGCGAACAGCGGCCAGGTCTTCGGCGAAGGTCGGAAACCCGGCCTTGATCTTCAGGCCTGCATAACCCGCCGCAAGCGTTTCATCCGCGATCGCCACCACCGCCTCGGCGTCGTACAGGCCAACGCTGTTGTAGGCGCGCAGCGGCCGCAGCTCGGCGCCTAGCGCCCGCGCCAGCGGCTCACCGCGTGCGCGAGCCCATGCGTCCCACAGCGCCATGTCCAGTCCGCCGAGCGCCACGCCCAGCAGCCCCTTCATGCCGAACAGCCGGTAACGGCGCAGCAGGTGGGCGTGAATGTCACGCGGCGCCAGTGGCAAACCCGTGGCCATGCCCGCGAGACTGGCCACAGCCCGGTCCAGCGCCGCCAGCAGTTCTGGCAAATACACCTGCGCGTAGGCGCGGCCCTCCACACCTGAATCCGTGCGCACATCGATCAGCACGAGGGGGAATTGGTCGATAGTGCCCGAAGCAGTGCGCACCGGCCGCGGCAAGGGCGCAAGAACGGG
>JANNKV010000061.1:0-2931 GCA_031396485.1 Polaromonas sp. | reverse complement strand
TAGCCACCTGCCTCAGACACTCAAAAGGATGTCGTTCCCGCGAAGGCCCAAATCCAGACGTTTTCCAGCGGGCGCGGACACTAGATTCCCGCCGTCGGGGGCATGACGGGCATTGCAGTCTGAGGCAGGTGGCTAATCAGGCGATTTGATTCATGAATACGATCAACACCGGCATTGGGCAGTCAAAAACCTAGGGACCCTCTGCATAACTCTGGCGAAACTGTGGTGCGCGGATCGGGATGGGCTGCAAGGCGCCTTTTCTTGCCAATAGCCCTGCTATTGGCAAGAAAAGCAACGCCGCAGACCGCCCGAGCCCGCGATACCACAGACCGCAGGGAGTTATGCAGAGGGTCCCTACCGTTGCCCACCACTCGGGTTCACCAGCGCTTCTTCGGCCGAGCCGGTGCTGACGACACGCAGATCGGCGTCGAACACGGTGGTGAAGATGTGCGGCACGTTGGGCGAGCTCAGGTAGCGCCAGTCGTATTCGGTGGTTTGCTTGAGCGCATACGGGGTGACTTTCATCGGCTTGCCGAGCAGCTTTCTGACCTGCTCCATGCTCATGCCCGGGATCACCAGCTTGAAGTTTTGCGGGCTCAAGACCTGCCGCAGCGAGCTCATCTTGCCGTCGGGGCCGATGGTGATCATGTAGTTGACGTTGCCGGCCGGCTGGCGGTTGTATTCGAAGGTGCGCGCGCCGGGCGCGGCCACCACATCCAGCGTGGCGCGGGGCAGCGGCGTGCTGGCCATGTCTGAAGCGTCCCAGACTTTCTCGGGCTCGCCGAAGCGCGTGCGCACGTCGGCCTCGGTGGCCACGCCCTCTTCCAGCTCGCTGATGCGCTGCTGGTCACAGCCGGCCAGACCCAGAAAAAATGACAGCAGACCCATAACGGCAATCGTCCTGGTATTGGTTTTGGAAAAGTGGTCTGAAAAAAGTCCCGGCCAACCTGAAAAAGAGCCCATGGCAGTCCCCCCGTTAAAATCACGCCACTATACGTTTTCAAAGCTGCTCCACACCATGTCCTTTTTCCGCCGCCCCGACTACACCTCTGAAGCCACGCAGTTTATCGAGCAGCTGAAAGTGAACAAACCCACGCTGGAAGCCGAGCAGCGGGCCGGCCGCGCGCTGCTGTGGGACAAAAACCTGAACCGCGCCGACCAGGCCGACTACCTCGACGGCAAGGTGCCGCAGCAGGGCTATGTGTACGGCACCAGCGGCCACCCAAACAGCAAGTAATTCATAGCCAAATCGGCCTCCAGCCCAGGCAATACCTGCGCAAGCAGCTATATATTTCATAGCAACTAATTCTGCCACTGCTGGTCGCCCGCGCACCATGAATCTGCCTCCCATCCCCGTTTCGCTGCAGGCGCTTGAGCTGTCGGCCGGGTCGGGCGCGGGTGAGCAACTGCAGCCTTACATGCCCGCCGTCATCGACCAGGTCGCGCTCGCCCGCCTGTACGGCGAGCCACTGTTCGCGATGCCGCATGATTTGTACATTCCGCCGGACGCGCTGCAGGTGTTTCTGGAAGCCTTCGAGGGCCCGCTGGACTTGCTGCTGTACCTGATCCGGAAGCAGAACTTCAACATTCTCGACATTCCGATGGCCGCCGTGACGCGGCAGTACCTGGTCTATGTGGACGAGATTCGCGCCACCAACCTGGAGCTGGCGGCTGAATACCTGCTGATGGCGGCGATGCTGATCGAGATCAAGTCGCGCATGCTGCTGCCGCCGAAAAAGGTTGCCGCAGGCCAGGAGCCCGAAGACCCACGCGCCGAGCTGGTGCGCCGTCTGCTCGAATACGAACAGATCAAGCTGGCCGCCCACAAGCTCAACGAAGTGCCGCAATTCGGCCGCGATTTTCTGCGCGCGCAGGTGTACGTGGAGCAATCGCTACAGCCGCGCTTTCCCGATGTAAACGTGGTCGATTTGCAGGAAGCCTGGCGCGACATCGTCAAACGCGCCCGGCTGATCACGCACCACGTCATCTCGCGCGAAGAGCTGTCAGTGCGCGAGCACATGAGCATCGTGCTGCGCCGCCTGCAGGGCCGCAAGTTTCTGGAGTTTGCCGACCTGTTCGAAGCCGCGCGCGGCGTGCCGGTGCTGGTCGTCACCTTCATCGCCATGCTTGAGCTGGCCAAGGAAGGCCTGCTGGAAGTGACGCAGGCCGAGGCCTTTGCACCGATTTACGTTCGACTCGCGTACACGCCGGCCTGAATGTGGCCCCCACGTTCGCGTACACCTTCCCGATCGTCCTGAGCCTGTCGAAGGATGCCCCCCGAGGGGGCTGGCCTTGCTTGGGGCGGCCCGGCGCGGCGGCCGTGCCTTCTACGAAGACGGGATCGCTTGATCTGAAGATGCCGCTGAAATTCAGCTACAAGCTGGTTAGACTCTCGCTAAATTCTGGGCTTATTCCATGACACCTGACACCCCACCGCCCACAGCGACGCCCTACGGCACCTTGCCGCCCGTGTCCTCATCGTCCGGGGCAGCGTCGCGCAAACCCATGAGCCTGCCGCGCCTGCGCGAAATGCATGCGAGCGGCGAAAAGATCACCATGCTCACGGCCTATGACGCGACCTTTGCCGCTGTCGCCGATGCCGCCGGCGTTGAATGCATTCTGGTTGGCGACTCGCTGGGCATGGTCTGCCAGGGGCTGACCAGCACCGTCGGCGTGAGCCTGGACACCATGCGTCACCACACCGAATGCGTCGCCAACGGGCTGCGCCGGTCGCACGGCGTGGCGTGGCTGATCGGTGATCTGCCGTTCGGCACGTACCACGAATCGAAAGAGCAGGCGCTGCGCAGCGCGGCCGTGCTGATGCAGGCGGGCGCGCACATGGTCAAGCTTGAGGGCGGCGGCTGGACGGCGGACACGGTGCGCTTTCTGGTCGAACGCGGCATTCCCGTCTGCGCGCACCTGGGCCTGACG
>JANNKV010000044.1:0-11868 GCA_031396485.1 Polaromonas sp. | reverse complement strand
TATTCATAACCGAATGTTTTAACTCTGGCTTCATCGTCAGCCCATCCCGAGCGAACCTTGACCCAGATTTCAAGGAACACCTTGCCGCCGGTCAGCGTTTCCAGCTCGTGGCGCGCTTCGGTGCCAATGCGTTTGAGCTTTTCGCCCTTCTCGCCAATGATCATGCCCTTGTGGCCGTCGCGCTCGACGATGATGGTGGCGGCGATGCGGCGCAGGTTACCTTCTTCGGCGTACTGGTCGATCACTACGGTCGACGTGTACGGCAGTTCGTCGCCTGTCAGGCGAAACAGCTTTTCGCGAATGATCTCGGCGGCCATGAAGCGGTCGCTGCGGTCGGTCAGCTCGTCGGCGCCATACATCCACGGCTGCTGCGGCAGGTATTTTTCGCAGATGCCGAACAGTCGCTCGACATCTTTGGCATTGTTGGCCGACATCGGCACGAACTCGGCAAAATCGTGGCGTTCCTGCATGGCCTTGAGCCACGGGGCAATGTCAGCCCTGCGGTGGATCAGGTCAAATTTATTGGCCAGCAAGATGGCGGGAGTTTTGGCGGGCAACAGGCCCAGCACCTTGTCATCGGCCTGGTTGAACTGCCCCGCCTCAACCACGAACACGATCAGATCGACATCGTTGACGGCGCCGACCACGGTGCGGTTCAGTGACCGGTTCAGCGCATTGCCGTGCCGCGTCTGAAAGCCGGGCGTATCGACAAAAACAAACTGGGTGGCGCCCGCCGTGCGCATGCCAGTGATGCGGTGACGGGTGGTTTGCGCCTTGCGCGACGTGATGCTGACCTTTTGCCCCACCAGGGCATTGAGCAGGGTCGATTTGCCGACGTTGGGCTTGCCGACGATGGCAATCAGGCCACAGCGCTGTTCACCGGCTGGCGTCACATTGGGAACCACGTCGGCCGCTGCGCGCTTGGCAAATGCCTGTGCGAGCATGTCATCGAGGGCATCAGGCGACTGCGATGGCTCGATCGGCGATTGTGCGGAGATGTTGGCGGACGGCTTTACCAGCGGCTCTGCATGCTCCGGCAGTTCCATCTGCTTCTTGGGTTGTTTTTTTCCTGTGCTCATGGCTTTTCAGTTTGGTTGGACTTCAGCGCCAGCAGTGCTGAAATCTGGATCACGGCGTTCGAGGCAACGGCGCTGTAAGGGAAGCCGATCTCAGGGATCCAGGGTTTTGACAAACATCAACATGGCGGCTGCAGCGGCTTGCTCGCCGGCACGGCGCGAGCCGCCGATGCCGCGCTCGGCCCGTCCGAACTCAGAAATCTCGCATTCGACATCGAAGGTCTGCTTGTGCGCCGCCCCCATCGTCCCTACCACCCTGTAAATGGGCAAATTCATTTTGCGCCCTTGCAACCACTCCTGCAATTCAGTTTTCGGGTCTTTGCCGATCGCGGGCATTTGCGGGTTGATGGCAACGTCCTTGAAAAGGCGGCGCACCAACTCATTGGCTTTGGCAAATCCGGCATCGAGATAGACGGCGCCGATCACGGCTTCAAGCGCATCAGCAAGGATGGATGGCCGCTTCTGACCGCCGGATTTGGCCTCACCTTCACCTAGCCGCATCATGGAAGGCAAGCCAAGAACGACAGCCAGCTGATGCAATGTGTCCTGTTTGACCAGATTGGCACGGACCCGCGACAAATCGCCTTCCGGCAGACTGCTGAGCTGCTCGTACAGCATCGCGGCGACGGCCAGATTGAGGACCGAATCGCCCAGAAATTCGATGCGCTCGTTGTGATCTGCGGAAAAACTGCGATGTGTCAGCGCCTGAACCAACAATTTCGGATCGGCAAACTCGTGCTGCAAACGCTGTTGCAGGGCCACCAGATCCGGACTTGACTTGGCCGCCACTTACTTTGATCGGCCGTCGTACTTCAGCAGCAAATACGCCGGGCCGGCCAGGTGGATTTCACGGGTGTAGGCGAAAGCCACGACGGTTTTGTCGCCTTCTTTGCTGACAACCAGATCCTTGCCGGAAATCGAGCTGATGTTGTCAATCTGCGCGGCTTTGTCAAAAGTGGACCTGACTTCGGCGACGGTACTGCCGTCTTTGGCCTTGGTGGCCGCCTTGGTGATGGCCTGGAATTCGATCATCGTTGGCGCCACCTGGGCGCCGATGAGGAACACGCAGGCGATCACGGCGCCTACAAACAAAAGCCCAATCAGGGAAATGCCGCGTTGCTGATGTTTCATTTTTCTCTCTTGTACTACTGTATTTTTATGAAGAAGACCCTGCACAGGGCTCACCGATAACTCCGCCACCGGTTAAACGACTCAATCAAAACTTCCGATGCGTTTCAGATTGCCAAAATTCATCCACACAAAAAATGCCTTGCCGACGATGTTTTTCTCGGGCACAAAGCCCCAGAAGCGCGAATCCAGCGAATTGTCGCGGTTGTCGCCCATCATGAAATAGTGTCCTTCGGGAACCTTGCAAATCACGCCCTGGCTACTGTAGCGACAATTTTCCTTGAACGGAAAGTCCTCGGCACCGGGAACGAATGCCGGCCGATCTTCGTCGTTCAACAGGCGGTAGGTCTTGCCACCGTTGTTTTCATTGAACTGCTTGGAATAGCGCATGGAATCCGCGTCGAAAAAGTCGGGCAGCGGCGTTTTCGGCCACGGTTTCCCGTTCACGGTCAGCGTCTTGTTCAGGTAGGCTACCTCGTCACCCGGCACGCCGACGACTCGCTTGATGTAGTCGAGGCTCGGCTTGGGGGGGTATCGAAACACCATCACGTCGCCGCGCTGCGGGCTGTTGTTCTCGAAAATCTTTGTATTGACGACCGGAAGGCGCACACCGTAGTGAAATTTATTGACCAGAATCAGGTCATTGACCAGCAGCGTGGGAATCATGGAGCCTGAGGGAATCTTGAACGGCTCGAACAGAAACGAGCGCAGCAGGAACACCGCCACAATCACCGGAAACAGGCCGGCTGTCCAGTCCAGCCACCACGGCTGCATGATGAGCCGGGTCCTGGCTTCAGCCGTGTTGTCATCGACCTGGCTAATGCCCATTTTTCCCAGTTCAGCACGCCGTTGGGCAGTGCCCTCGTCCAGCGCCGCCACCGCTTTTCGTCGTTGCGGCAGGAAGTAGAGCCGCTCGGCCACCCAGTAAATACCGGTGACCACGGCCGCCAGAAAAAGGAGCACCGAGAAGTTTCCTTCGACAGCGCCCATGTACCAGGCGGCACCGTAGCCGACGAATACCGCCAGCACCAGGGCCGTGATTGAACTCATGGCGCCGAACATCAATCTTCTACCTGCAAAATCGCCAGGAACGCTTCTTGAGGCACCTCCACCGAACCGATTTGTTTCATCCGCTTTTTACCTGCTTTTTGTTTTTCGAGAAGCTTGCGTTTGCGCGAAATATCACCCCCATAACACTTGGCGATCACGTTCTTGCGCAGCGCTTTGATTGTCTCACGGGCAATGATGTTGGCTCCAATAGCGGCCTGAATGGCGACGTCGAACTGTTGCCGCGAGATGATCTCGCGCATTTTGGCGACGACCGCACGCCCCCGGTAAGCCGACTGGCTGCGGTGGACAATGATGGACAGCGCATCCACCTTCTCCCCATTGAGCAAAATATCGACTTTCACGACGTCCGAGGCGCGAAATTCCTTGAAGGTGTAGTCCATGGACGCATACCCGCGCGACACTGACTTGAGCTTGTCGAAAAAATCCAGCACGATTTCGCCCAAAGGCATTTCGTAGGTCAGCATGACCTGCTTGCCGTGATAGGCCATGTTCAGCTGCACGCCCCGTTTCTGGTTGGCCAGTGTCATGACGGCACCGACATAGTCTTGCGGCATGTAAAGGTGCACGGTGACTATGGGTTCGCGGATTTCGTTCACGCGTCCGGCGTCTGGAATTTTCGACGGGTTTTCGACCTTGATGATTTCACCATCGGCTTTCAGCACCTCGTACACCACACTGGGCGCTGTGGTGATCAAATCCTGGTCAAACTCGCGCTCCAGCCGCTCCTGCACGATTTCCATGTGCAGCAAGCCGAGAAAACCGCAGCGAAAACCGAAGCCCAGCGCCTCGCTGACCTCGGGCTCGTAATGCAGGGACGCATCATTGAGCTTGAGTTTTTCCAGTGCGTCGCGCAGAGACTCGTATTCACTCGCCTCTGATGGATACAGGCCCGCGAACACCGCAGGCTGGATTTCCTTGAAGCCTGGCAGGGCTTCGGTCGCCGTGGCCGCAGCGCCGCCGGTACCAGGTTTGATCTGGGTGATGGTGTCGCCCACGCGCGCCGCCTGGAGTTCCTTGATGCCGGCGATCACAAAGCCCACCTGCCCCGCTTCCAGCGACGGCCGTGGCTCGGTGTGCGGAGTGAAGACGCCCAGCTGCTCGGCGTTGTACATGGCTTCGCTGGCCATGAGCTTGATGCGGTCGCCCTTGGCCAGGCGGCCATCGACCACCCGAACCAGCATCACCACGCCCACATAGGCGTCATACCAGCTGTCGATGATCATGGCCCGCAGCGCAGCACCCGGATTGCCCTTGGGCGGCGGAATCCGTGCGACGACAGCCTCGAGGATTTCATCAATGCCCATGCCTGTCTTGGCGCTGCACGGAATGGCGTCAGTCGCGTCGATGCCGATGACCTCTTCAATTTCCTGCTTGGCGTTTTCAGGATCAGCCTGCGGCAGGTCCATCTTGTTGAGAACGGGCACGACTTCCACGCCGAGATCCAGCGCGGTGTAGCAGTTCGCTACCGTTTGCGCTTCGACGCCCTGACTCGCATCGACCACGAGCAGCGCG
This sequence comes from Polaromonas sp., assembly GCA_031396485.1. Taxonomy (GTDB): domain Bacteria; phylum Pseudomonadota; class Gammaproteobacteria; order Burkholderiales; family Burkholderiaceae_C; genus Polaromonas. The sequence goes on along the minus strand of JANNKV010000044.1, from coordinate 7,081 downwards.
CCCTCACATGCAGACAGCGATCGACTCACTTCATAAGAGAAGTCGACATGACCCGGCGTGTCGATCAGATTGAGGTTGTAGATCTGACCGTCAAGTGCCTTGTATTGAAGCGCGGCGGTCTGCGCCTTGATGGTTATCCCACGCTCTTTTTCGATGTCCATCGAATCAAGAACCTGCGCGCTCATCTCGCGATCCTGCAAACCGCCACAACGCTGGATGATGCGATCGGCGAGCGTGGATTTGCCGTGATCGATGTGCGCGATGATGGAAAAGTTTCTGATGTTATTCATCAAGGGGAGCGCCTAAGTGCTTGAAAGCATTGCGAAGCGATTGCTGTCATTTGCGATGAGCCATAAAAAAGGGCGCGTCGAATAAGGACGCGCCCTGAACCAACAATCTATGGCAACTGCGATAGTTGGAACTTCATTGTAGGCAAAAACCCAGTTCCGAACAGTCCCGAAAGGTCCAAATTTTTGTCGTTGCAGGTCAACAACAGGAAAGTTATGCACAGCTTACTAACATTTTGAATCGCAGAAGCATGAACAACTTGTGGGTGATCTGTGGATCAAACCACGAACTGTTGGTTTCTGATCGAATCGGCGATTTGGCGCGCTTGTTTATGCCAAAAGTCGGTGCATGTCGGTTGTTATTCTAACCAAAACGAGATCGAGCAATCTTATTTGTTAGTTAACGCTAACTTTTTTGATCGATATCGCAGGTTAAAAATATATTATCTGAGCACACTCAAGGCGCGAAAAAAAATCAAAAAAACCTCATCCCGGTCGAGTTGTGGGGTTTTATGGGCCCTGCAAATCGCCAGTGGCCACCCAAGACGCGACGACCTCTGAGGTTGATCCGCCGATCAGAGCCACGTCAGCGCACAGGCCTGATCAGCGCGTATTGCGCCAGTTCTCCACGCCGGAACAGCACGTTGACAGCCTTGCTCTTGTCGATCTTGGCGAGCGCATTTTCAAATTCCTTGACCGATGCGATCTCGAAATTGGCAATAGCCACGATCACATCGCCTTCGCGCAGGCCTGCACGGGAGGCAATGCCTTCGACGGCATCCACCTTCACACCTCCTTTTACCTTGAGCTCTTTTTTCTGCGCCTCGGGCAAGTCGCTCACCATCAGCCCGAGTGCCTGCGCCGGACCGGCCACCGGTGACTTCGGCTCAGACGCAGCCGCCTTGCGTACTGGTTTTTCAGGCTCGACTTCCGCGATAACCACGGATAGTTCCTTCAAACTCCCACGCCTGAAGACCGTGACAGTGGACTTGGTGCCGGGCTTGACGTTGCCCACCATGCGCGGAAGGTCACTCGACTTCTCAATGGGCTTCCCATCAAAGCGCGTGATGATGTCACCCGCTTCAATGCCCGCCTTTTCAGCCGGTGCACCGCTTTCAACGCCGCGGACCAGCGCACCCTGGGCTTTACCCAGACCGATGGATTCGGCCACTTCTTTGCTCACCTGATCGATCTGCACACCGATCCGGCCACGCGTCACACGGCCGCTGCTGCGAAGCTGGTCCGATACGCGTGTTGCCTCATCGATGGGGATGGAAAAGGAAATGCCCTGGAAGCCGCCCGAGCGTGAATAGATCTGGCTGTTGATCCCGACAACCTCGCCGCGCATGTTGATCAGGGGGCCGCCAGAATTCCCGGGATTGATGGCCACGTCGGTCTGGATGAAAGGCAAGTAGTCGCCGGTGTCGCGCTGCTTGGCGCTGACAATGCCCGCGGTAACGGTATTTTCAAGCCCAAAAGGCGAGCCAATAGCCATTACCCATTCACCGACTCTCAGCCGGTTGATGTCACCAATCTTCACGGCCGGTAAGCCAGTTGCCTCGATCCTGACCACCGCGACATCGCTTCGCTTGTCTGCACCAATGATTTTTGCCTTGAATTCGCGCTTGTCAGGCAAAGTCACCAGCACCTCATCGGCGCCCTCCACTACATGGGCGTTAGTCATGACGAAGCCGTCAGCGGTCAGGATGAAGCCGGAGCCGACTCCTCTGGGTTGGTCCTCGTCGGGTTGAGGCTGGTTGCGGTCCGGACGCGGCGAGCGCGGCATATTCGGTGGCACCGGTATGCCAAAACGCCTGAAAAATTCCAGCATCTGCTCATCCGCACCGCCGGCGCCCGCAGGCTTTGCTTTTTCCAGCGTGCGGATATTGACGACCGAAGGCCCGACCTGGTCCACCAGATCGGTAAAGTCGGGCAAGGCACGAACTTGTGCCGAGGCGGTTGAAGGAGACAGCGCCGAGGTGGCCGCAGTCACCGCCAACGCTCCGGCAAACATATGCAAACGCAGTTTATTCAAGCTCACATTAAACATTTTCAGCCTTGTTGTGAATGTTGGAAATTAGCATACCGATTCAGACGCAAAATTCGGGCCCTTAACCCTTGAGCGACAACGGGAAACAAGCCAAAAAGCGGTCAACACAGCTGGCGGTCATTTCCTGCGCTCCAGATTGCTCGCAAACATCCGCAAGGTTGTCATCGGCACCTCACCCATGACCGTCAGCCAAAACTCACCCATCTGCCTGCTTAACGTTTGCGTAGCGCCCATGGACAAGCTGGATTCCTTGTCATGACGCAGCCGGTCAAATGGTTCTAAAAAAACCGATACCGACGCAAGCCCATCTGAAAAAATCCACTGCAGTGCTTCACCACGTGTTGCTCCGCTTGCCACACTGGCAGGTCGCTTATAGCAATTAATGGATTTAAACCCAGCAACAGAGGCCTTCATGGACCACCCTTCGGCGCTTGCCGTAGTTTTGATCAATGCCGGTTTTTCAACCCGATAGCCATCTACCTTGCCCATCATCTGCACCAGCTTGTCCATTTTGACTGGCGCATCGAGTTGAAGCTCCGTGAACGCCGCCTGCTCCAGTACTTTTCCTGAAACATCGAGCGTCTGCAGCTTGACAACGAGGCCCCGCTTTTGCTCGACCCACACCCGATATCCGAAACGCATGCTGTCTTTTGGCACCAGAACAACAACGTCGGCTTCGAGTCCGGCCACACGTTCGGCGCCGTCCTGACGGACCTTATAAAAATCCGCCACCCGGTTATCAGCTGACTGCAGGAGTTCCGGAAACATGCCGAGTGACTCGCGGGTTTCGCTGCGCACGAGCTTCTGTTCTGGCATGAAGGTGACGACTTGATCGTTGTGCCTGAACGTCGATCGCGGAGCACCGCTGAGGGTTTCCACGCGCTCCATTTGTTGGTTTCCCTCGCCAACATGCCAAATTTTGGCGCTCGACATTGCCCCGCCGGAAGAAACTACAAAAGTCCCGGAGTAAGCAAGTCGCTTGGAAGCTTCATGAGTGCGTATCAACCAGTCGTTGATCGTGCGCGCTTCTGAAGCGGCACCAGACTCAGTTGCAGCTGCAGCAAGTGGCAGCGATTCAGCCGCTACGGAACTAATAGCCAGCATCGCCCACAAAAAAGGGGATAGACAAGCGAGCGAGGGGTAAGGTGTTGATTTAAACAAGCTTTTGCCTGACTCAAAACGCAAAACTTTCACTCAGCGCCCGTCATTTTTTGGTGTTTCAAAGGCCGCGTTGCGAAAAAATCCTGACGGCATCTGCAAAGCTGCAGCACTGCCAAGCTGCCTGTGATCTGCAAGCAGTTCTTCAAGCCGGGCATCCCGAACCATCGGCCCCATCGGCGAGGCAACGAGCACCTTCTCATTGCCCGTGTCCAGAGCAAGTTGGGGAGCATCGGTTCGTGACAGTGACCCAAATATGCCCCAGGCAATTGCGCAAACAGCAGCAAACGACGCAAAGCCAGCCACCATCTTCCAGCGAAAGCTCCCGTCGTTTGCCGCGTTCTGACGGCTTGACGGGAGTTCCGTCTGCGTCAAAAGAACCCCTTGTTCAGCGAACTGCGAGCGAGGCACTGATTCAGTACGCAGAGTTTTTACGAAGGGTGTTACTTCAGAGGCGAGGCGCTGTTGGACTCGACCCACAAACGCCATGTCTGCGCCCCGCGCAATTCCTGGGGCAGAAGACCGCAAGACATCACCGACCACGTGATAGGCATTCCACTGGCCAAGTAAAGAGGCATCGTGCTTGCAGGCATCCAGCGTCGCCGCAAATTCTGCTGCAGTCAGGTGACTGTCAGCAAGCGCTGAGAGCAACTCTCCTGCTTGGGGGGTGGTAGTCATATGTTTCATGGCAGACAATAAAGGACTGACTGTTAAAGACTCATACGGAGACTCTGTGGAGGCCGACGCTGGTTATCCCGATCATGATCAAAGTCGGTGAAGTTACCACCGCTTCCCGGACTTGTTTTCCAGCAACGGTTTCACCTTCTCCGAAATAGCTTCGCGGGCCCGGAAAATTCGCGATCGCACAGTGCCGATCGGGCAGTTCATCACCTCAGAAATTTCCTCATAGCTCATTCCTTCGATTTCTCTCAAGGTAATGGCCTGACGGAGTTCCTCCGGCAAAGCTTCCATGGCGGCATTCACCATCTCTGCAATCTCCTTGCTCGCCAGCAGAGCCTCTGGCGTTTCGGAACTCATTAGTTCGTTTTCCAGCGGGGAAGTTTCATCGTCGTCCGCTGATTTAAAAGAATTTTCAGATACCGTAGGATCCCGTTTAAGTTCCATCAGGGCTTTTTTGGCAGTATTGACCGCAATCCGGTACAGCCAGGTATAGAACTGGGCGTCACCCCTGAACTGCGCCAAAGCACGGTAAGCCCTAATAAAAGTCTCCTGTGCGATATCTTCGACCAGATCAACGTCACGCACCATTCGCCCAATCAGACGTTGAATGCGCCGCTGGTATTTGATCACCAATAACTCATAAGCCTTTTGATCGCCTGCTACGGTGCGCTCGACCAGCATGGCGTCGCTGTCAAGGGGCCTGTCGGCCTCAGGCGGTTTCAACTCGGAGCTCACGACGCTAGACCAATCGCGCAACCAAATTGAACATGATTTGATACTGCCACGGCAGATAATGCTTTATCCAGCCACATGATCAATCCGGGTCGTACCATCTGAAGTTCTTCGGGTGCTGTACACCGCCCGCCGGAAGTCCAGCCAGCGCATCGGGAAAGCGCTGCGTTCTGCACAAAACCAAAATCGCCTCCCTGCACCGTTATCGAGCACCACTACCAGCACTCGCTGTAGATCAGCCACCACAGACATCGCTGGCGCGTTGACCGTCTGCCCCTCTGTGCTCTCCCAGCGCCAGCAAGTGCCGTCCCAGACGAGTTGCCCGCACGTCACACTGCGCCAACTTTTTTGTATCGCCCATCCGACGATCAACACGGCCGCCCCACCCAGTCCGATGCGCCAATCAAGGCGTCGGGTGCTGGAGAGCCAGAGCAGCAATACCAACACTCCGGCCAGCCATAACACCAAGAAAAACCACAATTGAGACCGCGAGCGCCCGACCGGATAGACCACCGCTGGGGCACTGTGCTTGGTCAAGGTTGCCAGCAGTCTGATATTTGGGCCAACAAAAAACGGGACAAGTCAGGCGCGCTTGAAAACAAGCGTGCCGTTGGTGCCGCCAAAACCGAAATTATTCTTGACCGCAAACTCAATATCGGCGTCGCGTGCTGTGTTGGCGCAGAAATCCAGATCGCACTCGGGATCCTGATTGAAGATGTTGATGGTCGGAGGAATTTTCTGATGGTGCAAGGCCAATATGGTGAACACCGATTCAATGCCCCCGGCGCCACCCAAAAGGTGGCCAGTCATCGATTTGGTTGAACTGATCGTCATCCTTTTGGCATGACTGCCAAATGCGACCTTGATCGCATTGGTTTCGTTCAGGTCGCCCAAAGGCGTGGAAGTGCCGTGGGCATTGAGGTACTGAACCTGATCTGCGTTGATGGAAGCGTTCTTTAGCGCCATGCTCATGGAGCGGCGCGGGCCATCTATATCAGGCGCGGTCATGTGATAGGCGTCAGCGCTCATGCCAAAACCGGCGACTTCAGCGTAGATTTTTGCGCCTCGGGCTTTCGCATGCTCATACTCTTCCAGTACGACCACACCAGCCCCCTCGCCGAGCACAAAACCATCACGGTCACTGTCCCACGGACGTGAGGCCGTTTTCGGATCGTCGTTACGGGTTGACAATGCACGCGCCGCAGCGAAACCCCCGATGCCGAGAGGCGAAACGGTTGCCTCCGCACCTCCGGCAATCATCACGTCGCAATCACCGTACTCGATCATCCGCGCAGACAGGCCAATGGCATGCAGGCCAGTGGTACACGCGGTGACCACAGCGATATTGGGCCCCTTGAACCCGAACTTGATCGCAACATGACCGGAGATCATGTTGATGATTGAGGCAGGAACGAAAAAAGGCGATACGCGCCGTGGACCACGATTCACGAGTTCTGCATGCGTCTGCTCGATCATCGGCAATCCACCGATACCGGAGCCGATGTTGCAACCAATGCGTACGGCCAATTCGTCGTCCAGCGCGTCACCCGTGGGAAGTCCGCTATCAGAGACCGCCTGGCAGGCGGCGGCCAGGCCAAGATGAATGAATCGGTCCATGTGGCGGGCTTCTTTTTCGGGGATGTAATCCGCGATATTAAAACCCTTGACCTCGCCTGCGAACCTGCAAGCAAAGCTGTCCGCATCGAATTGAGTGATGAGGTCTATGCCCGACATGCCCGCCAAAAGACTGGTCCAGGATTGGTCAACCGTATTTCCTACCGGGCTGACGCAACCGAGACCTGTCACGACAACACGACGACTCATTGAAAAATCCTGATTGAGGCCTGAACAGGCCAGAGACGGCTTTTCAGGCTGGGTGATAACAAGGGCAAAGGGGTGACCCCTGATGCATTGACAGGGGTGTCAAGCCTTTTGGTGAGTATTCGCGTAGTCGATCGCGTTTTGGACAGTGGTGATCTTCTCGGCGTCTTCGTCTGGAATCTCAATACCAAACTCATCTTCCAGAGCCATCACCAGTTCAACGGTGTCAAGGGAATCAGCGCCCAGATCTGCCACGAAGGCTTTCTCATTGGTGACTTGACCTTCTTCGACGCCAAGTTGCTCGGCAATGATTTTCTTAACACGTGCTTCGATATCGCTCATAGTTCCCTCT
>JANNKV010000034.1:0-34153 GCA_031396485.1 Polaromonas sp. | reverse complement strand
GGGTCTGGCACAAAGACGTCCTAGCCTGGCAAGGCAACGAGGTTGATCTGATTCACGAGGGCCAGGCGCTGCGGCTGGACCGGCTGGTGCAGCGCAAAGACGCCGGGCATGAAGGCCACTGGTGGGTGCTCGACTACAAATCAGCCGATGCACCTGAGCGGCAACCGGCACTGGTGGCGCAGATGCAGGCTTACCGGGCAGCCGTGCAGCGCGCCTACCCGGGAGCGACTGTGAAGGCCGCGTTTTTGACCGGGGTTGGGACGATCGTCGAGCTCAATGGCACCGGCTACTTGCCTGTTTAGATGCCTTTTAATGCTCCAGCCCAGGTGATACTTGCGTAAGCGGCTATAAAAAATATAGCAAGTGACGTTCCTGCATCGACGCTCATCAATCCGATCGGCAGGCGCTGCAGCCGACTTTTGACCCGCCGCATGCCTGCCTCCGGGCTGGCGTTCACAATCGGGGCTTTCCCTCAACACGCCCCAGTACTGCACCCACCGGATTTTTCATTGACCGACCCTCACGCCAACGCCAACGCCAAATCACCGCGCATCGTCATCATCGGCGGCGGTCCTGCCGGCCTCATGGCCGCCGAAGTTTTAGCCACCTCGGGCACGCCGCTGCGCATCGAGCTGTACGACGCCATGCCTTCGGTCGGCCGCAAGTTTTTGCTGGCCGGCAAGGGCGGCCTCAACCTGACGCATTCCGAACCCGCCGAGCCGTTTTTGAGCCGCTATGCCATCCGCAGCGCTGACCTGCATTCGATGCTGGCCCGCTTCGGTCCGACGGAGCTGCGTGCCTGGGCGGAAGCGCTGGGCGTAGAAACTTTTGTCGGCAGCTCGGGTCGGGTATTTCCGAAAGACATGAAGGCCGCGCCGTTGCTGCGCGCCTGGTTGCATCGCCTGCGCGGCGCGGGCGTGCAGTTTTTCATGCGGCACCGCTGGCTGGGCTGGGCCGACGATGGCGGCGCCTTGATGTTTTCAACGCCGGCGGGCGAGGTCAGCGTGCAGGCCGATGCGGTGGTGCTGGCGCTGGGCGGCGGCAGCTGGGCGCGGCTCGGTTCCGACGGCGCGTGGGTGCCGCTGCTGGCGGCGCGCGGCGTGCCGGTACTGCCGTTGCAGCCGTCGAATTGCGGTTTTGATGTCGGCGTTGCTGCGCTTGACCCGGCTGACGCCACCGAGACGCGCCGTGAATTTTTCAAGGAACTGATCGGCAAAGGCCCCTCCACCCAGCCGGGCTGGACGGAACATTTCGCCAGCCGCTTTGCCGGGCAGCCCTTCAAATCCGTTGCCATCAGCTTCACCGATTCACAAGGCCGCAGCTTCCGCCGCCGCGGCGAGTTCGTCGCCACCGCCACGGGGGTCGAGGGTAGCCTGATCTATGCCGCGTCAAGCCTGATGCGGGACGAGATCGCGGCACATGGCAGCGCCACCTTCCTGCTCGATTTGCTGCCCGACAAATCGTCCGAACAGGTGCTGGTCGAAGTGCGGCACCCGCGCGGCTCGCGCTCGCTGTCCAGCCACCTCAAAAGCCGCCTGAACCTTGACGGCATCAAGGCGGCCATGCTCTATGAGTTGCTGGGCAAAGACGCGATAGCCGACCCGGTACGGCTCGCCGCCGGCATCAAGGCGCTGCCAGTGCGCCTGGTCGCTACGCGGCCCATCGACGAAGCCATCAGCAGCGCCGGCGGCGTACCCTTTGAGGCGATGACCGACCACCTGCAGTTGAAGTCGCCAGAATTGGCTAAACCACCTTTGTTCTCGCCCGTCTTTTGCGCCGGCGAAATGCTCGACTGGGAGGCGCCGACCGGCGGCTACCTGCTCACCGCGTGTTTTGCCAGCGGAAGTGCTGCCGGGCATGGTGTTTTAAGTGTTTTGGGCCTTAAGCCGACGTAATACGTGCGCAAGCAGCTATCAAAATAATAGTGACAGGAATCTTGAGGAAGACCGCCATGATCGTACGTTTCAACATTGACCAGGTCGGCGAAGACCAGTTCGACTACCGCGTGAGCTACGAAGGCGAAGACCTGTACGGCGACGAAGGCCTGGGCAGTATTGAAGCCTGTATCGTCGCCGCGACCGAGGGTTTGGGCACGGAGCCTGTAGGCGCCGAGATTGCCTACAGGGGCGTGATCAGCGGTACCTATCCGCTGGCGACGCTGGCGCTGGCGTCAAGCCAGCTGGCCGAGCATGCGATGAACACGACGGCGGCGATTGAAGAGGCCTACAGGTAGCGCCCCAGGAAGCAGGAGCCTGTGCCGGGCTCAAAGGCAGAACAAAGCCCGGATCAAGGCCAGAACTTGGCAGTGCGCCGTTTTAAACAACATTTTTGCCTTGTCTGCGCTTTACCATCGGGCCTGCTGTTTCGGGTGAGGATGGGCAGAGTTCTATCCTCTCGTGCAAATCTGACCTGACCAGCCTCAACGGAAAAAAAAGAAAATAGGGCAAGATTTTTGAAGTCGAAACGCATTCCTTCCATTCGCACCGGCCTGGCCAGGCTGGTCGCTGCCTGCCTGATCCCCGCAATCGTGATGGTCGCCTTATTTTTGTATGCCGACCTTCAACGGAGCCAAAAGAGACTTGTCAACGATTCCATCGAGGCGGCCCGTGCGCTGATCCTGGCGGTTGACGGAGAGTTCCTCGGCGCTGAAAGAACACTCCGCGCCTTGTCAACCTCGCCCTTTATTCCTCGCCAGGATTTCGCTGCGCTTCAGGTCCAGAGCGCGGCAGCGCTGAGCGATAGCAATATCAACAACATTGCGTTGGTTGAGCCCGGCGGGCAGCAATTGATGAACACCGCCACGTCCTTTGGGCAGCCTTTGCCGAAGGCGCCCAATTCGAACCAGTTTGAAAGCGTGCTGGCCTCCGGGAAGGCAAGTACCTCCAATCTGCTTAACGGGCCAGTTCTTAACCGGCCGATCATCCGCGTGGCTGTGCCTGTACGCGACGACAAAGGATTCACCCACGCGCTGGTCGGGGTCATGTTGCCAGGCTATTTTCAGAAATTGCTGCTTCAGCGGCGCTTCGGCTCCGATCGAATTGCGGTTATTGCCGATGCTTCCGGAGCCGTCGTGGCGCGGACGCATGAAATCGACAGGTTTCTCGGAAAACCGGTGGCACCTGGTCTTTTGCGACGCTTGAACATGGAGGACGAAAATGCATTTGAAGTCGTTTCCCTGGAGGGTATTACTGTTCTGACCGTGTTTGTGCGTTCGCCGACGTCGCGCTGGACGGTCGCCATTGGCACCCCGATTGACAGCCTGACGGCCGACTTGAGGCGCTCACTGTGGCTGTTGGGCGGTCTGGCTGCGCTGTTGATGTCGGGCGCTCTGGGTTTGGCGTGGATCGCCGGGGGGCGCATTGCCCTTTCGATCCGGACACTCGGTGCGTCGGCGCTGGCCCTGGGCGGCGGCAAGGCTGTGGTGGTCCCCCAGCTCGGGATTCGAGAGGCTGATGAGGTCGGCAAGGCCATTGTGAAAGCGTCGGTGATGTTGGCCGATGCCGATGTGGCCCTCAAAAGCAGCGAGGCGCGGATGCGCGGCATCGTGGAATCGGCCACCGACGCGATTCTGACCGTCGGCAAAGACCAGCGCATCGTGTTGTACAACGCGGCAGCAGAAAAGATGTTTGGCTGGCCCGCCGGGCAAATGTTGGGCGAAAGACTCGACAAACTGATGCCAGCGCGCTTTCGCGCAGTTCATGCGGGTCATATCGAGCGGTTTTCCCAGGTGGGGACAACCTCTCGCCGCATGGGAGATGGCACGGTGCTCTATGGCCAGCGCGCCGATGGGGACGAATTTCCGGTGGAAGCGTCGATTTCCCAGCTGGAGACGGCCGACGGGACACTTTTCTCGGTGATCTTGCGCGACGTGACCGCCCGCGTGCGGGACCACGAAGCGCTCGAACGCAGCAATCTTGACCTGCAGCAGTTTGCTTTTGTGGCCTCGCATGACCTTAAAACGCCGCTGCGCTCGATCGGTGGGTTCATGCAGCTCCTTGAGCGAAACCATGCCGGGCAGCTGGACGAGAAGGCGAAAGCGCTGATTCATCGAACGTCAGCGGCTGTTCATCGGCTTGATCAACTGACTGAAGATCTGCTGTCGTATGCACGTGTGAACTCTGAAGTCAGGCCTTTTGCGCCCGTTCGCTGCGGTGAGATGGCCGAAGAAGTCGTCCATTTGCTGGACGATGCCATTCGCCAAAGTGGTGCGCTCGTCACGATGGGCGAACTGCCCGAGGTGATGGGAGACCGGACCCAGCTGGTGCAGCTGCTTCTCAATCTGGTGGGAAACGGGATGAAATACTGCCGCGGCCGCGAGCCACGAGTTCACATTACTGCGCAAAGAGATTCACACGGCTGGATATTTTCAGTCGCTGACAACGGTATCGGCATTGACGCGAAACACCACGAGAAAATTTTCGAAGTCTTCAAGCGGCTTCATACCCAGAACGAATACGCCGGAACCGGCATTGGCCTGGCGGTGTGCCGCCGGGTGGTGGAACGGCACGGCGGGAAAATCTGGATAACATCCGTGGTGGGAGAGGGAAGTATTTTCTACTTCACCATTCCGGACATTGCTGCAGAAAGGTCCGCGCCATGAAAATAACACCTATTGCCGAAAGCCGCATTGCCGAAATTTTGCTGGTGGACGACAACGAGGACGACGTTTACCTGACCCGCGAGGCTTTTGAAGCCGCTAGTCTAAAGGTTAATTTGCACCATGTAGACAATGGTGAAAAGTGCCTGCAGTTTCTGCGGAAGGAGGGGCCCTATGCCGATGTTCCCAGTCCCGACCTGATTTTGCTCGACATGCACATGCCGGTGATGGACGGGCATGAAGTGTTGAAGGAAATTGTCAAGGACGACAAGCTGCGCCACCTGCCGGTGGTAGTTCTGACAACGTCTTACGAAGCAGCGGATATTCAGAAAATGTATGGGCTGCGCTGCAATTCCTACATCACGAAGCCGGTTGACTTTGACAAGTTTGTCAAGGCGATTGGCCAGCTGGCCGGCTACTGGTTAACCGTGGTCGTGACGCCAGAGCCAGTGACCTGAAAATGGGTGCGGGGGTGGTTGCTGGTTTCAACCTCTCCGGCGTTCCCGAACCCGCGCGGCGGGTGACCAGCTTATGTGCCGGCCACCTGAAATAAGTTGATCGCCCGGCCTTTTGCGCTTCGTCGTTCGCGCCAGGCTTGATCGCCTGCTTTATCGGAGTTGGCAGGTTTTCCCGGTTCTTCTTTGGGCCTTCACCCGTACACGACGTCTTTTGACAACCAGCCAGAACTTTTTGAAACAGCCAAGCGTTCCTTCCATTCGTTCCAAGCTGGCCTGGCTGGTGGTGGCATGTATGGCGCCTGCCTTTCTGGTGGCTGCAGCGCTGGTGTATGTCTATTACGAGAACGAACGGTCGAGAGTTGTGCGCGACTCTTCTGCGTCTGTCGTGGCCCTGACCTTCGCGGTGGACCGCGAACTCGTCAGCCTTGAGACGGCCCTGATCACCTTGGCCACGTCGCCCAATCTGACATCCCGCAAACTGGCTGCATTCGATCAGCAGGCGCGGGATATTGTCAAGGACAGCGGAATCGAGAACGTCATCCTCGCCGACATCAATGGCCAGCAACTCATCAATACCCGCCGACCTGCAGGTGAACCACTGCCGATGGTTGGCGACCCGGAACTGGTAAGAACCGTGATGAAAACCAGAAAACCGGTGATCTCTGATTTGTTCATCGGGCAGGTGCTGAAGAAACCGCTGGTGAGCATCGCAGTGCCGGTCAAACACTATGACGAGGTGATCTATGTGGTGATTGCCAGCATGGTACCGGAGCGTTTCGCTGAAATATTGATGCAGCAGCGTGTGATGGGCGGGACGGTCGCATTGCTTGACCGCAACGGCAAAGTGGTGGCCCAGAGCCGGGCGCTTAAAACAGCCGTTGGCCAATCAGTCCCCAAGCCGCTTCTGGACGCGATCAGGAAAAGCAGTCAGGGTCAGATGAAGGCTGTCACGCTGGAAGAAAGTTCTGCGCTGGTGGTCTTCAATCGCTCGGCGTATTCCGGCTGGGCGGTGATAAAGACGGTGCCGGAGCAAAACCTGATCAGTGACCTCTGGCGCCCAGTGGGCTGGCTATTGGGTGCGCTGGCGTTGCTGCTCGGCAGCAGCCTGCTGCTTGCCTGGATCATGGGCGGCCGTATCAGCCGGCCGCTGGCAAGGCTGTCGAGTGCAGCGAAGCAACTGGACGCCGGTATTCCGGTTGAAATTGACAGGACCGGTGACTCGTACAAGGAAGTCAGAGTCTTGAGCGAATCGCTCAGGACTCTCTTGGGTAATCTGATACAGAAAGAGGCGGCTTTGACCGATCTCAATGTCACGCTTGAAAGGCGGGTGGTGCAGCGCACAGCCCAGTTGAGCCGGGCCCTGGACACCGTACGTGAGAGCCAGGAGCGCGTCAATACCATTCTGGAAACCGCGCAGGGCGCATTTATCGCAGTTAACTTCAAGGGCCACATTACGGACTGGAATACCCAGGCGCAAAAACTGCTCGGTTGGTCGCTCGGCGAAATACTGGATGAGCCTGTGACAACGCTGGTGCCCGAACGCTTTCGCGGCCCGGTAGGGCAGGCGCTGCATGACTTCAACAGAACCGGTGTTGCGGATTTCGTCGACGCGCGGTTTGAACGGCTGTTGCTGACGAAGGATGGACGTGAGTTGCCCGTATCAGTAAGGATTGGACTGATCAACCATGGAAAACTGAAATTTTTCAGTGCATTTCTCTACGATATTTCAGAAATGAAGAAGGTGGAGCGCATGAAGAGCGAGTTCATCTCGACGGCATCGCATGAACTGCGCACGCCGCTGACGGCGATTTACGCGTCGCTGGACATGCTTCACAGCGGCATGGGGGGTGAGCTGCCAGCCGACGCCAGGGAACTGATTGGCATCTCGCTCCAAAGTGCCGAGCGCCTGGTGCGCCTGGTCAATGACGTGCTGGATGTCGAGAAAATTGAATCGCGCAGCATGGCCTATCACCGGGTGCCCCAACCATTGCTGCCGCTGGTGGAGCAGGCCATCAACGCGACGCAAAGTTACGCCGATCAGTATCAGGTGCGGTTTGAGCTGAACGCTGCCGCCGAAGAAGCCATCGTCAGCGTTGATGCAGACCGCATCATCCAGGTGATCGTCAACCTGCTCTCCAACGCGGCCAAATTCTCGCCTGCCGGAGGGGCCGTCGTGCATGTCAATGTGCAGGAGTTGCCCGGCTCGGTGCGCGTTTCTGTCGCGGACGCCGGCAGCGGCGTACCTGAGGCCTTCCGCGATCGTATCTTCCAGCGGTTTGCGCAGGTGGATGCCTCGGACCGGCGGCAAAAAGGCGGTACCGGGCTGGGCCTGAATATCTGCAAGAGCATCATCGAGGAGCATCAGGGCACGATTGATTTCGTGAGCGAGGCTGGCAAGGGTTGCGAGTTTTATTTCGATTTGCCGCTGGCGCCGCGCGCATGAGCTGGAAATGCAATGAGCGGCATGGCTGCCGTCAAGGTGCTTTTGGCGCCTGGCCTACGCCCTTGCGCTTCATGTCGCCCCAGCTCGACTTGCCCCGGCTGGCCCAGCGATAGAGCCCCAGCAAGCGCCACCACGAGTTGAGCTGCCGGTAGCCAAAGTTTTCCAGCACCACCATCAGCGCCAGCAGGGCCAGTTGCCGGAACCTGGGGTACATGTGAAAAGCCAGTTCCTCCAGCAGCAAGCCTGAAGCAGAGAGCAAAATTCCCAAACCGACCGCCATCACCAGAAAAGCCGTGAAGGCTTGCCACGAAACCAGGCCAAAGGCCCAGGCATAGGTCATGAAAAGGTAGCCAGACAGCTCGACGACCGGCCCAAGCCATTCAAAAAGAACCATGAAAGGGAAGGCCAGCCAGCCGGGCGCACCCCCGTTGCGACTGAACATCAGGCCCCAGTTGCTGCTCAGGCTCTCCGAGAGACCGCGCTGCCAGCGCACGCGCTGGTTTTTGAGGGTTTTAAAGTCTTCCGGCGCTTCGGTCCAGCACACGGGTTCAGGTACAAATTCGATCCGGTAGCACTTGCGCTGCTGCCTGAGCAGGCGGTGTATGCGTACCACCAGTTCCATGTCTTCGCCGATGGTGTTGCTGCGGTAGCCGCCGACCGCTATCACCACCTCGGTCTTGAACAGGCCGAAAGCACCTGAAATGATCAGCATGGCGTTGAGCTGTGACCAGCCCAGCCTGCCAAACAAAAAGGCCCGCAGATATTCGATCACCTGGAACAGCGCCCAGATGTTGGCAGGCAGCCCGACTTTGGTCAAAAATCCATCGCTCACTTCGCAGCCGTTGGCGACCCGCACGGTGCCGCCGGTGGCAACGGTGCTGGCGTCGTTCAGAAACGGTTTGACAACCCGCTGCAGGCTGTCGCGCGCCAGGATGGAATCGGCGTCCACACCGCAAAAAAGCGGGTGGCGCGCAGCGTTGATGCCTGCATTCAGCGAGTCGGCCTTGCCTCCGTTCTCTTTGTCGATGACACGCAGATTCGGGTAGTGCATGGAGCGATACACGCCGCGCACTGGCTGGGTGACCAGCCCCTCGCGCTGCGCCTGCGGAAAGGGCAGCAGCGAAAATTCCCGCTTCAGCACGTCCAGCGTGCTGTCTTTGGAGCCGTCGTTGATGACGATGATTTCGAACTCCGAATAGGTGAGCTGAAACATCGAACGAATCGAGGCGGTGATGGTGGCCTCTTCGTTGTAGGCTGGAACCAGAATGCTGATGCCGGGCTCCAGCCCGGTAAAAACCTGCGGCAGGTCATCCAGCAGTTTTTCCTGGTTATTGCGTTGAAGCGCAAAAATCGACAGAAAATTAAGTGCGAGATAGCTGCCGTTGAGCGCGACGAAATAAGCAATGATGAACCACGTGGTGTATTCAATCATGGGCTCTTCAAGGCGCTTACGGGCTTATGCGCCCAAGCCGTTGCGTTCCGCCAGAACATGATCCAGCATGTCTACGGTCAGGGTGTCATGGGTTTGATGGCGCAGCGCCTGGAGTGCTTCGAGGCCGAAAAATGGCATGCTGGCCAACGCCTGCGCGGCCTGGTAGCGAACCCACCACTGGCTGTCCTGCAGCAACTGCTGCAAAGACAAAATGTCGGTCTCGTCGCCAAAGCTGCTCAGGAAGCGGGCTGCCTCCACGCGCACCCGCCAGTCCGGGTGCTGCAGGAAGCGCCGTACCGTGGGTAGCAGGGGCAAGCCGGTGGCAAGATGCAGGGCAGCCACGAGGGCTTCGATCGACCGGCTGCTGGCCAAAATCAATAGCATGGTCTTGTGGGGGAGATCAAGCCGCAGCGTATCGGCTAACTGCAGTGCCCGCGGCCAGTGCTGCTGGTCCACGGTCAGGATGCGTCTGGCCAGCTGCAGACCGAACGCTCGACGTGATTCACCCAGAAAACTCGCCACCTGGGTGATGCCCCAGTCGGTTCGCGTCAGAAACAGCGGCAGCAGTCGTTCGGTAGCCCGCAGCGGGTCGATTCTGGTCATCGCCCGGGCGGCATGAAGCGAGGCCAGACTGTCTGGACTGCCGGCCTGCGCAGCCAGCGCTTCCCATGACGGCGCATCACGTAAATGCCCCAGCATCAAGGTGGCCAGCAGGCTCTCGGCCCGCTTGCCTTTCTTCAGAAGTCTGCGTGCTGTCACCTCGAAGCCCAGGCGCCGTGCCAGCTCATTGAGCCTGTCGTTGGCAGAGCCCCGCAGCGATTCCTGCATGTAGTTCCAGAGCTTGAGAAAAAACAACTGATCGCGTGCGCGCAGGACTGGCAACGAGACGGTCCGGTCTGCTGACCGGTCATCGCTTACAGCCTCAAGCAGCAGAGGTCGCCAGATGGCGATGAAGTCTTGCTCGCGGCGCAGGTTTGTGTGCAGCCGGAGCCGCAAAGACACGATGACCAGCACCAGCAGCAGCGTTAATCCGATGGCCCCCAAGCCGACCTGGAACGCAAATGCTGCGTAGGGATCAGAAAAGGTATTGAGCACCTAGACGAACGCTGTTCCGGTTATAAAAATTGCCTTGTCGGGTGCTGGTGATGGCGTATTTGATGGCCCATTGCCGGCTTAACCAGTGGCGGCCGAGCAGGGCGGTTGCGCGAACATCGGTTAGCAGCACGGTGCTGGCGTTTACCGACGTTGCTTCCTGCCCGGTGCTCACGATGACACCGATGTAACTGGTGTCCCGGTAGTAGTAATAGCCGCGCAACTCTGTGCTGCTGGAAGTCACACCCAGCGCCCGGACAGGCCGCCAGGCGGCCGAAGCGCTGAACGACGAAAAATAGTGCTCCAGCATCAGGCTGGCCTGGTTCACATTGACTGAGTCATAACGCTTGCTGGCCAGGCCTGCGTGAACCAGCCAGGCGGGTGCAAACTCGTACTGAAGCGTGCCGTCGATACCATGCCGCGCCAATACCCTGTGCGAGGGGCTGATGTTGGCGGCCAGCATCGCGGTCAGCCGGTCGGTGAGGGGTGTTGCGTAGAGGCCGCTGATTTGGTGGTCGTCCAGGCCGAAACGGCTGGTCTGGGTCAGGGTCAATTCCTTGACGTTTCGCTGACCGCGCTGGTGGTTGATCCGCAAGGAAAGTTCCTGCCAGTCGGGACTGCCGTTGCTCAAGCGGCTGGACTCGGCGCTGAGTTCAACCTGAGTCTGGGGGGCCGCGTTATCGGCAATGGCCGGCATGACCGTGGCAAGACCTAAAACCAGTGCCGCCAGAAATCCGGGGAATTTTTTCATGCGTTGGGTCTGGAAAGTCGCTTGACACGAGCCAGCAGTTCAGCGGGCTGAAATGGCTTCAGGATGTAGTCGTTGGCCCCGGCATGAAGAGCCCGGACGATGTCCTGTTCCTGTGTTTTGGCCGTCAGCATGATGACGGGCGTTGTCTTCCAGGCTGGCTGCTCCCGCAACAGCGCCACCAATGCAAAACCGTCAAAAAAAGGCAGCATGACATCAAGCAGCACGAGGTCGGGCGGGGCATTGTTCTCGATGAACTGCTTGGCCTCGCGGCCATCACGGGCGAGGTGAACGGTGTATTTTTCGCGCTGAAGCATGAACTTCAGCAAATGAGAAATGTGTTCGTCATCTTCCACGACGAGAACCGAAGCAGGGTGACTTGTACTTCGGGGTACTGTCATGCTCTAAGTGGAAACCGCTGATGAAGAATCACGTTTACTCCTCAGCGTTATCTGGCCAGAACAGGCAACAGGAAACTACCTGTTGTGTGCTAAAAAAGGTGACGAGCCTTGACCCCGGCACTGGCTCCACAGTTAGGGCTGCTTGGTTCCCCACCTGACCCGGTTGGCCGCTTTACCATGCGGGAAGGCCCGTCGCCTCCATTGTAAGGCAGCGGCCAATTACCTTTTGGCGCGCGGGTCTCGCCGATGCGGTCCGGCCTGCAATTTAGAATGTCCGAATGTCTTACCTCGTCCTCGCACGCAAATACCGACCCCGAAATTTTTCTGAAATGGTTGGGCAGGCGCATGTGGTGCAGGCGCTGGGCAACGCGCTGAAGACGCAGCGGCTTCACCATGCGTACCTGTTCACCGGCACGCGGGGCGTTGGCAAAACCACCATTTCGCGCATTCTGGCCAAGTCGCTCAACTGCCTGGGCAAAGACGGGCAGGGCGGCATCACCGACCAGCCCTGCGGCGTGTGCCAGGCGTGCATGGACATTGATAGCGGCCGCTTTGTCGATTACACCGAGCTGGATGCAGCGTCGAATCGCGGCGTCGATGAAATTGCGCAGTTGCTGGAGCAGGCGGTTTACAAACCGGTCGTGGGCCGCTTCAAGGTTTTCATGATCGACGAGGTGCACATGCTGACGAACACGGCCTTCAACGCCATGCTCAAGACGCTGGAAGAACCGCCCGACTACCTCAAGTTCGTGCTCGCCACGACCGACCCGCAAAAAGTGCCGGCCACGGTGCTGTCGCGCTGCCTCCAGTTCAACCTGCGGCCAATGGCGCCCGAGACGATTCTGGAGCATCTGGTGCAGGTGCTGGCGCTTGAAAATGTGCACGCCGAGCCGCAGGCGCTGCGCCTGCTGGCGCGCGCGGCGCGCGGATCGATGCGCGATGCGCTGTCGCTCAGTGATCAGGCGATTGCATTCGGGTCGGGACAGCTGGAAGAAGCTGGTGTGCGCACGATGCTCGGCAGTGTTGACCGCAGCTATGTTTTTCGACTGCTTGATGCGCTGGCCCGCGGCGATGGCCGCACGGTCGTGGAAACGTCCGAGGCGCTTCGCCTCAACGGCCTCAGTGCTGCGTCAACGCTCGAAGAGATGACGACGGTGCTGCAGCGGATGGCGGTGCTTCAGGCGGTGCCTGGCATGGGAGCGGGCGATGACGACACCGACCCGGAAATCGCCGAAACATCGCGGCTTGCGGCCACGATGCCGGCTGATGAAACGCAACTGCTCTACAGCCTGTGCCTGCACGGCCGCGGCGAGCTGGGCCTGGCGCCCGATGAATATGCCGGCCTGACGATGGTGCTGCTGCGCCTGCTGGCGTTCAAACCGGCTGCCAGCCTCGCCGCAGCGCAGGGGAGCGCCGCCGAGCCCTCAAAAAAGTCGCAGCCTGAGGCGACGAAAGCCAGCACCGCGCAGCACGCGCTGCCGACCGCGCCGGTGCGAAGTCCTGTCGCAGCAGCGTCTGCGGTATCCGAACAGCCGTTTACCCCAAAATCTGAGGAAAATAGGCCTCTAGCCCAGGCAGAACATGCGCCAGCAGCTATTAATTCAGTAGCAGATAAAGAGGCTGCCTTGACGGCGCCAGCGCGCCAAACAGCTGCGCCGGTTGAACTGCCACCGCGTGAAGCGACCGCGCAGCCTCTGCCTCTTCAAGCTGACAAGCCTTCGAAAACGCCGATTGCACCAGCGGCTTCTTCCGAGGATGTGCAGCTCGCAGACCTTTGGAGCGACACGGTCAACAAGCTGGTCGCCACCGAAGCCGTGGCCGCGCTGACGCGTGAACTGGCGCTGCAGTCACAGCTCTGCGCGCGCTCGGGTGAGGTCTGGCAACTACGTGTCGAGCGTGAGTCGCTGAGTCAGAGCGCGGCGCGCGAAAAGCTTCAATTGGCTCTGCAAACCGCATTGGAGGACGGCGCCATCCAGATAAGCGTCGAGATTGGCCCCGTCACTGACTCGCCGGCGCGCCGCAATGCTGCCGCGCTGGCAGAGCGCCAGCGAGTGGCCGAAGAAATGATTCATGCCGATCCGTTCGTGCAGGACATGATTCGCAACTGGGGTGCCAAAATTGTGCCCGGCAGCATCAAACCTATCACCACAAGGTCGATATGATCGCCAGACTCTCCACCCGCATTCTCATCCACATTTCCATCCGCATTCAACCGGATCAACCTATTTTTAGCGCCCGAATTTAAAGGACAAACATGTTTAACAAAGGACAACTCGCCGGCCTCATGAAGCAGGCGCAGGCCATGCAGGAAAACCTGAAAAAAGCCCAGGATGAGCTGGCTTTTGTCGAAGTCACGGCCGACGCCGGCGCCGGCCTGGTGAAGGTGACGATGACCTGCAAGCACGAAGTCAAGCGCATTGAGATCGACTCCAGCTTGCTGGCCGACGACAAAGACATGCTCGAAGACCTCGTTGCAGCAGCCTTCAACGCCGCCTTGCGCAAGGCGGAAGAAGTGAGCGCCGAACGCATGGGCAAGCTCACCGCCGGCATGCCCGCCCTGCCGGGCGGGATGAAAATGCCTTTCTAAAACCTTGGGGATGGACCAATGGACGCGCGAAGCGCCCCATTGCTCCGTCCTCAACTGATCAAGTCTTGTCTCCCCGCTTCCTCCCAAATTTCTCGTACCCTGAATGCCCGACTCCAACGCCGTAGAAGCCCTGACCCAGGCGTTAAAGAAATTACCCGGCGTCGGTGTCAAGTCGGCGGCACGCATGGCGTTTCACCTGCTGCAGCATGACAAACCCGGCGCGCTACAAATCGCGCGGGCACTTGAGCATGCAGTCAACAGCGTCAAACACTGCGCGCTGTGCAACACGCTCACCGAACGCGATGTTTGCATCACCTGCAGCAACCCGCAGCGTGACCGCAGCAAGCTGTGCGTCGTCGAAACGCCCGCCGACCAGGCCGCTCTGGAGCGCACGCTAGCCTACAAAGGGCTGTACTTTGTGCTGATGGGCAAGCTCAGCCCCCTCGACGGCATCGGCCCCAATGACATCGGCCTGCAAAAACTGTTTGATCGGGTTGTGCCCAAAGACGCTGCCGGCGACGCGCTCCGGTCATCATCACGCGAAGTGCAGGAGGTCATCCTGGCCACAAATTTCACAGCTGAAGGCGAAGCCACCGCGCACGTCATCGCACAGGCAATGAAGAGCCGCGGCGTGCAAGTTACACGACTGGCTCGGGGCGTGCCAGTGGGTAGCGAGCTTGAATACGTAGATTTGGGCACGATCGCCCACGCCCTGGTCGATCGCAGGTAACTTGGCCGGCATTGCTGCAACCTCACACAGAAATCAATAACTCAAAAAGAAGGTATCCGGAAAATGACGTTCGCACGCTTCACCATCGCTTACTGGTGTGTTCTGGTTGCGGCTATTTTGCCCATCGTCTGTGCCGGCATCGCAAAATCGGGGATGTTCACCATATCACCCTCCAAGGGGGGATATGACAACAACAATCCGCGCGGCTGGCTGGCCACGCAAAGCGACTGGCGCGGCCGGGCCAACGCCGCGCAAGCAAATACCTTCGAGGCATTGCCGTTCTTCTTTGCGGCCATCATCATTGCGCACATGCTGCAGGCCGCGCAGACCCGGCTCGATATTCTGGCGCTGATTTTCATCATGCTACGTATCGCCTACGTCATCATGTATGTGGCTGACTTGGCCAGGGCGCGGTCGGCCATCTGGACGCTGGCCTTACTGGTCAACATTGCGATTCTTTTTTCTGGATATCGCTGAACCTTTCGCGCGTCGGTTATGCACCCGCCAGAAATACAGCCGCCTCGTCGCTGACACGTTTCAAGGTAACTGGACGTAACCCATACTTCTCCTTGAAAACTTTCAGTGATAACCCGCACGGGATGTTCCCGATGCGGGTTTTTTATTGCGCTCATAAGCTCGATTCCATCAATAAGAGGGAGTCGCATGAATCGCCGATCGACAGTGTCCAGACGTGTTTTCGCTGTTGCTGGCGCGGTGGCCGTGGCCGCTGTGTCCATGCCGGCACTTCGCGCACAGCCACGGCTGGAAAAATCGAAGCTGGCACTGGCAGTCGGTGGAAAGGCTGCGTTTTATTACCTGCCTTTGACCATTTCCGAGCAGCTCGGTTTTTTCAAAGCCGAAGGGCTTGACATCGAGATCAGTGACTTCGCCGGTGGCGCGCGCGCCTTGCAGGCAGTCGTGGGCGGCTCGGCTGATGTGTGCTCGGGTGCGTTCGAGCACACCATCAATTTGCAATCAAAAAACCAGATGTTTCAGGCTTTCGTGCTTCAGGGCAGGGCGCCGCAAATTGCGTTTGGCGTGTCGGTCAAAAACATGCCCGACTACAAGACGATTGCCGACCTGCGGGGCAAAAAAATCGGGGTGTCGGCACCCGGCTCGTCGACCAACATGATCGCCAACCTGGTGTTGTCGCGCGGCGGCCTGAAGGCCAGCGACGTCAGTTTTATCGGCGTAGGCACGGCTGCCGGCGCGCTGACTGCGCTGCGTTCGGGCCAGATCGATGCCATGAGCAACACCGACCCGGTGATGACCATGCTGGAGCAAAAGGGTGATGTCAAAATCATCAGCGATACGCGTACGCTTAAAGGCACGCTGGAAGTGTTCGGTGGCACCATGCCGGCCGCCTGCCTGTATGCGCCGATGGAATTTGTCCAGAAAAATCCGAATACCTGTCAGGCCATGGCCAATGCGATTGTTCGTGGTCTTAAATGGCTGCAGACCTCGGGGCCCGGCGACATCATCAAGACGGTGCCAGAAAGCTATTTGCTCGGCGACCGGGCACTTTACCTCGCGTCGTTCAATAAAGTACGTGAATCCATTTCGCTGGATGGCATCATTCCTGAAGACGGCCCGCGCACTGCGCTCAGGGCGCTGGCAAGCTTCGATCCGGCCATCAAGGCGGCGAAGATTGACCTTGCCAAAACCTACACCAACGAATTTGCGCGCCGGGCCAAAGAGCGGTTTCAGGCTTGAACGCGGCAGCTTCGGTTCAGGCGTTTTCTGCTGGTCCGCCAGCGCTTGAACTGCGCGACATAACCTGCACTTTTGTATCCACGGATGGGCCTGGTCAGCGCTACGCAGCGGTCGGGGCCACATCTCTGTGCATTGGGGCCGGGGAGTTCGTATCTGTGGTGGGCCCCACGGGCTGCGGAAAATCAACGCTGCTCAATATCTGCGCCGGCCTGCTTGCACCGTCGTCCGGCCAGGTCAAGGTGTTTGGTGAAACTCTTCAAGGCTTCAACCGGCGCGCCGGCTACATGTTTCAGACCGACGCCTTGATGCCGTGGCGAAGTGCGATTGAAAACGCGATGGTCGGTCTGCAATATAGCGGCCTGCCAGAGGCGCAGGCACGCCGGCAGGCGCAGACCTGGCTGGAACGCGTGGGCTTGGGCGGGTTCGAGGACCGCTACCCGCACCACCTGTCGGGCGGCATGCGCAAGCGCACCGGACTGGCGCAGGTGCTGGCGCTTGACCCGGACATCATCCTGATGGATGAGCCCTTCAGCGCGCTTAATATCCAGACGCGCCAACTGATGGAAAACGAAGTGCTGGAACTGTGGACCCGCAAGAAAAAGGCAGTGCTGTTCATCACGCACGATCTCGAAGAAGCCATTACCATGAGCGACCGGGTGCTTGTTCTTTCTGCCGGTCCGGCCACGCAGCCAATGGGTGAGTTTGTGATCGACTTGCTCCGTCCCCGGAATGTGGCTGAGGTGCGAAGTCAGCCTCGCTTTGTTGAACTGCACACCCAGATATGGACAGTGTTGCGCGACGAAGTTCTCAAGGGCTATGCGCAGCAACTCAAAAAGGCCGCCTGAGTCATGTGGGAAAGCAGGTGGGAAACCATCAGGCCATCGCCGAAGAATCTTCGTTACTGGCAGATCGCCGTGCTCGCCGCTTTTTTGGTGCTTTGGCAAGGGCTCTCGCACAATCAGCAGTACGCTTTTTTCCTGGGTGAGCCCATCAAGGTTGCAGGGCGTGTCTGGTCGTGGTTCATGCCCTTTGGTCTGGAGCCGAATCCACTGTTCGCCGATGGTTTGCCGGGTAATGCAGATATCTATATTCATCTCGGCACCACACTGCTTGAAACCTTGCTGGCGTTCGGTATCGGGACTGCCCTGGGTCTGGTCTGCGGTTTGTGGCTGGCGCTGGCGCCCACAGCCAGTGCCATTCTGGAGCCCTACATCAAGGCCGCCAATTCCATGCCGCGCGTCATTCTTGCGCCCATCTTCGCCGTCTGGTTCGGTCTGGGCATCTGGAGCAAGGTGGCGCTGGCCGTCACGCTGGTATTTTTTATCGTGTTTTTCAATGTTTACCAAGGAGTGAAGGAAGTCAGCCCAGTGGTACTGGCGAACGCGCGCATGCTGGGTGCCAGCCAGAAGCAGTTGCTTCGAACCGTCTACTTGCCCAGCGCTACGAGCTGGGTATTCTCGAGCCTGCATACCGCGGTTGGCCTGCCGTTTGTCGGCGCCGTGGTAGGCGAGTATTTGGGATCAGCTCGCGGGGTCGGCTACCTGATTCTTCAGGCTGAAGGTACTTTCGACGTGAACACCGTGTTTGCCGGGATTGTGGTGTTGACTGCATTTGCGTTGCTGCTGGACGGCGCTGTCGGGAAGATCGAGAGGCGGCTGATGAAGTGGCAGCCGCGAAGTGGCGAGACCGAAAAACTGTGAAATCCAAGCCATCACAAATGTTGGCTCTTCAAGAAAAGAACAAGACATGACTGAACCCCTCATCCGCTTTGAGCAACTGCGACAGTTCCTGACGGTTGCGATGATTCGCCTGGGCTTGCCCGAAACGGATGCAGTGATCGTTGGCGGACTCATGGCAGAGGCCGAACTGCAGGGGTCGGACGGGCACGGGGCCATTCGGCTGTTGCCTTACGCGCGTCGCATACATGCCGGCGGGCTGAACCTGCGACCCAAAATAAAGGTGGTGCAAGAGCGCGCGGGCATGGCGCTGCTCGATGGTGACAACGGCATGGGCCATCTGGTCATGCAGCGCGCGGCCGAGCTGGCGGTAGAAAAGGCACGCAATTGCGGGATTGCCTGGGTGGGTTCGCAATTCAGCAACCATGCAGGTCCTGCATCGCTGTATGCGCGTATTCCCATGGCGCACGACATGATTGGCCTGTATTTTGCCGTCGGCAATGCCAATCATCTGCCGCCTTGGGGCGGTCTCGACATGCTGTTGTCGACCAATCCGATCGCTGTGGCCGTACCCGCCGGCGAAGAGCCGCCGGTGGTGCTGGACATGGCAACCACCGTAGCCGCCTATGGCAAAGTCAAAGCCAAGGCCCAGCGCGGTGAGAGCATGCCGGTCGGCTGGATGATTGACCGGCTGGGGCAACCACTGACAGACCCCAAGCGCGCCGAGGATGGATTTTTGATGCCCATCGGCGGCTACAAGGGCTATGGCCTGTCGCTGATCGTCGGATTGCTGGCAGGCACCCTCAATGGTGCGGCCATGGGCAAGCAGGTAATCGATTTCAACCACGACGACACCAGCGTGACGAACACCGGCCAGGCAGTCATGGCGATCGACCTCAGCGCTTTCGGCGATGTAGCAGCCTTCAAGGGACGGGTAGATCAATTGGTGCGTGATCTGCGTGCCAGCGAGCGCATGCCGGGCGTAGACCGAATCTGGTTGCCTGGAGAGCAGAGCCATGAAAGGCGAATCGGTAACCAGCGCAACGGCATGACATTGCCCGTTTCCCTGCGCGATCAGCTCGATGCCTTTGCTGTCGAGATGGGCATGCCCAAACTGCAAGATACAACCGCAATTTCCTGAAAGACCATAACACCATGACCACAAACGGACGCCGTTTAGCCTGTCTTCTGACCGGGTTGCTGTTCAGCGGAATATGCCTGGCCCAAGGTTCGGTCAGCTATCCCAACAAACCCATTCGCGTCATCGTGCCGCTCGCAGCCGGAAGTGCGGTAGACAACGCGGCCCGCATCATCGCCCAGAAGATGAGCCAGAACATGGGCCAAAGCGTCATCATCGAAAACCAGCCTGGCGCCTCAGGGTTGATTGGCGCCGACCGCGTGGCCAAATCGCTGCCTGACGGCTACACCTTGGGCGGCTTTAACGACAGCATCATGACGATGCTGCCCAATCTCCAGTCGAAAATGCCGTGGGATATCCTGCGCGACTTCGAGCCGGTTTCGCTGGTCGCGACGATTGAATGGGGTCTGGTGGTCGCCGCCGATTCGCCGCAACGCAGTGCTGCAGACCTGATCGCCGCTGCCCGTAAAGCACCTGGCCAGATTAATTACGGATCTGGCGGCAACGGCAGCCCACAGCATATCGCGATGGCCTTGTTTGCTTCACAGGCGGGCGTGGCCATGACGCATGTGCCTTACAAGGGCGCGACGCAAGCGGCCATGGGTGTTGCTGGCAATGAGGTCAACGCCGCGTTCCAGGGCGTTGCCACTGTCAATTCGCTGGTTCGGGCGGGCAAGTTGCGTTTGATTGGGGTGACCACCCCGCGCCGTATGCCTCAATTCCCGGACGTGCCGACGGTTTCGGAATCGGGCCTGTCCAGCTTCGAGTTCAATTCATGGTTTGCGCTGATGGCACCGGCCGGTATGCCCAAAGCGATTGTGCAAACCCTGCATCTTGAGATCACCAAGGCGCTGGCAGACCCCGAGGTGCGTGAAAAACTTTTGGCTCAAGGATTGAGTCCACGAGGAACTTCTTCAGAGGAGCTTGCCCGTGACATGCGTGCGCAGCTGGCACGCTATGCCGCGTTGATCAAACAGGCTGGGATTACATCGGAGTGATGCGGCCTGATCAGAGACCCTAAAACAATTGAAAAATGGGCTGGCGGAGTCGAGAAAAATTCTCAATTTTCCGTTGATCACATTTGCCATGTTCTCGGCGCATACGAAGGACAGGATGCAGTATTCGAGAGTATTATTTTCAGAAAATCCTCTCGTCCTACATCGGCTTGACGTCCAGGTAAATAGAGTAGCAATGGCAGGTCTCGCAGCGAACTTTTACCGCTGGTGCAACGTGCCGCCCAAATAAGGATGGACCATGAACCTTGCCGTGAGCATTGGCCCGATAGTCTCGCTGGTCGCAGGCATTCTCATTTTGCTGATCCCGAGACTACTCAACTACATCGTCGCGCTTTACCTGATCGTCATTGGTCTGATCGGGCTTTTTGGAACCGGCTCCATAAGGATCTAGTGCGTCGCCATCAAGGGCGAGCAGCAGCGGCATCGCCTGCACCAGGCCATGATGAAGCTGGAGTTTCAGCGTCGCTTTGACTTGACAACGGCCCGGCTGCTGCTGCGCTTGACGGCAGTGACTTGCGGCCGACCGGATGAAGCCGTGGCCCGCTTGGCTACACCAGCGCGCGTGCGTCCCGCAGAAGAAGCGCGATTGGTGACTGGCAGGAAAATTACCACTGATTGCCCGGTCTTAAAGGCCGCCGAGGCGGACACCTTGTTCCAGTCCGCCACGCTGGTACTGCTCAGCCCATAGCGCTTGGCAATAGTCGCCACAGACTCACCCTTGCGCGCCTTGACGGTGGTGCGACGTGTGATGATTTCGGGTGCAAACGACACCTGGCCGTTGTCGGCCACATGGCTGGTCACATCGATTTCCGATTTGCCAGAGCGCGGCACCAGCAGTGTGGAACCGGCCTTGATCAGCATGCGGGGTGGAATGTTATTGACGCTGCGCAGGTCGGTTTCAGTCATACCCGTGCGCCGCGCTGCCTCTGTCGGGTTCATGGTGCTGGGCGCAGTCCACGCCGTCCAGCTGGCGTATTGCCCCTTCCCGTGCGCCTCGAAATTCCGCTGAAACACAGTGGCGTTGTCCCATGGCAGCAGGATCTGTGGCGTGCCCGCAGCCAGGATCACGGGTCGGTGCGCGGACGGATTGAGCGCCTTGAAATCTTCGAGCTTGACGTCGGCAAGGCGCGCGGCAAGCACCACATCAATGTCCCGCGTAATTTGAACCTGCTGGAAATAGGGGTGATTTTCAATCAACGGAAGCTCGGTGCTGTAAGTTTGGGGGTTGGCAACGATGTTTTTGACCGCCTGAAGTTTGGGTACGTACTGCCGCGTTTCTGCAGGCATGCTGAGTTCGCTGTAGCTGGTACCCAGTCCAAGTTTCTGGTTTTTGGCTATGGCCCGGCCGACGCTGCCTTCGCCCCAGTTGTAGGCAGCCAGTGCCAGGTGCCAGTCGCCGAACATGCCGTGAAGTCTTTGAAGATAGTCCAGCGCTGCGCGGGTCGACGCCAGAACATCGCGGCGGTCATCGCGAAAAATATTCTGCTTCAAGGCAAAGTCTTTACCCGTCGCTGGCATGAATTGCCACATGCCTGCCGCTTTGGCACTGGACACCGCCTGTGGGTTGAACGCGCTTTCGATGAACGGAAGCAGGGCTAACTCGGTTGGCATCTGCCGACGCTCGAGCTCTTCAACGATGTGAAAAAGATACTTGCTGGATCGGCTGGTCATTCGCTGAATGTATTCGGGCCGGCTGGCATACCACTGCTCTCGGTCTGTGACCAGTTCGCCCTGAAGGTCGGGCATGGCAAAGCCGCGCCGAATCCGGTCCCACAGTTCCTTGGGAGGCTCTGCTGCCGCAACTTGCCGCGAACCCGTCTGACCTGGCGTGAGTGTCTGGAGTGGCCCGTCTGGCACCTGTGCATTCTGGTTCTGCACCGGATCGGGAATGAGCACCGGTACTGACGTTGTAGCGGGCTTGGTGGTACTCAAGACTGGATCGCCCGGCATCCCCGGACGCGATGCGCAACCGACCATTGCTACAGAAACAGCGAGAAGGGCTGCAAGAACGAGTCGCGGACTGAACGAAGACGGTGACGAGAGAGGGCGGTACGACTGAAGAGGATGGAAATCGCAGGCAGGGAGGGCGGATGGTTGTTGGTGAGTTGTCATTTGAATTGGTTTTTACTGGCTGATTGCGGTCAATGCGGTGTGTTGGCGACAAGCCAAAGAATTGAGATAGCGGACAGCGGCCAAATCGTAATTATCGGGCTAGCAGGTAAACGACAAGCGCAGGTTGGCTGAAATGCACCGATGTGTGCGACAAGCCGCCTCGTCATGACGGAGAGCAGCTCGTTTACCGAGGGAAATTGACATCCGGTGGCTGGCTTGTTGGTGCGTGACTAGAATCGACTTCAAATCGGGACCGCGCGCATTGCGCACGGCCATCACCTGCCCGGCATTGCCCGGGTTCACCGCCAGCGCGTGTTTGCCGTCATGCAGTAAGCACAGGTAATTGTCAGCCAATGCGGAAACGGGAATCAGATACATGCGGTGGTTTGGATGAAGTCAGAAATTATAGGTTTCACAGACTGGCTGAAGACGCCGCCTGGTGCTTACTTGCTCAATTGGGAGCGTACACAATTTGACCAGACGGTAAGTGATATCTTTGGTTACCACGCGTTGCAACTCGGTCTTCCGGAACTCGATGCCCTGATGGTGAATCGCATGCCGCACAAATGGCTGGCGCTTGAGGCTCTGCCGTCACGGTTACCGAACCTTTCTGACGACACTGAAGATGCGAAGGGCACTGGGCAGGCCCGCGATGAGACCGCCAGAGCAGCAACGAGTTCCCGTAAAGCAGCATTTCTCACGGATTCTGGAGCGTTGCCGTTCCCGGAAAGTAGCCTGGATCTGGTTGTGTTGCCTCACACACTGGAACTGGGGGCGGACCCGCACGCAACCCTGCGCGAAGTGGAGCGCGTGCTGGTGCCGGAAGGGCGGGTAGTGATCAGTGGTTTCAACCCGGTCAGCCTATGGGGACTGGGCAGAAGACATTACCGCTCCCCCAGTGTAGGCACAGGGCAGCCGCCCTATCTGCCCGGCACAAGTGAATTCATTGGCTACTGGCGGCTTCGCGACTGGCTGCGGCTGCTCAACTTCGAGGTCGAGTCTGCCCGTTTCGGTTGCTATCGGCCGGCGTTTGGCAGCCAGAAGTGGCTAGATCGCTTCCACTGGATGGATGCTGCTGGCGAACGCTGGTGGCCCATTTTCGGTGCTGTTTATTTTCTGGGTGCTGTCAAACGCGTACACGGCGTTCGCCTGCTTGAGCCTGCGTGGAAAACCAGAAAAGTACCGGCAGCAGCTCCAGCAGCCGTCGCCAACAAAAATCAGATTGACAGGCGAAGTCCGGAGTCCTGACTGATTGTTCTGCGGCGCGATCAGCAATATTCCGGCGCTATCCCTACGCCATCGCCGCCGTACCAGTTTCGCTATTTCCCCCTTAAACCAAAAAATCCATGAACAATCCATCGGCAGACATTCAAGTTCTGCAAACAGTCGTGATTTACACCGACGGAGCCTGCAAAGGCAACCCGGGACCTGGCGGCTGGGGCGCCTTGCTAAGCACCGGCGACACGGAGAAAGAACTGTTTGGGGGTGAACTAGGCACCACCAATAACCGGATGGAAATGACGGCCGTCATCGAGGCGCTGGCCGCGTTGAAGAGGCCTTGCCACGTGACGCTCTACCTTGACAGTGAATATGTCCGCAAAGGCATCACCGAGTGGATCCATGGATGGAAAGCGCGGGGATGGCGCACGGCTGCAAAAGCGCCCGTGAAAAATGTCGATCTATGGCAAAAGCTCGATGCGCTGGTGACCTCCAGCGGCCACAAAATTGACTGGCGCTGGGTGAAAGGTCATGCGGGTGACCCGGGGAACGAGCGTGCCGACGGCTTGGCGAACAAAGGCGTGGAGCGCGCGCTGGGACGGATCTAGCTCATCGATTTATTTGGGGTATACCCGCATCAAAAAACCCGGAGTCACTTGTGGTTTCGGATGCACCATAAGCGTACTTATCAAATTCCCTTGCGCCATCAGCGGGCAGTGCGTGTAAAGGGTCGGTAAATCCGCCAGAAGCTGACTGTTGGCGTCCAGGCCGACGCTACGCATCAGGTGCCGTCCTGCTACATTCTTTCTTGTCGGTTGTGTTCATTTTTATGGTTCTTTCATGGCCTCAAAAGCAATCTACACAGTCATCGCCGGGGTGGGCATTGCGGTAGCCGCGACCGCCGCCTGGTGGTATCAGCAACCACGATCCGGCAACAGCGGTGGCAATGGGGTTGATCGGCTGGCTGGGCCAGGATCAGAATCGCCGTCTGCATCTGCCAGTGCGCAGCAGGCTGACAAGCCGCCCTCTGTTGAGGTCGCCAAAGTTGAAGTTGCCAGGTTGACAGATGACACTCCGGCGGTCGGCAGCCTGCGTTCGCGCCGGGGCGTTGTGCTCAGGCCCGAAGTCAGCGGGCGCATCACGCAGCTCAACTTCACCGACGGTCAGCGGGTGAAGAAAGGCCAGGTCCTGGTGCAGTTTGACGATCAGTTACCACTCGCGCTGGTCCAGCAAAGCCAGGCTGAACTGTCGATTGCACTGGCCAACCAGAAACGCAATCAGGAACTGGTCGCGCAGAACTTCATCAGCCAGCGATCACTCGATGAAAGTGCGGCCAATCTGCAGGTTGCGCAGGCCAAACTCTCGCTGGCCAAGGCCACGGCGGCGCGCTTGAAAATCGTGGCACCGTTCGACGGCATCGCCGGAATTCGCCTGGTCAATGTGGGAGACTATCTGAAGGACGGCGCGGACATTGTCAACATTGAAGACATCGACGCCATCTACGTCGATTTTCGTCTGCCTGAGCGTTTCCAGAGCAAGGTCAAGCGAGGCCAGACAGCTGTGCTTGACATTGACGCGCTTCCGGGCCGTCAGTACACGGCAGAGTTGCAGGCGATTGATCCGCTGATCGACGCGAATGGCCGCTCAATCGGCATTCGCGGCTGTGTGGACAACCGGCAACTGCAGCTTCGCCCGGGCATGTTTGCGCGAGTCAATACCATTTTTGGCGTGCGGGAAAACGCGCGCGTGATTCCCGAAGAGGCGATTGTTCCGCAAGGCGGGAAACAATACGTCATCAGGTTGCTAGATGCTGCGGACGGCAAAACGCGCACCTCACAGCGGGTCGAAGTCAAGGTCGGGCTTCGCAGCCCAGGCAAGGTGGAGATCGTTTCGGGGCTCGAGCCGGGCGACACCGTAGTGACGTCGGGGCAACAGCGGGTGCAACGTGACGGCAGCCCCGTTACTGTGGTGGAAGTGGCTGGTCGCAACGTTCGTGGCGCTGCCGAAAAACCAGCGGCTGTTGCATCTGCTGATGCTTCTGCTGCTGTATTGAACGGTTCAACCATTCCAGCATCGGCCCCGGTAGTGGCTCCAATCGTGTCATCGCCTGTGGCTGTAGCACCTTCAAGCAGTGCGCGTCTGGCAGGCCCCAATCCTTGCGGTATTTCGACGGCCGGGACGACGTCAAGTGGCAAACCTGCAGGCAAACCATCGGCTCCCGAGCGCATCCGTGATGCGCCGCCGCGCGATCCAGCCTGAAGCATGAGTTGACGCAGGGCACCGTTACTCCAGGGAATCGCTGACATGCAACTCGCAGAAATCTCCATCCGGCGTCCGGTATTTGCCACCGTGTTGTCGCTGCTCATCGTGCTGGTGGGTGCGGTCAGCTTTAACCGGCTGACGGTGCGCGAATACCCAAAAATTGACGAGCCGGTCGTGACAGTGAGCGTGCGTTACGCAGGCGCTTCGGCCGAGGTCATTGAGTCGCAGGTGACCAAACCTCTCGAAGACTCTATTGCCGGTATTGACGGGGTCGATGTGATCACCTCAATCAGCCGCGCCGAACAGGGTCAGATCACGGTGCGTTTCAGGCTTGAGAAAGATGCCGATTCAGCCGCAGCTGAAGTGCGTGACCGTACTTCACGTGTACGCAACAGGTTGCCGCAGGCGATTGAAGAGCCGGTCATCTCAAAAGTTGAAGCCGATGCTTTTCCAGTGATTCAGGTCGGGTTTTCGAGCGAGTCGCTGAGCGCGCTCGAGATCAACGATCTGGTCAACCGGATCGTCAAACCTCGACTGCAAACCGTGACCGGCGTCGCCGATGTGCGCATTTTTGGCGAACGCAAATACGCCATGCGTGTCTGGCTGGACTCCGACAAGATGGCCTCGTATCGACTGACGTCGCAGGACGTCGAAGACGCCATCAGGCGCAGCAACCTCGAACTGCCTGCCGGCCGCATTGAATCGCAGCAGCGCGAGTTCACGGTTACCTCACAGACCAATCTGGTCAGGCCGGGTCAGTTCGGTGACGTTGTCATCAAGAGCGTCAATGGCTTTTCGGTCAAGGTGCGCGATGTGGCGCGCGTGCAGGAAGGCGCAGCCGACGAGCGAACCGCTGTGCGCCTCAATGGCCGTCCAGCAGTGGCGGTCGGCGTGATTCGCCAGGCCACCGCCAATCCGCTGGACCTGTCGAAGGGGGTCCGTGACGTGCTTCCGAAGCTCAGGGCAGACCTGCCCGCTGACGTGCGGGTTGAAATAGCCAACGACAACTCGGTGTTCATCGACCGCTCGGTGAAAAATGTCTACCGCACCATTCTTGAGGCGGTGTTGCTGGTGGCGTTGGTGATTTTTGTCTTTCTGCGCACCGTGCGCGCGTCCATCATTCCCATCGTCACCATACCGGTCAGCCTGGTTGGCACGTTTGCCTTGATGGCGCTGGCGGGCTTCACCATCAACACGCTCACACTGCTGGCGCTGGTGCTGGCTATAGGCCTGGTGGTGGACGACGCCATCGTGATGCTGGAGAACATCTTCCGCCATATTGAAGAGGGCATGGACCCGTTTTCAGCCAGCATCAAGGGCGCCCGCGAAATCGGTTTTGCCGTAGTGACCATGACGGCAACACTGGTGGCCGTGTACGCGCCGCTGGCGTTCACGCCGGGCCGCACCGGCCGGCTGTTTGTCGAGTTTGCGCTGGCGCTGGCGGGGGCCGTGGTGGTGTCTGGCTTTGTGGCCTTGAGCCTCACTCCAATGATGTGCTCGCAGCTGCTCAAACATAACGCCAAGCCAAACCGCTTTGACCGGTTCATGGAGCGCGTGCTGACGTCGATTTCCGACCGCTATGGCGCGGCTTTACGCTGGGTGGTGACGGCGCGTTTTGGGTCTTCAAAGCTCGCTGAGCAAAGCGGTTTCGGCAGCCGCGTGGCGGGCTTCGTGTTGCAGGCGCGCTGGCTGGTGGTGGCCGTGATGCTGTTTTGCGCAGCGGCCATCGCGCTGATTTTCCCCACCATGAAGCAGGAGCTGTCGCCGCTGGAAGACCGCGGCGTGATTCTGGCCAACGTCAATGCGCCCGACGGCGCGACGCTCGAATACACCAACCGCTATGCGCAGGCGCTCGAAGAAATGGGCAAGCCCTTCAAGGAGTTTGACCGGATTTTCGCCAACGTCGGCAACCCGACTGTGGCGCAGGCCAGCGTGGTGTATCGCACGGTGGACTGGGACAAGCGCACGCGCTCGACCATTGAGATGGCGCGTGAACTGCAGCCCAAATTCAACGCGCTCCCGGGCGTCACCGCATTTCCGATCACGCCACCATCGCTCGGCCAGGGTTTTCGCGAAAGGCCGCTCAATTTCGTGATTCAGACTTCCGACAGCTACCAGAACCTGAATGCCGTGGTGCGGCAGATGCTCGACGAGATTGCCAAGAATCCAGGCATCGTGTCGCCCGATGTTGACCTGCGACTGAACAAGCCTTCCTTGCGGATAGACATAGAGCGCGACAAGGCCGCCGATCTGGGTGTCAGCGTGGAAGTCGTCGCCAAAGCGATTGAAACCTTGCTGGGTGGCCGCAACGTGACACGCTACAAGCGCGATGCCGAGCAGTACGACGTGATCGTGCAGACGCAGGCCAGCGGCCGTAGCACGCCGGAAGACATAGACCGCATTTATGTGCGCGGAAAAAACGACGCGATGATTCCGCTGTCAGCGCTGGTCAAGGTGCGCGAAAGCGTGTCCCCGCGCGAGCTCAACCACTTCGGTCAGCGCCGTTCGGTGTCGATCACCGCGAGCCTGTCAGCCGACTATTCGCTGGGCGAGGCGATTACTTTCATGAACCAGACCGCCGGTAAGGTTTTGAAGACGGGGTACAGCACCGACCTGAACGGCACCTCCCGCGAGTTCAAAAATTCGCAGGGCGCACTCGCCATTGTGTTTGTGCTGGCGCTGGTATTTATTTTCCTGGTGCTGGCCGCGCAGTTTGAAAGCTTTGTCGATCCACTGGTGATCATGCTGTCGGTGCCGCTGTCGATGATCGGTGCGCTGATTGCGCTCAAATGGTCAGGTGGCTCGCTGAACGTTTATTCGCAGATCGGCCTGATCACGCTGGTCGGCCTGATTACCAAACACGGCATTCTGATCGTCGAATTCACCAATCAGCTGCGCGGGCAGGGCATGGAGATGATCGACGCGCTGGTGAAAGCCTCTGCGCAGCGCCTGCGTCCGATTTTGATGACTACAGGCGCGATGGTGTTGGGGGCCGTGCCACTGGCTATTGCCACGGGGGCAGGCGCCGAAAGCCGCCAGCAAATCGGCTGGGTCATTGTGGGTGGCATGTCGCTTGGAACGCTGCTGACAATTTTTGTCGTGCCGACCATGTACACCCTGTTTGCCAGAAGCAAAATTCCCGGCGCGAACAAGAAGGTGGCCCAAGAGCAGCCTGACGAGCCCGTGCTGCACCCGGACTACGTGGCCAAGTAAGGTGGCCGTAGTTGAGTAAGCGAAAAGCGTGGGGGCTACATCACCCCTTCGAACATCAGCACGTCGATTTCATCGCCTTTTTCGATGTTTCCCTGCGCATGGTGCAGCACCATCAGGCCATTGGCTTCTGCCATCGAACGCAGCACGCCTGAGCCCTGGCTGCCGGTGGTTTTGACTTGCAGCGAGCCATCCGCTGCGGTCGAGACCCAACCACGCTGGTATTCGGTACGCCCCGGTTTTTTGCGAATCGCCTCGGTGCTGCAGGCCTTCAGCAGCGGCGGCGCCGGTGCGGTGGCGCCCATCATCTGCAGCAGTGCAGGGCGTACAAAGGCCAGAAACGTCACCATCACCGCAACCGGGTTACCCGGCAGCCCGAACAGAATGGCACCGCTCTGGTTGCTATGATCTTGATAGCTGTTCACGCAGGTTTCACCTAGGCTGGAGGCCGATTTGGCGCTTGATATGCGCCCCACGGCCATCGGACGGCCCGGCCGCATCGCGATGCGCCAGAAGGCCACATCACCGAGCTTTTTCATCATGGCTTTGGTGTAGTCGGCTTCACCCACGCTGACGCCGCCCGAGGTGATGATGGCATCGGCCAGTGCGGTGGCGCTGACGAAGGCTGCTTCCAGCAAAGCCGGGTCGTCACGCACCACACCCATGTCAATCACCTCGCAGCCCATGCGCGTGAGCAGGCCAAAAACCGTGTAGCGGTTGCTGTCGTACACGGCGCCTTCGCGTGGCGATTCACCAAGCGACAAAATTTCGTCGCCGGTTGAAAAGTAGGCGACCCGCAGGCGGCGCAGGCATGGAAGCGTTTGAAGACCCAAAGAGGCCGCCAGACCAAGCCTTGCGGGCGTAAGCAGCTCACCTTTTAATAGCGCCGCCTTGTCCTGCATCAGGTCTTCGCCGCGCAGGCGGCGGTTGTCGCCGGGCTGCAGAAGCTTTGGCGGGATGACAATTTCCGCTCTGTCCTCTCTGTCCTCTCTGTCCGTTCGCGCTGAGCCTGTCGAAGTGTTGGTTGAGGCTTCGACGGGCTCAGCCCCAACGGTTATCAATTCCTGCGGCACCACCGTGTCGAGGCCGGGCGGCATGATCGCGCCGGTCATGATCTT
This sequence comes from Polaromonas sp., assembly GCA_031396485.1. Classification (GTDB taxonomy): domain Bacteria; phylum Pseudomonadota; class Gammaproteobacteria; order Burkholderiales; family Burkholderiaceae_C; genus Polaromonas. The sequence goes on along the minus strand of JANNKV010000034.1, from coordinate 4,202 downwards.
CACGCATTCGCCCGGCTTCACCTGACCCTGCCAGGCCTTGCCAGCCAGCGCCGTGCCGACGACCTGCAGCTTCAGCTCCACACCGCCCGCAAGTTCAGCGCCCGCAAAAGCGTAACCATCCATGGCCGAGTTGTCGTGCGGCGGCACATCGAAGGGCGAAACAACATCGCTGGCGAGCACACGGCCCAGCGCTTCGAACAAAGGCAGCTCGACCGCATCCGTGACCGGAGCAACCAGCTTCGATAAAAACACCAATACGTCGTCAGCGGAAAGCGCCTGCGGGTCGTAGCCCTGCAGCTCGGCACCGATTTGCGCCAGCGTCTTCACGGCGCGCGCGATTCGAGCTGATGCAACTCGGCCAGCGTGTTGGCGTTGAAAAAGCCGCGTGCGTCGTCCTCAGGCCGGTCGAAGGGAACAGTCACCGTTTTATGCTGCGCCGTCCACGCGTCGATTTTTCGGCCACCGCCTTGCGTGAAGCGCATCAGGCTTTCCAGCAGACCGGTGTGCATCAGGCAAAACACGGGTTGTGGGCGCAGCTGGCCGTCTTCTTCCGGTGCAGCGGCGACGGCGAACTCAGCATCTTCTCTTTCCAGCGCATCAGCCAGACGCGCGACCAGGTCCGTCGGAAACAGCGGCGTATCGCAGGGTACGGTGAGCAGGTAGGGCGTTTCGCAGCGCTCCAGCGCCGTCATGAAGCCCGCCAGCGGCCCGGCGTATTCGCCCAGACTGGTGCTGTCGGGCCAGACCGGCACGCCAAACGACTCATAAGCGGCCAGGTTGCGGTTGGCATTGATCATGATCTCGCCGACCTGTGGGCTGAGGCGCAGCAACGTATGCAGGGCCAGCGGCACACCGTTGAAGTTCTGCAGGCCCTTGTCAGCGCCGCCCATGCGCGAGCCGCGCCCGCCGGCGAGGATGACGCCGGTGATGGCTTCGATGTGCATGGGCGCGTGGATATCAGGGTTCATAAAAAATCTTTCCAGCTGTGATGCAATTTTCCGCCGGGCCGCCCCAAGGAAAATTAGCCCCCTCGGGGGGCAGCGTATTACGCGAAGCGAAAAGCGTGGGGGTCATGTTCCCGCTGGGCCCCAAGGAAAATTAGCCCCCTCGGGGGGCAGCGTATTACACGAAGTGAAAAGCGTGGGGGTCATATCTCTAGCCGCCGATGTAGCTCATCTCAACGCGTTTTTCGCCTGGTTTTATCAAGCTCGTGTCGGCTGGCAATGCGGCCCGAAGTTCCGAATACCGATCCGTCCGCGCCTGCCAGATATGACCCACCGCGCTGGCGATTTGACCGTCATCGGCCCCATTGCGCAGCAGTGCGCGCAGATCATGGCCCTGGCTGGCAAACAGGCAAAGAAAGAGTTTTCCTTCGGTCGAAAGCCGCGCCCGGTTGCAGTCGCCGCAAAAAGCGTGCGTCACGCTGCTGATCACGCCGACCTCGCCAGCCCCGTCGGCATAGCGCCAGCGTTCAGCGGTTTCACCGATGTAGTTGGGGTCGATGGCCGTCACTGGAAATTCGGCGTTGATGCGCTCGATCACTTGGGCCGACGGCAGCACCTCGTCCATGCGCCAGCCGTTGGTCGCACCCACGTCCATGTATTCAATAAAACGCAGCACCACGCCCGAATTGCGGAAATGCCGCGCCATTGGCAGTATTTCAGCGTCGTTCGTGCCGCGCTTGACGACCATGTTGATCTTGATCGGCGCCAGCCCGACTTTTTGCGCCACTTCGATGCCCTTGAGCACATCAGCGACCGGAAAATCCACATCGTTCATGCGGCGAAAAATGGCGTCGTCGAGCGCATCCAGGCTTACCGTGACCCGCTGCAGGCCGGCGTCTTTCAATGCCTGTGCTTTTTTGGCCAACAGAGATGCATTGGTGGTCAGCGTGATGTCCAGCGGTTTGCCTTGCGGCGTCACCAGTTTCGCCAGCATTTCAATCAGCACTTCGAGATGCTTGCGCAGCAGCGGCTCACCGCCCGTCAGCCGTATTTTCTCGACGCCGTGCGCAACAAAAATCTTCGTCAGCCGCGTGATTTCCTCGAAGCTGAGCAACGAGGTCTGCGGCAAAAAAGCGTAGTCCTTATTGAACACCTCGCTCGGCATGCAGTAGCTGCAGCGAAAGTTGCAGCGGTCGGTGACGCTGATGCGCAGGTCGCGCAGCGGGCGGGCGAGTGTGTCGCTGAGCAGACCCGTCGGCGCTGTGAGCTGCGCAGGAATGGTCGGGACGCGCGCGGCGTAGCGAATGTCTGCGAGAGGAATGATTTTTTCGAGCATGTCTGAAATGTGAAGCTAAAACACCGGATCTAAGGGGGATCAAGCGGGTGAAAGAGCTAATTTACTCCAATAGCCCTGACGATTCGACCGATGTGGGCTTGCTACGTCAGACGCAGCGCGCGCCGTCGACTTCCAGGCAGACGCCGCTGATGAAGTCGGCTTCGTCGCTCGCCAGGTAAAGCGCGGCGTTGGCCACGTCGAGCGCGGTTGAAAACCGGCCCAGCGGAATGCTGGCGCGAAACTTCGCCTTGCGTACTTCATCAATCGGGCCGCCGGCAAATTCGGCGGACAACCCGGTGTCGGGATTGAAGACCGGGTTGATGCAATTCACCCGGATATTGTCCGGCCCCAGCTCGGCCGCCAGAGATTTCGACGTGGTGATCACCGCGCCTTTGGAGCCGTTGTACCAGGTCAGGCCCGGGCGGGGGCGTACGCCCGCGGTCGAGGCAATGTTGATGAAGCTGCCACCGCCTTGCTTCTGAAAAACCGGCGTGGCGTGGATGGTGGCCAGGTAAATACTTTTGACGTTGATGGCATAGCACTTGTCGAAGTCGTCTTCGCTCACATCCAGCGCGCTCTGGTTCAGGTGCGTCCAGCCGGCGTTGTTGATCATCACGTCGAGCTTGCCATAGCGTTCAACGGCCGCGGCCACCAGCGCCTTGACTTCCGCAGATTTCGTCACGTCGGCTTTGAAGAACGAGGCGGTTCCACCAGCTTTCACAATCGCCGCCACCACTTTGTCCCCCATCGCCACGTTGATGTCATTGACGACGACCTGCGCACCTTCAGCCGCCATGCGGCGGGCAATGCCTTCGCCGATCCCGCTACCGGCGCCAGTGACGATGATGGATTTGTCTTTGACTCGCATGTCCACAGATTCTTTCACGGTTGTTTTGCTATGAAGTTAATAGCTGCCTGCGCATTAATTTGCTGGGCTACAGGCCGATTTCATTCGTAATGGGTCCACATTCGCAGGATATCGATATGGTGGGTATTTTCGTTGACGCGGTAGACCAGTCGATGCTGGCGGTTGATGCGGCGCAAATAGGTGCCAGCCAGTTCGCCGACGAGCTTTTCATAAGGCGGCGGGTTTTGCCAGGGGTTGCCTCGCAATACGTCGAGCAGCGACTGCGTCTTCTCTTTGAGACCTGCAGCGGCGAGGTTTTTGGCGTCTTTGGCGGCAGCCTTGCTGAACGCCAGCTCCCACGTCACCAGTCAAGCTCCGACTCTTTCACAAATTCTGTGCGGGGTGCATTCATGCCTTCCAGAATCGATTCACGCATGCCCGGGATGGAAGTCAGGTAAAGCGTTTCCTGAATCGACGCCCAATCTTCAGCCGACACCAGCACTGCCGTGTTCCGCTTGCCTCTGATCACGACCGGGTGATGCGAGGCAGCGCTTTCGTCTATCAGGCGATAGAGGTTGGCGCGGGCTTCCGATGCGGTGACGATGTTCATGAGGCAATGGTACGTTTTATCGTACGTAATGTCAATTGCAAAGAGCCAGCTTTTTGGAAGAGCATTAGGCCGGTTGGGCCCTCGGTCATATTTGTTTGATCACCCATGCCTCACAGCCACCGTCTTCAAAGTCGTGAACCCATAAAGCGCCTCAAACCCCTTTTCCCGCCCATACCCCGACGACTTCACACCGCCAAACGGCAACTCGACCCCGCCGCCGGCGCCGTAGTTGTTGATGAACACCTGGCCGCTTTTGACGCGCTTGGCCATGCGGAACTGGCGCGCGCCGTGCAGCGTCCAGATGCCGGCGACCAGGCCGAACTGGGTCGCGTTGGCCAGTTCGACTGCGTGGTCTTCGTCCTTGCCCCACCATGTGCAGGCATCACCGAAGTAATTGGGGTGGCGGGTAAAACGCCAAAGACCGGTATTAAGCACTTTGCCCGCACTTCGCGGATCGCTGCGAAA
>JANNKV010000021.1:0-20673 GCA_031396485.1 Polaromonas sp. | reverse complement strand
AGCAGGCAGATGGGGCCTCGCAGATCAGTGTTTGAAGATCGCCTGCAAAAAAGCGCGGGTGCGCGGCTCTTGCGGTGCGGTGAAAAATGCTTCGGGCGGTGCCTGCTCCACGACGCGGCCGGCCTCCATGAAGATCACGCGGTTGGCCACGCGGCGCGCAAAACCCATCTCGTGCGTGACGATCACCATCGTCACACCCGTGCGCACCAGCGCCTGCATCACGTCCAGCACTTCGCCGACCATTTCGGGGTCAAGCGCGGAAGTCGGTTCGTCGAACAGCAAGACCTTGGGCTCCATTGCCAGCGCCCGCGCAATGGCCACGCGCTGTTGTTGGCCGCCTGACAGCTGCCCCGGCAGCTTGCGGGCGTGCTCGGCCAAGCCGACTTTGTCTAGCAGCGCCTGCGCGCGCGCTTCGGCAGCAGCTTTGGGCATGTGCCTGACGCGCAGCGGGCCGAGCGCCACGTTGGCCAGCGCCGTCATGTGCGGGAACAGATTGAAGTTCTGGAACACCATGCCGACTTCTGCACGCACGCGCGCCAGGCCCGGGCCGCGCACGACTTTTTCGCCGTCAACCAGCACCTCGCCGCCCTGGTAGTTCTCAAGCAGGTTGATGCAGCGGATCAAGGTCGATTTGCCCGAGCCTGATGGCCCGACCACCACGACTACCTCGCCGGCAACCACGTCAAGGTCAATGCCATGCAGCGCTTCGAAAGCGCCGTAGGACTTGCACAGCCCGCGAATTTGTATAAGTGCTGTCATGCCGCTAAACCCTAGCGTGTGGAAGCGCGGTGCCGCGCCTCGAAATAGCCGACCAGACGCACCAGCGGCAGCAGCAGCAGCAAATACAGAAAGGCCGCGCCGATCAGCGGCGTCGGGTTGGCGGCCAGGGCCTGCGCCTGCGTCGCCTGCTTGAGCAGATCGGGCATGGCGACGACGGAGGCCAGCGCGGTGTCTTTCAGCACATTGATGCAGTTGCTGGTCAGCGGCGGCACGACGATGCGAAAGGCCTGCGGAAGAATCACGTCGCGCATGCTGCTGAAAAATCCGAGCCCGATCGCGTCGGCGGCTTCGAACTGGCCTTTGGGCAGGGCCTCGATACCGGCGCGGAAAATTTCAGCGGTGTAGGCACATGACACCAGCGTGAGGGCCGTTGCCGCTGCCGTGAACGACGTGAGCCGGATACCGACGAAGGGCAGGGCGTAGTACACCAGCACCAGCAAGACCAGCAACGGAATCGAGCGGAACACGTCGATTTAGATGCGGGCTGTGGCGCGCAGCGGGGCAATTGCGTAGAGCCGGATCAGCGCCATCAACAAGCCAGTGACGAGCCCGGCGACGATGCTGACGGCACCCAGCAAGATCGTGATCCACAGCCCTTCGAGCAGCAGCGGAAGGGCATCGCGGAACACCGGCCAGTTGAAAAAAGTGTTGATCAGATCCATCGGGGGCCGAAGTGCCTGCAAAGGCGTGTTGGAGCCTGTTTTAAGGGTGTTTTAGGCCGCTAGCCCAGGTAACACATGCGCAAGCAGCTATTAAAACAATAGCGAATAGACGGCCGATGTTGGGATCAGCCGCAGGGCGGGCAGCGTATGTGGGTGAGCCTGCCCCGTGGACGCCAGCGACGAGCTTTGGACAAAACCGCTCAGAGTTTCGGCACGTCCATGACTTTGACGCTGGATGAGGTGGCGGGCGGCGTGGTGCCGAACCATTTCTTGTGGGTCGCGGCCACAAAGCCTTCCTTTTTCATCGCCGTCAGAATGTCGTTGATCTTGCCTGCATCGGCAAACGTCTTGGCGAACATGAACGAGTAGCGCTCGGCGGTTGGGATGCGTGCGGCGATGCGGTACTGCGGCTTGTCCTTGATGTAGTACTCGACCGCCGGAATGTCGCTGATGTAGCCATCGATGCGTCCGGAAGCCAGGTCAAGCATGGCCGGTGCCAGGCCTTCGTAGCGCGAGATTTTGGCGATCTTCAGCTTGGCTGTGTTCTCGGTCGCGTAGATGTCGCCGGTCGATGCGGTGTCCACGCCCACTGTCTTGCCCGACAGGTCTTCCAGTTTGTTGATCTTCGCGGTTTTCAGCACCGAAAGGGACTGGTCGCTGTCGTAGTAGGGTTGGGCGAAGGCCAGCGATTCGAGCCGCTTCGGCGTGATGGTGATGGAAGAAATCGCGATCTGAATACGACCCGACTGTACCGCCGGGAACAGGCCGTTGAACGGAATGTTCTCGATCTGCACGGTTTTGCCGGCACGCTTGGCCACTTCGTTGACAAGGTCGATCTCAAAACCGACGAACTTGCCCGAGGCGTCCTGGAATTCCCAGGGCACATTGCCGATGTTGGCGCCAACCGTCCAGTCGGCGGCGAGGGCGGGAGTCGCGGCAGCGATCGTGAGGGCGAGTGAGGCGGCGAATTGTTTGAATTTCATGGGGTCTTGCTCCTGATGGCTACGAGGTTGAAGGGACAGGTTGCGAACAGAGATAACGGTGTCACGGCGCATCTACGATAGCAAAATGAATGAAATAAATCAACAAAACGAAAAATGAATTATTTGCGCCAAGAAGGTGCGGAGTGATTGTCTGCGCACCCGATTGACGCGTCGGCATGCACCAGATGGGACCGGCTGCGCCTTGCCACTTCTCAAGGCGCCCGCAGAAAAAAAGCCTGAAGCTGGCACAGGCTTTGCGATACATTGCGGCATGAACGCTCTGGACAGCTTGCAGGCGGCTGGTGTCGAGGTAATTGGTTTGACCAAACGCTTTGGCCCCGGCAAGCCTGCGGTCGACAACATTTCCCTGCGGGTTGCCAGCGCCAGTTACTGCTGCCTGCTGGGGCCTTCGGGTTGCGGCAAAAGCACGACGCTGCGCATGATTGCGGGCCACGAATCCGTGACCAGCGGCGATATCCTGCTGGAAAACCGCAACATCACTGACCTGCCAGCGGCCGCGCGCGGCACGGCGATGATGTTTCAGAGTTTTGCCCTGTTTCCGCACCTGTCGGCGCTCGACAACGTGGCCTTCAGCCTCAAGATGAAAGGCATTGGCAAGTCAGAACGCCACCAAGCCGCGCAGCACCTGCTGGAACGCGTGGCCATGGGCGCACTGGCGCAGCGCAAGCCGCATGAACTGTCGGGCGGCCAGCAGCAACGCGTGGCGCTGGCCCGCGCGCTGATCACGCAGCCGCGCGTGTTGCTGCTGGATGAGCCGTTGTCGGCACTTGACCCGTTCCTGCGCATCCAGATGCGGGCCGAGCTGCGTCGCTGGCAAAAAGAGCTGGGCCTGACCTTCATCCATGTGACGCATTCGCAGGAAGAGGCCATGGCGCTGGCCGACACGATGGTCGTGATGAACGACGGGCAGATCGAGCAGGTCGGATCGCCGCACGACATCTACAACCGGCCAGCCAGCGAATTTGTGGCGCGTTTCATGGGTGGCCACAACGTGCTTGACACCCCCGCAGGCAAAGTCGGCGTGCGCACGGACCAGATCCAGATCTCAATGGCCCGCGATACCTTGCCTGATGGGCCGCACAGCAAGCATGCCGTCGTCACCGATGTGGAATACCAGGGAACCTACGTGCTGCTGGGACTGCAGAACCCGGGCACGTCGCAAAGCGCGTCCACAACAGCAGAACTTTCAGTGATGCTGTCTGAATCCCAATTTACCCAGTCCCCCTTTTCGCTCGGCGATAAGGTGCAACTGTCGTGGTCGCCCGAAGCTGCGCACTCGCTCCAAGCCGTTCCCGCGATTGCTGTTTAAGGCAGGCCAGCAATCAGACCTCCCGTGCTTTTTGCCGAAAATTCAGTCGTTCAACCCAAGGAGATTTCAACATGTCAGACGTTTTGAAAGACATTTCCAGCTGCGCCAGCGTCAGCAGCCTGCAGCGCCGAAGCGTGCTCAAAGGCACGGCCGGCATTCTGGCCTCAGGCATCTTTCCGGCCGTTCATTCGCAGGAAAAAATCGTGCTGCGCTATCTGGGCACCGCCGTCAACCAGGACAAGGCGATTGCAGACAAGTTCAAGGCGGATACCGGGATCGAAATCCAGTACGTCGCGGTGACGACTGACGACGTGAGCAAACGCGCGGTGACAGCGCCCAACAGTTTTGACCTGATCGACATCGAGTATTTTTCATTGAAGAAAGTCGTTCCCACCGGAAATCTCAAAGGTATTGACACCAAACGCATCAAGAACGCAGACAAGATCACCACGCTGTTCACCAAGGGCGAAGTGGGCGGCAAAAAGGTCGGCGACCAGGGTACGGCGCCCCGCAAGGTGATTTACCTTGAAGGCGAAAAGTCGAAGGTATTCGCGACGAGTCCCACGCAGTTCATGTCGCTGATTCCGACGGTTTACAACGCAGACACGCTGGGAATTCGGCCTGATCTGATCAAGCGCCCCATCAGCTCCTGGGCTGAGTTGCTGAACCCGGAGTTCAAGGGCAAGGCCTCGATTCTCAATATTCCATCCATCGGCATCATGGACGCGGCCATGGTCGTTGAGGCCAAAGGCATTTACAAATACCCTGACAAGGGCAACATGACCAAGAAGGAAATTGATCTCACCATCAAGACGCTGATAGAGGCCAAGAAGGCGGGCCAGTTCCGCGCGCTGTGGAAAGACTTCAACGAGTCCGTCAACCTGATGTCGTCCGGTGAGGTTGTCATTCAGTCGATGTGGAGCCCGGCGGTGACTGCCGTGCGGTCCAAGGGGATCGAATGCACCTTCCAGCCACTGAAAGAAGGCTATCGCGCCTGGGCGGCAGGCTTCGGCTTGCCGACGACGCTGTCGGGCCGCAAGCTCGACGGCGCCTACGAGTTCATCAACTGGTTCCTCGATGGCTGGGCCGGCGCGTACCTCAACCGCCAGGGCTACTACAGCGCCGTGCTGGAAACCGCGAAGGCCAAGATGGAACCCTACGAATGGGCCTACTGGATGGAAGGCAAGCCGGCCACGCAGGACATCAAGAGCCCCAAGGGTGATGTGCTGGCCAAGACCGGCGCGGTGCGTGATGGCGGCAGTTACGAGACCCGCATGGGCGGAATCGCCTGCTGGAACGCGCTGATGGACGAGAACACCTACATGGTCCAGAAGTGGAATGAATTCGTAGCAGCGTAGAGGTTGAGCACACCCCCGTTGACGCTCACTGCGTGTAGCGTCCTCCCCCCTTGCAGGGGGCGACCGCTGCGGCCCGGCAAAAATTGGCACACCCCTGTTGATGTTCACTTCGTGTAACACCCTCCCCCCTTGCAGGGGGCGACACCTGCGGCCCGGCGAAGCCGGTTCCGCTGTGTCTCGGCAACTTTTTCGTTCCGCATGAGCGCTCCTGCCGTTGTTCTTCGATCGGCTGTTGCCAAAGTGCCGGGCCGCAGTGTTGCAGCCTGGTGGCAAGCCGCGCCATTGACGGCCGTTTTCGCGCTGTTTTTTCTGATCCCTCTGGCGTTGATCCTGATGGTCAGCTTCTGGGACTTCAACGAATACGAATTGCTGCCGGCCTTCACGCCCAAAAATTACGTCGCCATCTTTGAAGGCTGCGCCAACACGTCCGACCTGTGCGTGACCTTCAAAACCTATCTGTCGACATTCAAGTTCTGCCTTTTGGTCTGGCTGATCACGCTGGTGATCGGCTTTCTGGTGTCTTATTTTCTGGCTTTTCATGTGCGCTCCAGCAACGTGCAGACATTGCTCTTCGTGCTGTGCACGATTCCATTCTGGACGTCGAATGTGATCCGGATGATTTCGTGGGTGCCTTTGTTGGGGCGCAACGGGCTGGTCAATCAAATCCTGGTGGGTGTGGGTTTGGTGGAGCAACCGGTGGAATGGCTGCTGTTCTCAGAGTTCTCGGTGGTACTGGCTTTTGTACACCTGTACACCATGTTCATGATCGTGCCGATTTTCAATTCCATGATGCGCATCGACCGCAGTCTGATTGAAGCGGCCAGCGACGGGGGCGCGTCAACCTGGCAGACGCTCTGGAACGTCATCATTCCGCTGTCGCGCACCGGCATCATCATTGGCTCGATTTTCGTCATCACCATCGTGATGGGCGACTTCGTCACCATCGGTGTGATGGGCGGCCAGCAGATCGCGTCGGTCGGCAAGATCATTCAGGTGCAGACCTCGTATCTGCAGTTTCCGCTCGCCGCCGCGAATGCCGTGATTTTGCTGGCGATTGTGCTGATGATCATCTGGGCGTTGACCCGGCTGGTCGATATCCGGAAAGAACTTTAGCGTGGCCCGGGAAAAACGCTCTGTCAGCTTCTGGCTCCTGGCCGCCTTTTTTGCGCTCTTCGTGCTCTTTATGTACGGCCCGATGCTGGTCATTGTGGTGCTGAGTTTTCAGGGTCCTGAAGGTGGGTTGACCTTTCCGCTGCGAGGCGTGTCGCTGCACTGGTTCTACCAGCTCGCCGAAGGGCTGGGTGTGGTGGACATTGGCGCTGCACTTCGCCGTTCACTGGGGTTGGGTCTGGTTGTGATGGGGTTCACCGTGGTGCTCTCGGTACTGGCGGGGCTTGCGTTCCGGAAAAAGCTGGCCGGAGGCAACACGCTTTTCTTTGTCGTGGTGGCCAGCCTGATCATGCCGTCCATCATCGTGTCCCTGGGAATCGGCCTGGAGTTTCGGCTTGTTGACACCGGCATCAAGAAAGTAATGGAGATGCTCGGCATGCAAAGCGCGCTGGAAAACTACGGGACCGCATTGGGATTGTTCACTTCAGCGCTGGGCGCGCATCTGACCTGGACACTGCCCTTTGGCCTGCTCATCATGTTTGCCGTTTTCAATCGCTTCAATCCTGCCTACGAGGAAGCCGCTCGCGACCTGGGCGCCACGCCCTGGCAGGGCTTTGGTCACGTCGTGTTGCCGCTGATTGCGCCGGCCGTGGTGGGTATCGGCATGTTCGGTTTCACCTTGAGCTGGGACGAAATTGCCCGCACGTCGCAGGCCATTGGCGACGTCAACACCCTGCCGCTGGAGCTGCAGGGCCTGACCACCACAGTGACGACGCCATCCATCTACGCACTGGGCACCGTCACCACCTTGGTCTCGTTTATCGTCATGGGCCTTGCCCTGGCGGTCAGTCGCTGGCTGAAGCCCCGGCCTTGATCAGTTATTTATCGGGCTGTCGTTTCGGCTGTTGTGCCGGTTTTTTCAAGAGGAGCCCATCATGCATGCCCAGCACAGTCCCGACACCCAGGCCACGCAGTTTGAGCTGCTGAACACCCGCACTCTGGGCGAGGGCAAGTACGACACGGCCATCGTGCCGATCGGTTCCTGCGAAAGCCATGGTGATCACCTGCCATTCGGCATGGATGCGCTCACGGCGCATGCGCTTGCCTTGCGCGTGGGTGCAAAGGTGCCCCATAGCCTTGTATTGCCACCCACGTTTTTCGGCATGAGTCACCATTACCGCCATCAACCGATGTCGATCAGCCTGTCGAGCGCGACCACCATCGCGCTTTTCCGCGACATCTTCGAGTCACTGGCGCTGGCTGGAATTCACCGTATCTTCGTGCTCAACGGGCATGACGGCAATATGCCGTGCTGGGAAACGGCCGCGCGCGACACCAAACTCGCGCATCCTGAAATTCAATTGGCGGGGGTGGACTGGTGGATGCCTGTCGGTCAGTTGTGCCCGCCTGATTTGTTTGAAGTCTGGTCCGGCTGGGGTCACGGCGGTGAAGCTGAAACTTCGATGGGGCTGGAGTTGTTTCCCCAATGGGTTGACATGGCTCATGCGCGCGGTGCGATCCCGCAAGTTGACAGCATCATCAAGGAAATCTGGTTGTTTGAGGAGCTCACGCCCAACGGTGCCACCGGCGCGCCTGCCAAAGCCACTGTTGAAAAAGGCAGGTGCATGGCCGCAACGGTCGTCGACTACATTGCCGGGTACCTGAACAGGCAGCGGGGCAGCGTGCCCGGATATGCACCCCAAGTGCCTTGATCGTTTCTGAGGTGACTCCTTCAAAAGGCTGTGCAGTGACTTCCGTCCGCTTACTGATCATCAATCCCAATACCACCCCTCGCATCACCACGCTGCTGGAAACCCATGCAAGGGCCATCGCCGGCGCCGAGGTCGTCGTTCGCGCGGTCACCGCGCGCTTCGGTGCGCCGTACATCGCCTGCGAGGCCAGTTACGCCGTAGCCGGGCACGCCACGCTTGATGCATGGGCGGCCGCACTGGCGCCGGAACAGCCGCCACCGCACACAATCCTGATCGGCTGCTTCGGGGATCCTGGCCTTCTGGCATTGCGCGAGTCCAGTCAGGTGCCCGTCACGGGGTTGGCCGAGGCGTCGTTCGTGGAAGCTTCTGGCCATGGGCAGTTCGCGATCGTCACCGGCGGCCAGCGGTGGAAGCCGATGCTCCAGCGGCTTGCGCAAACACTCGGGTATAGCCAGCTTCTTGCGGGAGTTCATACCGTCACGCCCAGTGGCGCTCAACTGGCTGAAGACCCGGCCGCGGCAAGAATCCTGTTGGCGAAGGCATGCCGGGAAGCGGCAAGCAATTTCAAGGCAAAGGCCGTGATCCTGGGGGGCGCCGGATTGGCTGGCCTGGCGGCCGATATTCAGGGTGAGGTGGATATTCCCCTGATCGACAGTGTGCTGGCGGGTACACGCCACGCGCTGAAGATTGCCAGACAGTCGGGGCATCAGCATTCGGGCCGATTCGACTTCAGCTGGCATAACGTTTCCCCCGAATTGGCGGCTCTGGGCTCACCCGAAGAGTGAGCCTGCTGGCCACCGGCGCCCGCCCGCGAAGTCGGCAGCGAGACCTGCCATAGCTGAGATCTGCTGTGCAGGCTTCGTCTCGGACGCGGGGTCCCCGTGGACTCGCCATTCACAGTCAAGCCCGGATTTTTCCTCCCCGGCGCTTGCCCCCTGACTTAGCCTGGCACATTCGCGAACTCCCCCAAAGTGGGTAGGCTGCAACGGCCTTTGGTATCAATCCAGGTTAAATTCGTAAGTGTAAATACGACTAAATGTAAGCAGTCACTGACGATGGCAGGCTTTATATGTAATAAATATGCTTAAAAAAATGAATAAAAATAGTTCATTTAAATTACATATCATTACTATCTATGTTTTTGCTTACAACCAGGGGTGATAGCCTTCAACTACGGTCAAGCTTGCATCGCTAGATTTCTGATTCTGAAGCAGCAGTTTTCGGGTTCAGGGTCCTGCTGAGACTTGGATATTACAAACATCGCCGTTCCCTCTCATCGTTCGATTTTTATATGACTCACCCATCTGCCTTGAGCCTGCCACGTCCGGATGGAGCGAATCCGAAGCCGGCGGCGTCGGTCCGGTTGCTGTCAGGCGACGCGATCGTGTATCTGACACTGGTCGGCTTGACCTGGCTCACGTGGCGAGTCAGCCGGCGCGGCTACTTTGATGCGGGTGACGACATCGGTTACTGGCTCGGCGTCGCTGGCGGCGTCATGATGCTGCTCCTGTTCACTTATCCGCTGCGCAAACATTTCAGGTTCGCCAGAAACTGGGGCCGGGTGAAATGGTGGTTCTGGGTTCACATGTGCCTGGGTGTAGGCGCCCCACTGTTGATCCTGTTGCATTCCACGTTTCAGGTGCGGTCGCTGAACTCGGCTGTGGCGCTGTACAGCATGCTGATTGTGGCGCTCAGTGGCATCGTGGGGCGTTTCATTTACGCCCGGATCAACCGCGGCATGCATGGCGAGCAGACTACCTTGCGGGATCTGGAAGCAAGGGCTGGTTTGCACCAGCGAGAAGCGCGTTCCCGCCTGAGCTTTGCTCCAGCAGTCGAAAAACACCTTAAAGAATTTGCCGACGGCGAGGTAAGCGTTCGGCCTGATTTTTCGATTTGCCTGCGCCGGGTGTTCTGGTTGCCTGTGAAGCAGTGGATCACCTACCGAATCTGTACCGCAGACGTGCAGCAGCCGCTACGCCAACTGGCTCAGGAGACGGGTTGGGACGGCGACAGCGTAGCCAGACGCGAGCGCCTGGCGCGCAAGCTGATTCGGCGGTATCTGAGGTCCGTCGTCCGCGTTGCGCAGTACACCGCGTACGAGCGGCTGTTTTCCCTTTGGCACGTAGCGCATGTTCCGTTTGTCTATTTGCTGATCATCAGCGCGATCGTGCATGTGATTGCCGTTCACGCTTATTGAGTGGCAGGACCCCGATTGCAACGATGGCAAAACATTCTTCAGTTGCGGCTTCTCCTATGGTTCGTCGTCTTGTGGATCACCTGTATTTTTGGAGCGGGCGCACGTGCGCAGGGCATCGAGTCCATTCTGGCGCCCGGAAAGCTGATCCAGGGTCACGTGAAACTGGAAAACGATTGCTCGCAATGTCATGTCAAGTTCGACCGCAAGGCACAGGACGGGCTTTGCATGAGTTGCCACAAGGACGTCGCGGCTGATATGCGTGCCAGGTCAGGCTATCACGGTCGGCTCAAGCCGCAAGCCTGCAATACATGCCACACCGATCACAAAGGGCGTAGCGCCCAGATCGTATTGCTTGACAAGAAGCAGTTCGATCACAGCCAGACTGATTACGCGCTTCGCAACAAACACCAGAAAGTCGAGTGCGAGAAGTGCCATGTCACCGGCAAGAAGTATCGTGAAGCACCACAAGAATGCAACGCATGTCATCGCAAGGATGACGTTCACAAGGGCTCACTGGGGTCTAAATGCGCAGACTGCCATTCGGATGTCGGCTGGAAAGAAACTACCCGTTTTGACCACGAAAAAACCCGGTTTTCATTGACAGGCAAGCACATTGATGTGAAGTGCAGCGGCTGTCACAAAACCAGTGACTACAAAGATACGCCCCGAACCTGCATCGGCTGCCATCGAAAAGATGATGACCAGAAAGGACACAAGGGGCAGTTTGGTGAGAAATGTGAAAGCTGTCACGGCACCAAGGCATGGAAGCCGTCGACCTTCAACCATGACATTGATACCAAATACGTATTGCGCGGAAAGCATCGCACGGCGTCATGCACCGATTGCCACAAAGCAAATATCTATCGCGTCAAGCTGAGTGCTGATTGCTATGCCTGTCACAAGGCAGACGACAAGCACAAGGAGTCCTTGGGACGCGACTGCGGAAGCTGTCACAGCGAACGCAGCTGGAAAGAGCCGGCAAAGTTCAATCATGACCAGACCAGCTTTCCACTACTGGGCAAGCACGTGCAGGCAGATTGCAAGGACTGCCACAAAAGTGCGATGTTCAAAGAGGCGCCCAAGGACTGCTACAGCTGCCACAAGAAGGAAGACAAGCACGAGGGCACTTTGGGAAAGGCCTGCGCGGATTGCCACACTGAGCGAGACTGGAAGACGACAGCAGGCCGTTTTAACCATGACTCCACCAAGTTTCAGCTTCGCAATGCACATGCTGAGGCAAAACTGAAGTGCAGCGGCTGCCACAAGGATCTGAAAAGCTATCGCAACACGCCGCTGGACTGCTACAGCTGTCACAAAAAGGATGACAAGCATGAAGGTCAGCAGGGAAAGCAGTGCGAACAGTGCCATAGCGACCGCTCCTGGAAGGTCGACAAGTTTGACCATAACCTGAGCCGGTTTCCGTTGACCGGAAAACACATTGCCATCGTCTGCAAGGACTGCCACAAGAACACCCTCTTCAGGGAAACGCCACGGGACTGCTATTCCTGCCACAAGAAGGAAGACAAACACAAGCTCAAGTTTGGAGAGCGCTGCGAAAGTTGCCACAACACCCGTGCATGGACGATTTGGGATTTCGACCACACCAAGCGCACCAAGTACCCGTTGGACGGCGCACATAAAAAGGTCAAGTGCGAAAGCTGCCACAAGCAGGAAGCACCCAAGGGCAAGGAATCGGCGCCTGTGGGCAGCACTTGCATAGCCTGCCATCGTGCGGACGATACCCACGACGGCCAGTTTGGCATGCGGTGCGAAACCTGTCACCTGACCGATGGATGGAAAAAATTAAAGGGACGAATCGGTAGCTCCATGCTGCAACCCGGGGAGTGGGCCGCAGCAAACACGCCGGTTTTGGGGGCGAGTAGCCATTTCATGCGACGGGCCCAAGAGCCCTCGACCTGGAAGTCGGGCGAACGGGGGATCCTATGAATGTGAAACAGCAATCGGCCTTTTCAGGCCCTTTGACGTGGTTGCTTCGGTATTCGCTTGCGCTGATGCTTGTGCTGCTGAGCGGTCAGGCACTTGCACAGACGACCCTTCGCAATTTTGATCATTTGAAAACCGGATTTCCGCTGACTGGCGTGCATACGTCCCAGCGTTGTGAGTCGTGCCATATATCGGGCGTGTTCAAAGGCACACCCAAAGATTGCACCAGCTGCCATACCAGCGGTTTGCGAATTGCCCGCTCCAACACCGTCAAACCTGTCAATCACATTCCGACGCAGGCGAGCTGCGAGACGTGCCACAACACACAGGGCTTCACGCAAGCGCGCTTTCACAGCAATGTCACTGCGACTACGCAATGCTCCAGCTGCCACAGTGGCAGCTTTCCGCCAGCCGTTGGCAAGCCGGCCACGCCGATTCATGCCGGTGTGGTCAGTTGCGAAAATTGCCACAAGACGACGACCTGGGCTGGCGCGAAGGTCGATCACAGCGGATTTACCGCAGCCACAAACTGCGCCAGCTGCCACAACGGAACCAACGCCAGCGGCAAGCCCGCCAATCACGTCGCGACCAATGCCAATTGCGCCAGTTGCCACCGCACCACCGCCTGGACCGGCGCGAAAATAGACCACAGCGGGTTTACGGTCGCGACCAACTGTGCGAGTTGCCACAACGGCACAGTAGCGAGCGGCAAGCCCGGCAACCATGTGGCAACCAGCGCAAACTGCGGTACCTGCCACAAGACAACCTTCTGGACGGGAGCGAAGGTGGACCACAGCACCTTCACATCAGCAACCAATTGCGCAAGTTGTCACAACGGTACTCTGGCGACTGGCAAGCCTGGCAACCATCTTGCAACGACTGCCAATTGCGTCGCTTGCCATACTGTCAATGCTTGGGTCGGCGCCAAAGTCAACCACAACGGTTTTACAGCTGCCACCAATTGCACCAGCTGCCACAACGGCACTGCGGCAACAGGCAAACCCGCCAATCACATTCCGGTGAATGCCAACTGCATCAGTTGCCACTCGACCACGGTCTGGAAACCAAGCTCGTGGACCCATACGCAGTTTGTGGTGACCAACCAGTGCTCGACCTGCCACAGCGGGGCCTACCCGCCCGCCGACGGCCGGCCCAACAACCATATTCCGTATCAGACGCTGACCGGTGTCGTGGTCAGCAACTGCGACACCTGCCACCGGTCCGGCTTCGGCGCGTGGGCGCCAGCGAAGTTGCACACCAGCGTTTCGGTGGCAGCTCAATGCTCGACCTGTCATAACGGCAGCTTCCCGACCGCTGTCGGCAAGCCAAACACACCCATCCATGCGGGCGTGACCAACTGCGAAACCTGTCACCGCACCACGGGCTGGGCCGGCGCACGGGTCGATCACAGCGGATTTACCGTGGCCACCAATTGCGCCAGCTGCCACAACGGCAGCGCCGCCTCGGGAAAACCGCCCACTCATATTCCTGCGGGTGCTGTCAATTGCGTCAGCTGCCACACGGTTACGGCCTGGAGGCCATCGCGCTTCAACCACACGCAGACGGCTGCCGCCAACCAATGCTCTACCTGTCACAGCGGCGCGTTTCCGCCGGCAGACGCACGGCCCGCCAGCCATATTCCCTATCAGACGCTGTCCGGCGTGGTCATCACCAACTGCGACACCTGCCACAAAAGCGGGTTCGCGGCCTGGGCACCGGCGCGCTTTCACAGCAATGTGACGGTCAGCGCCCAATGCTCAAGCTGCCATAACGGGAGCTTCTCGCCCGCGGTCGGCAAACCCAACACGCCCACCCATACCGGCGTGACGAACTGCGAAAGCTGCCACCGCACCACTGGCTGGGCTGGTGCCAGGGTCAATCACAGCACATTCACCGCAGCGACCAATTGCGCAACTTGCCACAACGGCACCACGGCTACAGGTAAGTCGGCGCGGCACGTTCCCGTCGGTGCGGCCAATTGCATCAGTTGCCACACCACCACCGCCTGGCTGCCGTCACGTTTCAATCACACCCAGGTCATCGTGGCCAACCAGTGCGCGAGCTGTCACAGTGGCGCCTTCCCGCCAGCCGATGCGCGGCCAGCGACGCATATTCCTTATCAGACGTTGACGGGCGTGGTCATCACCAACTGCGACACCTGCCACCGAAGCGGCTTTGCCGCCTGGGCGCCTGCGCGCTTTCACGGCAACGTGTCTGTCGTTGGGCAATGTGCCGGTTGCCACACCGGTCTGTTTTCTCCGGCCCGCGGCCGTCCGAACACACCGGTACACGTGGGCGTGACCAACTGCGAGAGCTGCCATCGCTCGACCGCGAGCTGGCTGACCGTGGTGTTTGCACATTCGCCTGCCAATGCTGTGGGCACGGGAACCTGCGACAACTGTCATAACGGCTCTGCGGCCAAGGGAAAACCTGCAACGCATATTCCGGTTGTCGGCGGCGTCGCGAAATGTGACTCGTGCCATCGCTCCCAAACCAGTTTCGCCGGCGCGACCATGAACCATAGCGTGGTCACTACATCGACTTGCAAGTCGTGTCACAACGGCAGCTATGTCTCGCAAGGCCGTACGGGCGCGCTTGCCAAGCCGGTCAATCACATCCCGGAGGTGCAATTGCTCAATGGCGCAGCCATGGACTGCAATACTTGCCACACCGGCACCACGAGCTGGACGACGGTGCGCATGAACCACAACAACAGCCTCGGTGGGGGCGCGGGTTCGTGCAAGGCCTGCCATGCCTCGGGCACCAACTATCTGGGTAACATGGAGAAGAAGGCGCTGACGCACCGGACGAAGACCCCGCCGGCCATTGACTGTTCGGAGTCCGGCTGCCATCGCCCGCTCGGCACCCGAGGCGCCACGTATACCAACTGGAATTGATGAAGCAACGCCATGGCAGGAATCGAAATGGTGCGAAATTCGGGCCAGCCGACTCTTGTTGGGCTCAACACGCGTCGTGCACATCGTGAGGGTGCAGCTTTGGCGCTATGTTTTCGATAGCTGCTTGCGCAGGTTTTATATGGGCTAGAGGCCTATTTCTTATAAAAATCTTATGAAAACATGTAGTAGGTGGCTGGGTGCTGGTTTACCGTTGTACTGCCTTTCGGCAGTGGTCAACGCGCAGTTGATTGAGGAAGTCGATGTGCGGCGGGACGGCGCGAACGCGATCGCGTCCATACGCTTCGTCATCCCGATCCAATACCGCCGCACTGTCACATCGCGGGCGGGCGATCTCGGGCAGGTGTTCTATAACGTCCTGCCAGCGCGCGACAACCCGAGTCTGCTGGCGGGCCAGCGCAAGATCGTCAGCGGGGACGGCCTGCCGCAAATCATCATCACAGACGAAACGGTGGACAGCACCAGCCTGAACCGTAAGCTCGTCATCAGTTTCACCTCGCCCACGCGTTACTCGGTTCGGGCAGGCCGGGGCAACAAGACCATTGAAATCGTTCTCGAAGGTCTCGGCGCGGCGGTTCGGTTGCCGTCAGCATCGGCCACGCCGACACCGGCCAGCCGGGCTGCGCGTCCCTATTTCGTGACCATTCCGGCTTCCCCGCAGCCGGATCCTTCGGTGGTGATATCCATTCCCGCCACGCTTCAGGATTACGAAACTTTCACCTCCACGAGGCTGGTGGGTGGAAAGCCCGTACTGGACACCAATGTCGGTTATTTCGCCTCGTTGCCCGAGGCTGAAAGCGCGCGAAATCTGTTGCTCAGGCGCTTCCCCAATGCCGTCGTATCGAGCTTGCCTTCTGCTCCGCCGGCAATTCCGGCAACTCCGGGTGCGCCGCTGCAGACTGCCGGCCACCCTGGCGCACTGACCCCCGCCGAGCTGAATGACAGGGCGCAGACTTTGCTTGCCGCTGGCCAGGCCGCATTCGACCGCGGCGACAACGCAGCGGCGCTGCCGCCCCTGAGCGAGCTTCTCAATCTTCCGCCGACGTCCTCGACCCGCCAGGCGCAGGAACTGATTGGCCAGACACGGCTGAAACTCGGTGATGTTGCTGGTGCGCGCAGCGAGTTCGAGCTGTATTTGACGCTCTTTCCGACGGGCGGGGCGAGCGACCGCATACGCGCCCAACTGGCAGCCCTTCCGGAGAAAGCCGCAACGCCCGAAGTCAGGGTTGCCGAGGAACCTGCGTCCCCCTGGAGCGGCTCGCTGTCGGCTTTTTACTACGGTGGCAAGGCGAAAACCCGGTCGCAGGAGTTTCAGGATTCGCCCATTAGCGGATTGCCGCAACTGGCCAACAGCAACGACATCTCCGACACCGTCCAAAAGCAGCTTCAGACGACGGTCGATTTGAACTGGCGCCAGCGAGACGCCGAAAGCGACACCAGGTTTGTTCTGCGTGATGCGTATTCAGCCGACTTTCGTCCGAACGGCGCCAACAGAAACCGGCTGTCTGCTCTTTATCTGGACCGCCGCTCGTTCGTCAACGGCACCAGTTTCAGGGTCGGACGCCAGTCACCCACAGGCGGCGGCGTACTGTATCGCTTTGACGGACTGCAGGGTGGCTATTTGTTTGCGCCCAAGTGGAAAGTCAATGCGGTAGCAGGCGTGCCCACCGACGAGCTGCTGGATACGCGCCGCAGGCTTTATGGCGCATGGATTGACGCAGAGGCGATCACCGACGAAATCAGTGGCAGCCTGTATTTCAACCAGCAAACCATTGATGGTGCCGTTGACAGAAGGGCAATTGGTACCGATCTGCGCTACTTCAGCGGCGGGGTCTCTGCTTTTTCCCAGCTTGACTACGACTCGATCTTGAAGAAGGTCAACATTGCGTCCGTGCAGGGCACGTGGCAACTGCCCGATACGACCGTATTCAACTTTCTCTACGACCGCCGCGCCACTCCCATTCTGTCTTTGGGAAACATTCTTTTCTTTCCGGACCCGAACCTGCCCACGCCGGCCCGGCGGCTGCAGGATTTGCTGGCAAACAACACGCTTGCCTCGCTGCGGGATCAGGTCAGGGGGATTACCGCATTTCAGACACAGGCCCTGATCGGCGTTACGACACCGGTCTCAGCCAATTGGCAGGTCGGTACCGATGTTCGCTTCACCAAGGTCGGCGAAGTCAAACCGGTTCCGGTCATTCTTCCAGCCGGCAGCCCCAGTACCGGAAACATCTGGAGCGTGGGCGGCCAATTGATCGGCTCAAATCTATATTCCGCCCGGGATACCCAGCTTTTCAACGCCAGTCTTCTGCGCGGTCCCACTTATCGCGGCACTCTGCTTGCGTATAACAACCTGTCGACCCTCGGGGCGAACTGGCAAGTCGAGCCTTCGCTGAATTACTATACTCAGAGCGACAACACCGGACTCAAAAACACCCGCTGGACGCCAGGTTTGCGCGTGACTTATCGCGCGC
Organism: Polaromonas sp.; assembly: GCA_031396485.1. Classification (GTDB taxonomy): domain Bacteria; phylum Pseudomonadota; class Gammaproteobacteria; order Burkholderiales; family Burkholderiaceae_C; genus Polaromonas. The sequence continues at coordinate 3,208 of JANNKV010000021.1, read as the reverse complement.
TGCAGCAGGTATCGCTTGAATCGGAGTTTTCTTACCAACGGTCAAAGCTGACATCTCCTACCCGCTCGGAGACCTCCAATCTGGCTTTTTATTATCTCGGGGTGCGTTACGATTTCTGATCTGTCCAGTCTGAGATGGTTGACCGCAAAAGGCCTGAGTTGCCGTCGGGCCAGTGAATGGCTTTTCAAGGGCCTCGATTTCGAGTGTGAGCCCGGGCAGCTTCTCTGGTTGCGGGGCTCAAACGGTAGCGGAAAAACCAGTCTGCTCCGTATTCTGGCCGGACTTTCGCACGCCGATGAGGGTCAGCTTTCATTCCGCGCCCAAGACACAAGTGCCTTTCGAAAGACGCTTGTGTACATCGGGCACACCAACGGCCTGAAAGACGACCTGACTGCTTTCGAGTCGCTGGACTTTGTTGCCCGCTTGCACGGGCGGCGCTGTGATCAGGAAGTATTGAGCATGGCGCTTCGCCGCCTGGCTATTCATCACCGGCGTCATGCTGCTGTACGTACGCTCTCGCAGGGGCAGAGGCGTCGCGTGGCGCTGTCTCGGCTGGCGCTGGAGCGCGAACCTGGTTTATGGATACTTGATGAGCCTTTCGATTCTCTGGACGCCGAGGGTATCGAAGCCATCAATGGTTTGCTAAAAGAACATTTGGAGCGGGGCGGCGGCGTTGTCATGACCTCGCATGTGCCGCTGAATCTCGTGGGCGTGGATGTCCGGCAGCTTGAACTCGGCAGGAGCCAGATCTCATGAGTCTGGGCGTGTTGTGGCTTGTGGCTGCGCGCGATCTCAGGCTCGCACGGAGGCGAAGGTTCGAAGCCTTGTTACCGGTCGCTTTCTTTATTTTCTCAGCCAGTCTTTTTCCACTCGGCGTCGGGCCGGAGCCTCAAACGTTGAGGCAGATCGCGCCCGGCGTGGTTTGGGTATGTGCTTTGCTGGCGGCCATGCTGTCACTCAGTACGCTCTATGCAAGTGATCACGCGGATGGTTCGCTCGAGCAGATGCTGCTATCAAGCCAGTCTGCCGTCTTGATGGCAGGCGGCAAGTCACTGGCGCACTGGCTCCTGACAGGCTTGCCCCTGATCCTGACTGCGCCGTTGTTGGGCCTGCTTTTCGATATGCGCCAAACCGCTATCATCGCGCTGACGGCAAGCCTGTGCCTCGGGACGCCGGTGTTAAGTCTGCTCGGTGGTATTGGCGCCGCGCTCACGCTGGGACTCCGAAGCGGTGGTGTTCTGATACTTTTGCTGGTTTTGCCGCTCTGCATACCGGTGCTTGTTTTCGGTAGTGGTGCGGTTGCGATGGTGGATGCCGGCCTCTCGGCGAGCGGGCATTTTTCGCTGTTGGCAGCGCTACTTCTCCTGGCGCTGGTGGGTGCGCCGCCAGCGGCGGCAGCTGCGTTGCGCATCTCGACTTCGTGAGGTAGATTTCTGCATTTTCAGCGATGCTTTTTGGTACCAGCCCTTGAAACCTTTTTTCACTTTCGCCGCGCCGTCCCGGTTTTATGCGCTCACGGACAAGCTGTTGCCCTGGCTGTGGGCCGCGGCCATACTGTTTGCGCTGGCAGGCCTTTACATTGGATTCCTGGTAGCGCCGACCGACGCCACGCAAGGTGACGCTTACCGGATCATCTTCATTCATGTGCCGGCGGCCTGGATGTCGATGCTTCTTTATCTTGTTATGGCGGGATGGGCTGTGATCGGCTGGGCTTTCAACGCGCGCCTGGCTTCGATGGTGGCGCGGGCCATCGCGCCCACCGGTGCCATGTTCACCTTTCTTGCCTTGTGGAGTGGCGCGCTGTGGGGCAAACCCACTTGGGGGGCGTGGTGGGTGTGGGACGCGCGTCTGACGTCCGAATTGATCTTGCTGTTCCTGTATGTGGGCTATATCGCGCTGACCGAATCGATAGACGATGTGCGCCGCGCTGACCACGCTGGCGCGTTGCTGGCGCTCATTGGCGCCGTCAACGTGCCAATCATCTATTTCTCGGTGCGGTGGTGGAATACCCTGCATCAGGGAGCAACCATCAGCATATCCGCGGCGCCTAAAATGGCAGACACGATGCTCAACGCCATGCTGCTGATGACTGTGGCCTGTTGGGCCTATGCGTTTGCAGTGGTGTTTCAGCGAACCCGCGCCATCGTATTGGAAAGGGAAGCGCATACCGATTGGGCTGTTGCCCTTGGGAATAAGACGGTGAAAGCAGCAAAGGTGCCAGCATGAAGTGGAACAGCTTGAGTGACTTCATTGCCATGGGCGGGTATGGCGTTTACGTCTGGGGCTCCTATGGGCTTGCGCTTGCCTTCATGATGATTGAGCCGTGGCTGGCGGTGCGAAGACACCGGCAGGCCTTGCGTGCGCTGGACGAAACCAACTCTCAGGATTAAACCGACATGAAACCCCGCCATCAACGTCTTGCCATCGCCGCTGGCGTGGTCGCCGTGGTGGGCGTTGCCGCCGCACTGGTGCTCAACGCCTTTCAAAGTAACCTGGTTTTTTTCTACTCGCCGTCCCAGATTGCTTCCAAGGAAGCACCAACGGGACGCACTTTCAGGCTGGGTGGGCTGGTCGCGGCTGGCAGCGTCAAACGCGACGGCGTATCTGTGAGCTTTGTTGTGACGGACACGGCCCGGTCGGTGCCGGTTCGTTATAGCGGCATCTTGCCAGACCTGTTCAAGGAAGGCAAAGGAGTGGTGGCCCAGGGGCAATTGAAAGACGGCACTTTTGAAGCCCGCGAAGTGCTGGCCAAACATGATGAGAACTACATGCCCCCAGAAGCGGCAGAGGCACTCAAGCGTGCTGCTGAAGTCAACGGGAAAGTAGCAACGACAGTGGTGGCGGAGCCAAAACCATGATTCCTGAAATTGGTCACTTTTTACTTTGGCTGGGTCTTGGCGTGGCCATCATCCTTGGCACGCTGCCTATTGCGGGCGCTGCGCGGGCTAACGGCGCGTGGATGGCCCTGGCCCGGCCTGGCACCTACGCGCTGTTTGGGTTGGTTGTCCTTTCATTTATCTGCCTGGCCGTGTCTTTTGTCAGGCACGATTTTTCAGTGCTATACGTTGCATCCAATTCCAATTCAGCGTTGCCGCTGGAGTTCCGTATAGCCGCCGTGTGGGGTGGGCATGAGGGATCGTTGCTGCTCTGGCTGCTGATGCTGTCTGGCTGGATGGCCGCTGTGGCGCGCTTCAGTGCGCATTTGCCC
>JANNKV010000019.1:0-9461 GCA_031396485.1 Polaromonas sp. | reverse complement strand
GCCTGATCGCCGGTCAAATCCCCCGTGCCGACGGTGATGTTTGGCTCGAAGGCACGCTCATCGCCAATTACACCTCCATGAACTACGCCGCCCCCTGGTGGCTGCCTGGCGGCAATCTGCAAACCATCTGGGCGGCGCTGCGCTCGCGGCGCTTCCTGGGTGAGCAGCCGGTGTTCAGGCGCGAGCGCTGGATCACCCCCGACAGCGACTTTGTGGATGTGGATTGGTCTGAAGATATAGAGCCCCCACGTTCGCCCGCTTCGCGTGGCTCTCTGCCCCCCGAGGGGGCGCTGCGCCTGCGGCCCGGCAAAGCCGGTTCCGCGGCCCCTGCTGGTGAAGATCTGACCTCCACGCTTGTCTCTTCGAGTCGCGCTCTGCTTCCCGAAGGGGCTAGCCTTGCTTGGGACGGCCCGGCGCTGCGGCCAGATGGCTCCGCGCTGACGACTGCAGGCGTCAAAACGGGGGAGCAGCCCCTTTTGGTCGTCTTCCACGGCCTTGAGGGCTCATCGGCCAGCCACTACGCCGAGGCGTTTGCCGATGTCGCGCGCTCGCGCGGCTGGGCCTGTGCCGTGCCGCATTTTCGGGGCTGCTCGGGTGAGTTGAACCTCGGGCCTCGCGCTTACCACTCGGGTGATTTTGCAGAGATCGACTGGATTTTGAAGCGCTTTGCCAGCCAGCATGCCGGCCCGGTGATGGCGGTGGGCATTTCGCTGGGCGGTAACGCGCTGATGCGCTGGGCCGCGGAAGAAGGTGCGCAGGCGCGGCCGATCGTCGCCGGCGTGGCGTCTGTGTGTTCACCGCTCGACATGGCCGCCAGCGGCTGGGCAATTGGCCGGGGTTTTAACCGGCAGGTCTACACCCGTATGTTTCTGCGTTCCATGGTGCCCAAGGCTTTGAGAAAACTGGACCAGCATCCCGGGCTGTTCGATCGCGACAAGCTGCTGGCCGCGCGCGATCTTTATGAGTTCGACAACATCTTCACCGCGCCCCTGCATGGCTTCAAGGACGTAGACGACTACTGGGAACGGGCCTCGGCGAAACCGCATTTGCACCGCATTGCCGTTCCCGCGCTGGCGCTGAACGCCCTGAATGACCCCTTCATTCCGCCCAGCAGCCTGCCGCAGCCGGGAAGCGTGGGCAAGCACGTCACGCTGTGGCAGCCAGCCACCGGCGGCCATGTGGGCTTTCCGTCGGGGCCTTTTCCCGCACACGTGCGGGCCATGCCCGAAGCGGTGGCGAGCTTTCTGGCTTCGCAGCTGTGATGATCGGCCAGTTATTTGCGGGACAGAACACCAGCGACGCGCTACATAGGGCCGCGCCTTCCTAAACCCTGGAGCCGGCCAGAAATCGCCCTTCGGCGCAAAATGCCGGCATGGATGACATCGTCAGGCAAGCGATTGCCAAATGGCCCCACGTGCCCAACTGCTTCGGCTGGCTGGGGCTGGATGCGCGCGGCAACTGGTACATGCGGGATGACCAGGCCCAGGCGGCGGGGCCCTTTGCGGGGGGCGGGCCGGGCGCGGCATCGAAAGGTTCGCTGCTCAAACACGACAAGCTGGTTGATTTCATCCAGCGCAACTACGAGAGTGATGCGAACGGACAGTGGTTTTTTCAGAACGGCCCGCAGCGTGTGTATGTCGAACTTGAAGCCACTCCGCTCATCTGGCGCGTCGATGGCGCGCCAGATTTCGGCGTCACCGCGCACACGGGCCAGGCTGCGCGCGTGCAGCGCTGCGTGGTCGACGAACACGGACGCGTCTATCTGGAAACCGACGCCGGCTTTGGGCTGGTGCACACGCTGGACATGACGCATGCCGCTGACGCCGTCGAGCAAGGTTTGTGGGTACCCAGCGAGGTGCTGGCGCATGATCTGCCTGCCCGTTTCGGCTACGTACGCAGCCCGCAGGCGCTACAAAAAGCATAGCTGCATGCGCAGGTATTGCCTGGGCTAGAGGCCGATTTGGCTTGTATTTAACGCAAAAAGCCGGTCATGGACCGGCTTTTTTAGTTTCTCAGCGGGCAACTCGCCTGAAATTCTTTTACTTCGCTGCGTTGGCCATGTATTCAACAGCCGCCTTGAGCTCACCATCGCTGGCAGCCGACCCGCCTTTTGCGGGCATGGCCCCTTTGCCCTTGATTACGGTGGCCGTCATGGCATCAATGCCGGTCGCAATGCGAGGCGCCCACACAGCCTTGTCGCCGAACTTGGGTGCACCCGCCACGCCAGCGACGTGACATGCGGCGCAAACCTGTTTGTAGAGCGCTTCGCCACCTCCAGCGGCGACGGTGACCGCAGCCGCTGGTGCGGGTTGGGCGGCTGCAGCCAAAGCGGCTACCGTCTCCGCAGCAGGGGCTGCAGCGGCCTGACCAGCCGGTGCCGATGCCCCAGCCGATGGAGCCGCAGCCGGTGCGGCAGGCTCCGCAAACTTGCCGCCGGCGGCATTTGTCAGGTAGACCACAGCGCGGCCGATTTCGATGTCGTTGTAGTCGCCGCCGCTCTGCGCGCCCATGGCGCCTTTGCCCTTGAGTGACGAATTCCACAGCGCCTCAAAGCCGGTCTTCAGGCGCGGCGCCCAGGCCGCCATATCGCCAAACTTCGGTGCACCCGCAGCGCCGGCGGCATGGCAGGCCACGCACTGCGCCTTGTAGACTTCTTCGCCGGATTTCAGCGGACGGTTGGCGTCACGGATTTCCACCGAGCCGACCTTCTGAATCCGCTTTGCCAGTGCCTGGCCGCTGTCGATAGCCCCGGCGGCCGGCACGTTTTGAGTTGTGACGTAATACACCAGGCCGATGATGGCAAAAATAGGTACCACGAACGAGAAAAAAACCGCAGCCAGCAATTGCTGGGGGGTTTTGATCGGGCCCGTATGGGCTACTTCGTGGTCCTCTTCGTGCGAGGTATTGTGAACATTTGCGCTCATGGCGTCCTCAAAAAATCTGAAAAATCGGTCGAAAAACGGTGCTTTTCGCGGGGTCCTTGGCGGCCTTGCGGCGCATCCTGGGCGGGTCTAAAGCGGGTTGGTCGCTGGCTGAAAGGGTGGGCCGCGAAGGCTCCCGCCAGCAATCGCGGATTATAACGGGGGGCGTCCCAAATCGCCGGAACAGCCGGCCGGGCCCCGGTTCCCACCCGGCGGCCCGGCAAAAGACGTCGGGAAAGCAGGGGCCGCCAGGCATCCGGTTTTCAGGGCAGCGCCGCCTTCCTCGTATACCCTTGCGCGTATACATCGGGCTGCGGTTTTGCTTTGTACGACAAGCTTTCAGATGATCCAGGAGAAACGGTTGTGGCAAATATTGTGTTGCGGCGCAGCGGGCCGGTCGGTCACGTTGTTTTCTCAAATCCGGACAAACTCAATGCGATGACGACGCAGATGTGGCGCGACCTGCCGGGGCAGATCGCCGAACTTGACGCAGACCCGGATATTCGCGCCATCGTTTTGAGTGGCGCGGGAGACAAGGCCTTTGTTTCCGGCGCCGATATTTCCCAGTTTGGCGACGAGCGAACCGACGTTCTGGCGCAGGAGCGTTATGGCCAATCGGTCGATGCCGCCTATCTCGCGCCCTCGCGGGCCAGCAAGCCGGTGATCGCACAAATCCGCGGCATCTGCATGGGCGGCGGGCTGGGGCTGGCGGCGGGTTGTGACATTCGTATCTGCGCCGACGATGCGCGCTTTCGCATGCCTGCCGGCCGGCTGGGGCTGGGTTACGACCAGACCGGCGTGCGGCGCTTCGTCTCGCTGATCGGCGTGCAGAACACCTACGATATTTTCTTTTCGGCGCGCGTCTTTGACGCCCAGGAAGCGCTGCGCATGGGGTTCGTCAGCCGCGTGGTGCCGGCCGCGCAGCTCGAGAGCGCCGTGCGGGAACTCACCGACGCCATTGCCGACAACGCGCCGCTCACGCTGCAGGCCGTCAAGCTGACGGTCAACGGGTTTTTGCAGCACCCGGAGCAGCAAAAGTCGCCTGGTGCGCAAGCTGTGGTGGATGCCGCGAATGCCAGCGAAGACTACTCGGAAGGCGTGCGCGCGTTCGCCGAAAAACGCCCGCCCCGCTTTGTCGGCAAATAGGCTAGCCGTAGAGTGACCTATCCGGCCCCGGCACGCCCGCTTCCCGGCGGTGAACGCGGTGTGTGCGAAAACCCCTCGTGTTGAAAATCTCAGCGTTGCGGCTGTAGCTCAGTGGATAGATGGCCTCCGAAAGCAAAAATATTGGTGGACATGTGCAGTGATTTTTCTGCATCACTCGTCACTAATTGGTCTAAGTCGTTGATTTCATTCAATTGACTATCCTGCAGATCGTGACATCCAAAAAACGATTGATCCCTTGGAAGTGAAGGGCTGTCACCTGAGCTGTCCAAAAACCGTAGAGTCGTCGGCCTGGGAACCGGGCGTCTAGGCAGCCGAATCTAAGCATTGGTCTCATACCCACGCCAGTGAAACTTCGTATTGAAGTTCGCCGATCAAGAAGCTCTCTTGATGGCTCCACCTTCTCAACACTTGCGGCCTCCTCAACAACCCGAGGCGGTTCACATGCCGCGTCAAAGCCTTGAGTGGGCAAATCAAACCTTCGAAACCATCGCGTCGAGAGCGCGACCAGCACCGATCAGTGCTGGCGAAATACTGCTGCTGATGACAAGCGTCGGGATAGGACCAAAATAGTCGCGAAAGCGTCCTTTGTTCTCGAATCGCTCGCGAAATGACGAGCGTTGTAACTCGGCAATCAGTCGTGGCGCAATGCCGCCGCCTATGTAGACGCCCCCGCGAGCACCAAGCGTCAAAGCAAGATTGCCGGCTACTCCTCCGAGGAAGCTGCAGAACAGGTCAAGAGCGGTGACGCACTCTGGATCGGTTCTGGTTGTCGCACCTGCGGTGATGTCAGAAGGCCTGAGGGCCTGCAGCGTATGGCCGGACAGACGGCATGCCGCCTCGTACCGGTTGACCAGCCCTGGACCCGACAAGGCCCTTTCAGCTGAGGCATGGCCAAACTTGAGTTGAAGAAAATCGATGATCGCGGCCTCGTGGTCGTCGCATGCAGCCAGCGAGGCGTGACCGCCCTCGCCTTAATGGGGACGTAGATTCCCGGCGTCGTTGGCAACAGGCCTGATACACCCAATCCAGTGCCCGAGCCAATTACTGCCAGTGGCGCATTCGGTACAGACGCGCCGCCGCCTACCCGATGGAGGTCTTCGCTGGTGAGCGCGGGCAGTGACCAAGCGAGTGCAGTGAAATCGTCTATGACGACCAGCCGTTGCAGTCCCAGCGCATGCTGCAATTCAGAAATCGAAAAGGACCAGTGGTGGTTGGTCATCTGAACCCGCTCCCCGAGGACGGGATTGGCGATTCCCAGTGCGCACGCGGACGGGGTGCTGCATGCCATGCCATGGCATGGCAGGTAACGCCGGATAGCGTTTAACACGCAGATATGGTTCGCGCAGGCGTAAGTAGCCACCTCAATTGGGGGTGCGTTGGGAGACGTTTTTCAGGCAAACCGGGTGTTGGTGCCGCCAATGTCCCTCAGCAGACGCGGAAATGCATTTCGCTTTACGTGCCGTGCAAAGCTTGGTGAAGAGGGCTGACCAGCGCAGACCCGTCTGTGTCGCAGAGTCGGCGACAGACTGGCTAGGGACCCCAAAATGAAAACGCCGCGATGCCATAACGGCACCGCGGCTGGAGTCGGAAGGGGCCTGTGTTCAGTTGACGAAACTCAGGTCATCGAAGAAGTAAATCCGGTCAGCCGGGAGTGGCCCTGAACCGCCATTGCCCAGGCCAAAGTCAAAGAAGAGCGAGGCTTTGTTGTAGGTGTTGGCGAGGTTCAGAGGTGCAGTCGCGCCACCGCCGACGGGCGGATTGGTACCCGGATTGGCGAAGTTAAAGGACAAGGTTTCCCATGCGCCCGCCGCTGTAGTGATGGCGTCGGTCTCGACAGAGATGCCGCCGTTGGCCGCGTTTTCTACTTTCAGGCGCACACGGACACCCACTGCGGGGCTGTAAACCCGTACCGTCATCGTCTTGTTGGTAGCTGAAAACGGGATCGTGCCGATCGCGTTGGTGCCGCCCACATCGACAGTCGCTACTGTGGTACCGGCCCATTGCTCGGAGGCGACGTACTTGAAAATCTTGGCAACTTTGTTGGTACCACCGGTAGGGTCAATCGCGATCATCGGACCTGCGCCGTTGGTGCCGAACTCAATCAGACCGGGCGGCGTGGCTTCGTCAAACGACACGAGCACGGTGCTGGTGGGTGTAGGAGTCGGTGGTGGTGGGATGACCACCGCAGCAGGTGCCAGCGTGATCTCGTCGACGTAATAAGCCTGGCCAGTGGTGACGAGGGCAGAGTCGGGGGTGATGGCGATCGTGGTGTAGGACTTGGTTACGTCCACACCGGCGAGATCCCATGTCACGGTCTGCCAGGTATTTGCCGCTCCCGGGACTGCACTTTCGACCTCGACGGCTGGGCCACCGTTGGCAGATTCCACTTTGAACTTGACGGCCGCGTTGGCTCTGGTTGAAAACACCCGGGCCGTGATCTTCTTGCGGTCAGCCGTGAACGGAATGGCCGGTACGTTGAAGTAGGTTCCGCCGAAAGTTTCGGGGTTCGCGGGCTTGAGGATTTTGAGCGCGTTGGCGGCGCCGCCGGTGGGGCCTGCTTCAACGGTGGGCATCGCGCCGCCGTAAGCGCCGATGCCTGTCGCAGCGGGAGTTGCCTCGTCAAACGACACAAGCAAGGTGCCGGGCAGTATGGGCGCGGGTACAGGGCCGGGTCCTGTGGGTTCTCCTGGTGCACCACCACTACCAGTGAACTGGCTCACTAGTGTGGTGCCGAGGGTTGTGGTCATCGCGTTTGGCGCTTCAGCCAACAGCGTCCTGTTGGCTTGTACAAAGGCCGTGATACGGGAGTCGGACTGGGCTGCTTTGGTCACTGCAGTGAGGTTCGCATTGGTCGACGTGAGAAGCGCATCCATTAGTATCTTCAAGCCACCCGCCATGACCTTCCCAAGGCCCTCTGCGTTGACGCTTGAGGCGCCGGTCTTGATTTCGGTGCTAAGGATGGTTGACGCGCCGACGCGTTGCGAAGCGGCCTTCACCAGCGCGGCAATGACTGATTCGTCAGTCGTGGTGCCCGACACGAGTACTACGCCTCGTCGCATTTCTGTTGCCATGCCGGCCAGTACTTCACTATAGATGGCAGGCTTGGCGGCGTTGCCGCCAGCACTGGCAAGCGCGGCGAACACTTCCATCGTTTTCTGGGCAAGCTGCTGGAAGGCGAGGGTCTTCTTCAGTAAATCCGCATTGACCGGTGCGCCATCTTTCTTGAGGGCAGGATCAGTGTTTAAAAAGTCTGTGCTGGCAGGCAGGCCAAGGGATTTGGCGACTTGTTCGGCTGACATGCCCTCGGCAAGTAGCGTCGTCAGGGGCGTAACCACGGTGGAACCGGCGGGTGCCTTGAGTTTTCCCGTAAAGGGGAGCCCAGTATCCACGTTGGTGCCACCGACGACAACAATTGATGCACTGCAGGCCGTAGCGAACTTGAAAAATCCGCTGGAGTCGGTGGACACGGTCACCTCTCCAGCGTCAGCTGCACCATTGCCATTTGTGTCGCAGGTCACAGTGGCTCCGCTCAGATAATCATCGACGGCAAAGCCACTGGAGCCGTTAACGGTTCCGGGCGCTGAGGCGCCTCCCCCGCCGCAGGCGCTGACCAGCAAAGCCGTCGTCAGCGCGCAAGCGGTCAAGGGGAAAGACTTCATGAGTGGACGCATTGGGTTGTCTCCTGTGTGGGTAATGCTGAATTTTTTATCCAAAGCACATTCATGAAAGCGCTTTCATAAAATGGTAACCTGCAACTAATGGGTACGCAATAGATGGTGGCCTAGGATTTTCCCTTGGTTCTTCCGGCCGTCAGGAAGAGGTCTGGCCTTGTGAGCGCGCGGATGTCTTTCGGTAGCATTCTGCCAATTTCACTGCCCGCGGCCGAGAGAGCCGGGTGCAACGATCAGAGTTTTGCCATCGCTAAACCGGACACTGATGGGCTCTTTGGTCGCGTTGTAAGCGAGGTAGGTTCGCAGACCATCGGATTGCCGGAACACCGAATACAGCGTGGTGTTAGCGCTTACGCTCAAGTCTGGAGTTCCCATTTGTTGCAGACTTAGCATCCAGTGCAAGGTATGGGACCGCGTTTCTCCGATTTCCGCCGAGCCCCAGCGATCCCAGCCCGCTAATGCCTGGCTTGGGTTGGCCAAGGCACCATACTTCGCAAAAATGTCTTGCCAGATATCTCGTGGCGGTGGGTTGTTAGGCCGTTTGCCAAACTTGTCGTAAGTCTCCATCTCGGGCTTGAGCGCATCGAGGTTACGCTTCACGTAGAGAGGATCAAGGCCGAGGTACAAGGACGCCGTCGTGATTGGCAACAAGTTGATGCCCTTGATCTGGCGGGGCTCATCTGTCCACCAGGTGTTGTGCGCGTACTTGCCGCCAAACACCATGCTGACCTCAACGTTTTTGTACTCTGGCGGAAAGACATGGCCGTAGATGTCGAACCAGTAGTGGTTGATGGCCTCAATCTCGGCGGTGTAGAGATAAATTCCCAAGTCGCGCAATGACTGGTTTCTGGTGATCTCACCCCAAAGAATCAGGCCGGCCCATGCGTTGATGGCCTCCGACGACGACTCCTGGTTATTGCCAGAAGCACCGAGTCCGATGCCCGACGCCCAGGAGTGACCTTCGTACGGATCAAAGTTGCGCAAGAAGGGAAAGTCGGATCGGCCGCGCTCTGTGGTGGCGATATCGGCAATCATGAATTCGACCATGCCGCCCCATTTCTCGCGGGAAGCCCAGGCCGGGTCACGCAGGGCGATTTCTGCGATCGTCCGGATCCAGTAGCCGTAGGTGAAGTGGTGGTCGTTGATCTGCTCAACAGTAAAAAATTCGTCGGGGTAACTGGCCAGCGCGCCGAGCTTTTTGTCGTAGTGGAAGTAGCTTTTGTTGCTTTCCCCCGAAAACCAGACCTCAATCTGTTTTTTGATGGTGGTGAGCAGTTCGTCGCGGCCTTCAAGGTCGCCCTGTTGCTCCACCACGTCCAACAGCTTGATATTGCGCTGCAGACCTTTGCCCTGCCAGTAGGCGCCCTCGCCCTGCTGCAACATCATGCGCCGCGCGCTTCGTTTGTCCAGTTTTAGCAAATCGTTCAGTTCAGCCTGCCGTGGCGACTCAGCCACGGCAGGCCAGAACGGAACGAAGCCGGTATAGGCGCTGGTTTTCTTGAATTCCTGCGCTGCGAGTAAACGGATCCTGCCGCGTATGGTGTCGAAGGCAGGCCCCAGCTTGTCCTGAACCGAAGCATTTTTGTGCCACTGGTGCGGGTACAGGCCCAGCAACGGAACGGTGTCGGGGCCTTCCATGGATTGGGTGATCGCTTTGAAGGTGGTCTCAACCTGGCTCGTAGCGGGTTCGTACCGCCACTCG
>JANNKV010000420.1:0-13445 GCA_031396485.1 Polaromonas sp. | reverse complement strand
CCCGAAAAAATCATCAAGGTGTTTGTTGACCCGGCCGTCGGCCTGACTGACGCGCAGGCCAAGGAACTGGCCGACGGCATGACCGTGCCCCCAGGCTCCACCGCGCAAGCCGTAGACGTGCTGCAAAAGCTCTACAAGCTTTACATGGAAACTGATGCGTCGCTGGTCGAGATCAATCCGCTGATTCTGGAAGGCAATGGCAATATCAAGGCGCTGGACGCGAAGTTCAACTTTGACCCGAACGCGCTGTTCCGCCACCCCGAAATCGTCGCCCTTCGCGACCTGGACGAAGAAGACCCGGCTGAAGTCGAAGCCAGCAAGTTCGACCTGGCCTATATCAGCCTGGACGGCAACATCGGCTGCCTAGTCAATGGCGCGGGCCTGGCCATGGCGACGATGGACACCATCAAGCTCTTCGGCGGCGAGCCGGCCAACTTCCTCGACGTCGGCGGTGGTGCCACGGCAGAAAAAGTGACCGAAGCCTTCAAGATCATGCTGAAAAACCCGGAAGTCAAAGGCATTCTGGTCAACATCTTCGGCGGCATCATGAAGTGCGACACGATTGCCGACGGCGTGATCGCCGCCTGCAAGGCCGTGAACCTGTCCGTGCCGCTGGTGGTGCGCATGAAGGGCACCAACGAGGATCTCGGCAAAAAGATGCTGGCCGACTCTGGCCTGCCCATCATTGCCGCAGACACCATGGCCGATGCCGCGATGAAAATCGTCGCGGCCGTTAAATGAAACACCCCCGTAGCGCCTTTGGCGCTTCCCCCTCAAGGGGGCGGCCACATGTGGCCTGGCAAAGCCAGATCCACTGCGGCCACTTGATTCAATCAGTCACCGAATGAGGCCGCCATGAGCATTTACATCAACAAGAACACCAAAGTCATCACGCAAGGCATCACCGGCAAAACCGGTCAGTTCCACACCCGCATGTGCCGCGACTATGCCAATGGCAAGGCTGCGTTTGTGGCTGGCGTGAACCCAAAGAAAGCCGGTGAAGATTTCGAAGGCATTCCGATTTATGCCAACGTGACCGACGCGGCGAAAGCCACCGGTGCGACGGTGTCGGTGATATACGTGCCACCTGCAGGCGCAGCTGCTGCGATCTGGGAAGCGGTTGAAGCCAACCTCGACCTGGCCATCTGCATCACCGAAGGCATTCCCGTCCGCGACATGCTCGAACTGCGCAACCGAATGAAAGCCAAGGAAGCAGCCGGCGGCAAGAAGACCTTGCTGCTGGGCCCCAACTGCCCCGGCCTGATCACCCCGGAAGAAATCAAGATCGGCATCATGCCGGGTCACATTCACCGCAAGGGCCGTATCGGCGTGGTGTCGCGCTCTGGCACGCTCACCTATGAAGCGGTGGCGCAATTGACAGAAATCGGCTTGGGCCAGTCGAGCGCTGTCGGCATTGGCGGTGACCCGATCAATGGGCTCAAACACATCGATGTGATGCAGGCCTTCAACGACGACCCGGATACCGATGCGGTCATCATGATTGGCGAAATCGGCGGCCCCGATGAAGCCGAAGCCGCGGTCTGGTGCAAAGCCAACATGAAAAAACCCATCGTCGGCTTCATCGCTGGCGTGACGGCGCCTGCAGGCAAGCGCATGGGCCACGCCGGCGCACTGATCTCTGGTGGCGCCGACACGGCAGACGCCAAGCTCGAAATCATGGAAGCCTGCGGCTTCACGGTCACGCGCAACCCGTCTGAAATGGCCAAATTGCTCAAGGCGCTGCTTTAAATTTGAACCGGTTGTGGTAACCCACAACATCCAGACCGATAGTCATCGCTGACAATCGGTCTTTTTTGATTATCCTGTGAGGTTTCCATGGAAGAGTTCATGACGGCAAGCTTCTGGCTTGCGGTAGGACAGATCATCATGATCGACATCCTTTTAGGGGGTGACAACGCGGTGGTGATTGCCCTGGCTTGCCGGAACCTGCCTCCAAAGCAGCGCACGCAGGGCATCATCTACGGCACGATGGGCGCCATTGTGCTGCGCGTGATTCTGATTGCTTTCGCGTTGGCTTTACTCGCTATTCCTTACCTCAAGATCGTCGGTGCCGTGCTGCTTCTCTGGATTGGCGTGACGCTGCTGCGACCCGAAGGAGACGAAGACCACAAGATCAGCCCCAGCGACAAACTCTGGGGAGCCGTCAAAACCGTGATCATTGCCGACCTGGTGATGAGCGTTGATAACGTGTTGGCTATTGCCGGGGCTGCGCAAGGCGCCGGTCAACAGCATCAGCTGCCGCTGGTTATTTTCGGTTTGCTGGTCAGCATTCCGATCATCGTGTGGGGCAGCCAGATCGTTCTGAAGCTCATGACGCGCTTTCCGTTCATCATTACCGCGGGCGCCATGTTGCTCGGCTGGATTGCGGGGCAGATGGCCTACTCCGACCCTGCGATCAAGCCCTATCTGCCTGATTCACACTGGTGGGGGTACGTTGCCTCTGCTGCGGGCGCCTTGCTGGTGTTTGTCGTGGGCACTTTTCTTACCCGACGGCAACACAATAAGGAATCTTCGCTGGCCTGATGTGCGCTGTTCAGCGACAGCGCACCATCGGAGAGGCGCACGGCTGCAAAAACTGTTTACTTCTCTTCTCCAGCCAAGTCCTTGTTATTTGCAACACTTGGCGCAACAACGCGGGTTGTGGTTAAAAGTTCCTTGTCCTGCAGCATGGGCTCTGTTAATGTCGAGTTTCAGGGCTTTGTAACTAAAAAGATACAAAATAATTTCGTTGTTACGGCCAGGGCAACGAGGCTGAAACGAGTGCATGCGAATGCTTTAATCGTGATTGCGCTCGAATCGGCTCCAGCCCGACTGAGGATTCCGGCCATTCGTTGTTCGTGCATTGACGTCAACGGCGTCGGTGTAAGTGAAATGCACACCTGGTAACAGCAATAGCGCGGACAAGATGATTTACGAGATTTGTACCTTGACGGATCCGGGTTTGACCCGTGACAACAATGAAGATGCGATTGCTGTCGACGCGCTGACCGGTCTTTGCATTCTGGCGGACGGCATGGGCGGCTACAACGCGGGCGAGGTTGCCAGCGGCATGGCGGCCGCCTTCATCAAGTCTGAAATGGCCCGCTGGCTGGCCCAGACGGGGCTGAATTCGAATGCCAGGGAAGTGCGCCGCGCCCTCGAAATCTGCGTGGAAAACGCCAATCACTCGATCTTCAACGCAGCGAATTCCAATCCGCAGTACCGGGGCATGGGCACCACGCTGGTGATGGGTGTTTTTCAGGGAAACCGGGTCACGCTGGGGCACATCGGCGACTCGCGCTGCTACCGCGTGCGCGGAGAGTCGCTGCAGCAACTGACCAATGACCACTCGCTGCTGCAGGAGCAGCTCGATGCAGGTTTGATTTCTGTGGAAGACGCGCAGACCTCACTGAACCGAAACCTGGTGACCCGGGCTTTGGGCGTTGAGGAAATGGTGATGGTCGAAATCAATGAGTTTCGCGTCGAGGTCGGCGACCGGTATCTGCTTTGCTCCGATGGCTTGACTGACATGGTGAACGATGCAGACATTGCTGCCATTTTTCTGGAACCGGGCGGCCTGGAACAAAAAGCCGCGCAGCTGGTTCAGCAGGCCAACGACAATGGCGGGCGGGATAATATCTCCGTTGTTTTGGCGCACGCCAAAGAAGGCGCCATCAAACGCGGTGTTTTGTCCAGAATACTGGGAAAATGACGCGGCGATGAAAATACAAATATCTGACAGGAGTCGGCCATGCCGAAAATGATTGTCTCAATTGACGGCGTTGTGATCCGGGAGGTCCAGGTCACCAAAGACCGCACGTCGGTAGGACGCCGGCCTTACAACGATGTTGTGATCGACAACCTTGCAGTCAGTGGCGAGCACGCGGTTTTGCAGATGTCCGGCAACGAGGTCTATCTCGAAGACCTCAACAGCACCAATGGCACTTTCGTCAATGGCAAGGCCGTCAAGAAGCAGTTGCTCAACGACAGCGACATGGTGGAAATCGGCAAGTACAAAATCAAGTATGTCAACGAGGCGTCTTCCTCTTCGGGCGCTGTTGACAAGGCGATCATGGGCCTGTCCCGTCCGGCAGAGCTGTCGGGCTCTTCACCCACCGAGCCAGCGGCGGCCATGCCGCCGGTCGGTGAGGCCGGCTCCGGCGGCACGGCAGCGATCAAGGTCTTGTCGGGCGCCGCTGCAGGCCGCGAAGTGGCCCTCGTCAAGGTCGTCACCACCATCGGCAAGCCTGGCGTGGCCGTTGCGGCCATTACAAAGCGGCCCCACGGCTTTGTCGTGGTGCATGTCGAAGGAAGCAGCAAACCCACGCTCAACGGCACGAAAATCGACGCCGAGCCGGTACTGCTTTCGCACGGCGACGTGCTTGAGCTGGCCGGCACCAAAATGCAGTTCGTCCAGCAGTGACGTCCTGACGGCCTGCTGACAGGCGCCCGCCAGCACCGCGCTGGCGGGGTCTGCCAGCCACACCGCCGTCTCTGCGCCAAGCCATGGTGATTTTTTGCAGCCCTCGAAGCGGCCTGTCATGATCCTTTTCGCCCGCCATTGGGCGCGCATTGCCGTCACACTGATTCCGCTGGTATTTGCCCTGCTGCATGCCAGCGGCGTGTTGCGTATTGGCGTGCTTCATCGCCTCGATGACATTATTTATGACGCACGGCTTCGAGCCACCATGCCCGAAACGCTGGACGAGCGTGTCGTCATCGTCGACATTGACGAAAAAAGTCTGGCCGAAGTGGGTCGCTGGCCCTGGGGGCGCGACCGGCTGGCCGCACTGATGGACGAATTGCTGGTTCGCCAGCAGGTGGCGGTCATTGGCTTCGACGTGGTTTTCGGTGAAGCAGACGAAAGCTCGGGGCTCAAACAGCTTCAGCAGCTGGCCAAAGGCGGGCTGAAAGACCAACCCGGTTTTATCGAAAAGCTGGCGCAGCTCGAGACCCGGCTGGACTACGACGCCACCTTCGCCCGCTCGATTGAAAACCGCCCCGTCGTATTGGGCTACTACTTCACCAGCGACCGGGACGGGCGCGTCAATGGCGTCTTGCCGCCTCCAGTCATGGACGCCGCCAAGCTGCAAGGGCGACCCATCCGGTTTTTAAGCTGGAGCGGCTACGGCTCGAATATCGAAAAGCTGGCCAAAGCAGCGCCCCAGGCCGGTTTTTTCAATTCCATCACCGACGGCGACGGGGTGGTGCGCTCGATACCGCTCGTCAGCGAGTTTGGCGGGGCGTACTACGAATCCCTGGCGCTGGCGATGCTGCGCCTGCGCATAGGCTCGCCCGCGGTGGAGCCCGGATTTCCTTCAGAAAATTTCGCCGGACCCGGCAAAGACAGCGGTTACCAGCGGCTGGAAAGCATCCTGCTCAAAAGCGGCGACAAATCGCTGGCGATTCCAGTCGATGAGCGCGTGGCCACGCTGGTGCCCTTCCGCGGTGCGGGTGGGCCCAGCGGCGGCTCCTTTCGATACATTCCCGCCGCCGACTTGCTGGCAGGTCGGGTCGCAGCGGGGTCGTTGAAAGAAAAATTTGTGATTGTGGGCACGACCGCACCTGGCCTGCTCGATCTGCGGGTCACGCCGGTCGGCGAAACCTATGCTGGCGTGGAAACCCAGGCCAACGTGTTGTCAGGTCTGCTCGATGGCCGCGTTCTGGTCAAACCCGATTACGCGCGCGGTTTCGAGATCGTGATCCTGGCTATCGCCGGGTTGCTGCTGGCCTTCGCGCTGCCCCTGCTGTCTGCACCCCGCGCAGTAGTGGCCAGCGCTGCGGTGATCGCGGGCCTGATCGGCATCAACCTCTGGCTGTACCTGGGCTATGGTCTGGTGCTGCCGCTGGCCAGTGCGCTGGTCATGGTGTTGGCCGCATCGGCCCTGAACATGAGCTATGGCTATTTCGTGGAGAGCAAGTCCAGGCGGGAGCTGGCCAACCTGTTCAAGACCTATGTGCCGCCGGAACTGGTCCGTGAGATGTACCTCGATCCCAAGCGCTACACCATGCAAGCGGCCAACAAAGAACTCACCGTGATGTTTTGCGACATTCGCGGCTTCACCGGCCTGTCGGAATCGATGGAGCCGACGCAGCTGCAGGCCTTGCTCAACAGCGTGTTCAGTCAGTTGACCGGAGTGATTCGCGCCCACCGCGGCACGGTCGACAAATACATGGGCGACTGCGTGATGGCTTTTTGGGGCGCCCCGGTTGACGAGCCCGACCATGCCGGGCTCGCGGTCAGAGCCGCCATCGACATCTCCCAGACCATCGAGAAAATCAACACGGGGCACCGGGCTCGCGGCTTGCCTGAAATTGGCATTGGCATCGGCATCAACACCGGCCAGATGTGTGTTGGCGACATGGGCTCGGATGTGCGGCGCAGCTACACCGTCATCGGCGACGCGGTCAACCTGGCGTCCCGCATTGAAGGTCTGTGCAAAACCTATGGCGTGAGCATCGTGGCGAGCGAGAACACCCGTAGCAAGGCCACGGGTATGCACTGGCAAGAGCTGGACAGAGTCTGCGTCAAGGGCCGCCAGCAAGCCATTGCCATCTTTTCACCGCTCACTGCGGTAGATGCGAAATCTGACGAAGCGCTAGAGCAGCAAAAATGGGAACTAGCCTTAAAGAATTACAGGGCGCAAGATTGGGAACAGTGCCAGCCGATCTTGTTTGATTTACTACGCAAAAGCGGGAAAAAGTACCTTTACGCCTTGTATGCAGAGCGGGTAGCCTCTAGGCAACGGTTGCCTTTCGACCCTGAATGGGACGGCACAACCAGTTTTGACACCAAGTAAATCATCAAGTAAACAACACACAGGGCCACCGGAAACCCATGAAAGTTCGCGTATTGGGTTGCTCCGGCGCCATCGGCAAAGACTGCCGCACCACTTCATTTTTGATTGACCACGATCTGCTGGTCGACGCCGGCACCGGCGTTGGCGACCTGACGCTCGAAGAAATGCGCAGCATCGACCATGTGCTGCTCACGCATTCGCACCTGGACCATGTGGTTTCGCTGCCCCTGATGGTCGACGCAGCCGCGTCCGGGCGCAGCAAGCCGCTGCAGGTCCATGCGCTGCAGGCGACCATCGACGCGCTGAAGGCGCACATTTTCAACAACACCATCTGGCCGGATTTCTCGAAAATCCCGTCACCGGCGGCACCGTTCATCACCTTTCACCCGCTGGAACTCGGCCAGACCCTGGAACTGGCCCATAAACACATCGAAGTGCTGCCCGCCGTGCACACTGTGCCCGCCGCCGGTTATGCCATTTCAAGCGATCCATCGAGTTCAGGCAGCCCGGACGGCAGCGCCGCCTGGGTGTTCACCGGCGACACCGAACAAAACCCCGCCTTGTGGACCCGCATCAACCAGCTCAAGGTCGCCATGCTGGTGATCGAAACCGCGTTCAGCAACCGTGAAAGCGACCTCGCCAGACGCAGCCTGCACCTGTCGCCACAGTCACTGGCCAGCGAACTCGACTGCATCGCCCCCGGCACCAGCTACCCGATCTACATCACCCACACCAAACCCGCCGAAACCGAACTCATCATGGCCGAGATCGACCGCTTCGAGCAGGCCCGACCCTTGGAACGCAAGGCGGCGCATGACATCCGGTGGTTGCGCGCTGGGCAGGTGTTCGAGATCTAAGCTGGCAGCTGTAGGGGCTGACAAAAATGTCAGCTCAAAGCATCGAGTTGTCAAAAAGCGTAACCCAACTTAGGGGAACACCCCAAGTTTTGAGCACTAAATCACAAGCTCAGGGGCTTAAAACGGTTGGCACACAAACTGCAAATACTCCTCCGTCAGTTTTCTGTTTCCAACCAAGGAGTTTTTAAATGAAGCGTTCCATGCAAAAGGGTTTCACCCTGATCGAGTTGATGATCGTTGTCGCGATCATCGGTATTTTGGCTGCCGTGGCTTTGCCGGCTTATCAGGATTACACAATCCGTGCACGAGTGACCGAAGGTCTGAGCTTGGCTGCTACGCCGAAGGCAGACTTGGCTTCTGAAGGTGCTGCTACTGCCGCCGACGCTTTGCGCGTCGAAACAACTTTTAATGCTCAAGCGGCAAATACTGGTGCCAACAGCAAATATGTGACTTCAGTTTGCTTCGAACAAGTTGCAGCAGGCGCGGCTACCTGCCCCGCGCCCACAGCAGCAACTGGCGTAATTACTGTTACGTACAATGCAGCGACGCTTGGTGTTCAGGCTGCCCAAAACACCATTGTTTTGAGCCCGTACGTTCGTTCCGTCGCTAGCACCGCAACTGGTGGTGGCGCAATTACGCTGGCTGTTGCGCAAACACCTGCAACACAAGCGACTGGTTCCATCGACTGGGCCTGTACTTCGGTTGGAGTTGCAGCTGGCTCTACCCTTGGTGCTACTGCTCCTGCTGCCGGAACGCTGCTGGCGAAATACGCACCATCTAGCTGCCGTTAAGTTGCGTATAGGTCGAAAAGAGCGCTTAGGCGCTCTTTTTTTTATCAACTATTCACGTAATCATTAATTCAATGAAGCAAATAAAGCAAAAAGGTTTCACCCTGATTGAATTGATGATTGTGGTCGCGATCATCGGCATACTCGCCGCTATTGCGTTGCCTGCCTATCAGGACTACACCATCCGATCCAAAGTAACTGAAGGATTGAATTTAGGCGCTGACGCCAAACGACGACTTGTGTCGGATGGCGTTTCTGGCGCTACTGAGTTGGCTCGGTTAGCGAACCTCTGGAATTCCGAGGCTGGCGGCACTGGTGCGAATAGTAAATATGTAAGTTCGGTTCTTTTCAATACGTCCCCCGCAGACGGTGTGATTGTGGTGGCATTCAATGGACAGACGGTTGGAGTTGGCGCTGGCTCGCCAACGGTGATTTATTCCCCGTATGTTCGCGCTGGTGCACCAGGCACTGCAATCACTTTGGTAGCGGCACAACTTGCGGGCGCGTCCGGTCCTCTGGACTGGGCCTGTGCCGCAGACACCAATGGTGCCGCTACGTCACAGGGCATGATGGGCTCAGCAATGGGTACACTCTCCGCCAAATATGCGCCCGCTGCTTGCCGCTGATTGAACCTTCTCAATTAATATGAAAATAAAAGAACGCAGCCTGGCTGCCGCTGTCCATCTGATGGCTAGCCTGGTTGTAGCTGCCTTTGCGGCCACGCTCGTGTTTTTGGTTTGGTATCCCTATCCCTACCGTGATCTCGCAGGTGGACGTGAATTATTCTTGCTGGTGATGGCAGTTGATGTGGTGTGCGGACCGCTGCTGACTCTTGTGTTGTTCAATTCTTCAAAGCCACGCGCGGAGCTGAGGCGGGATCTTGGCTTAGTTGTGTTGATTCAATTGGCTGCACTCGCCTACGGGCTTCATGTGGTGTCACAAGCCCGGCCAATGTTCTTGGCACAGGAAATTGACAGATTCAAGGTGGTGATGGCCATTGACCTTGATAAAAGCGCTTTGAATGCACTACCTGCCGCCCTAAAACCCGACCTGCTTTCCGGCCCTCTCGTAGTTGCAACCCGCGAGCCAAAAGACAGCACAGAACGTAACAAGGTCATGTTTGAGTCACTGGAAGGTGGCCGCGACATTGCCGAACGCCCTGAATTTTACTTACCCTACGAGGGTAGCAATGCGCTGAAATCGCTCAAGCATGCAAAGCCAATGACCGAATTTCTAAAGAGATGGCCTGAGCAAACCGAAGCAGCCCAAAACCTTGCAGCCTTCAAAAAAGCCGAAATCGCTCAGTGGCAGTATCTACCGGTTGTGGGGCGCGAAGACTGGGTTGCCGTCCTCGACAATCAAGGCCACATTCAGGGCTTTCTGAAAGGCGACGGGTTTTAAGCGGTTGGGCCGGCGCTTGAAGGCAGTCACAGGAAAAATTCGGACCTTGCGCTGCTCAAGTTGCAAACCCTTTGTTCGGCAACGTCCGTTGGCGATGCTGGTTGTGCCAACGCACCACTGATACAGCAACAGCGGTCGTTTTTGCGTCATTTCCGGTCAAATAATGACGATATATGCCTCTCGCTCAGGTATTTATTGCCTGTAGCGCTATTAAAATAATAGCGTTTTGGTTCGGTTATCTGGTTGTCGCGGGCGCACCAGCCATGTCATTTCGGAAAACCTGGACAGCAAGGACGAAGACCTCTGCGGCGACAATATTTGTCCAATGACCCTGTTGTATTCCCTTCCGGCGTTTTTCCTGCTTGTGCTGCCCTGGCTCAACCCGTTCGCCCCCGGCCCCTCGCCGCCGGTGGTGCCGTGGCTGGTGGCCGTAGCCGCTGCGGGTGGCCTGCTGTGGATGGCGGCGCTTCGACGCGTTTGGACCAGGACATCTGCTGAGTCTTCAGGCTTGCAGCGCTGGACTGAGGTTCTGGCCTGGGCACTGGTGGTGGCCGGGCTTGCCAGCAGCCTGATGGGCTTACTTCAATATTTCGGCTTGGCGGCGACGCTGGAACCCTGGATTCGCCAAGGCACCTACGGCGAGGCCTTTGCCAACCTGCGCCAGCGCAACCAGTTTGCCAGCGTGACCAACATGGCGCTGGCGGCGCTGGTCTGGCTGGCTGTTCACCCCCGCACGGCGGTTGCCAAAAACCGGTTGAGCAGACTTTTGCAGACGCGCGGCGAACTGGTTTGGCTGCTGGCTGCAGCTTTGCTGGCCACCGGCAATGCGGCTTCGTCGTCGCGCACGGGCCTGATGCAGCTCCTTTTCCTGTGCGGCCTGTTTGGGCTGTGGGGTGGCTGGCGTCAGCTGGCGGTGCGGCGCATTTTTCTGGTGGGGGTGGTGGTTTATGCCGCCTCAACGCTGCTGCTGCCGTGGCTGGCGGGCTTTGACCCCTTCGACCGGGGCATGTTTGCCCGCCTGCGTGACGGCGACGGTATATGCGAAAGCCGGCGTGCGCTGTGGTCTAACGTGCTCGATCTGATTGCCCTGAAGCCGTGGCTGGGCTGGGGCTGGGGCGAGCTGGACTACGCGCACTACATGACTCTTTTCGACAGCGTGCGGTTTTGCGCCATTCTGGACAATGCCCACAACCTGCCGCTGCACCTGGCGGTTGAGCTGGGCGTGCCGGTGGCGGTGTTGGCCTGTGGCGGCATTCTGGTGTGGGCGTGGCGCCGCCGGCCCTGGCAGGAAGCTGATCCGACGCGGCAGATGGCGTGGGGCGTGCTGGCCGTTATCGGGCTGCACAGCTTGCTCGAATACCCGCTGTGGTACGGCCCGTTTCAAATGGCGGCGGGTCTGTGTGTGATGTTGCTCTGGAGCCGCGAAAAGCGGGTTACAGGCCATGAAAATGAATCAAATCGGCCTCTAGCCCAGGTATTACTTGCGTCAGCAGCTATTATTTTAATAGCGGGCAGCACCTATGCCGCCTGGGACTATCACCGCATCAGCCAGCTGTATCTGGCGCCGCAGGACCGCGATGCGGCCTATGTTAATGACACGGTTGGCAAGGCGCGCAAATCCTGGTTGTTTCGCAGCCAGGTGCAGTTTGCCGAGCTGACCACGACGCCGCTGGACCGCAGCACGGCGCAGTGGACGTTTGATACCGCCAGCAACGTGCTGCACTATTCGCCCGAGCCGCGCGTCATCGAAAAGGTGATTGAAAGCGCGGTGATGCTGGGCCGCGACGAGGAGGCCATGGCGCATCTGGCGCGCTACCGGGCGGCTTTCCCGAAAGAGCACGCGGGGTGGGCGCGCGGCAATGCGCGCATGCCGGAGATGATTGAAAGCCTGAATCAGCCGAAGTGAAGGGGCCCGTGCGCGGAATTCTGCAGAGCTTCCCTACGGATTTACAAAGCTGCCCGACTTACCGCCATGCTTTTCGCGCACGCACACGTCGGTGATCGTCATGCCCCGATCCACCGCCTTGCACATGTCATAAATCGTCAGCAACGCAATTTGAACCGCCGTCAGCGCTTCCATTTCCACGCCGGTCGGGCCGACGGTTTCGACCGTGGCTTCGCAAGTCACGCTGGCATGTGCCTCGTCGACTGCGAAATCAACCACCACCCGCGTGATGGCCAGCGGATGGCACAGCGGAATCAGTTCACTGGTCTTTTTGGCTGCCATGATGCCGGCGATGCGGGCCACGCCCAGCACGTCCCCCTTTTTGGCCGTGCCCTGCACCACCAGCGCCAGCGTGACGGCCTGCATGGTGATGCGGCCTTCGGCCCGGGCGATGCGGTGCGTGGCGGCTTTGCTGGACACGTCCACCATGTGCGCCTGGCCTTGCGCATCAAAATGAGTCAGCGGGGAAACTTCTGTCATGCTGTTACGAAACCTTTACAACGAGCCGTCATCATAAGAGCATGCTCTCATCGTTGACGCCGTCGATTTGCATGCCCGTCTTCCTGTCGCCCACCACCGAGCCCACCCTGAGGTAAGCGCCTTTGTTTGAATCGAATCGTTCAAGATTGTCCCCGCCCGACCGACCGGTTTTGTCATGCAAGGCGACCGCGCTGGTGATTTTGCTGGCCTTTTCCAGCTTTGCCAGCTGGTCCCAGGCGCAGGCACCGTCGCCAGCCACCGGCGGCGCAGCGGGCTCGCTGCCATCGCTGGGCGACAACTCTGAACTGGCCGCCGCCGCCGAGCGCCGCCTCGGCGACCGCATTGCCACCAGCATTTACCGGGACCCGGACCTGGTGGAGGACCCGATTCTCAACGACTACATCGACGGTATCTGGCAGTCCCTGCGTGCGGCTGCGCGTGCGCGCGGCGAACTGAACCCCGAGCTGGACGAGCGTTTTGCGTGGGAGGTCTTTCTGGTTCGGGACCGCAGCGTCAACGCTTTTGCGCTGCCGGGTGGCTATTTTGGCGTGCATCTGGGCCTGATCGGCACCGTCAGCAGCGTGGACGAACTGGCTGCGGTGCTGGCGCACGAACTCAGCCATGTCACGCAGCGGCACATCTCGCGCCTGATGACGCAGCAGAAACAGCAGGCACCGTGGGTGATTGCCGCGATGATTCTGGGCGCCATGGCCGCCGGCAAAAACTCCAACCTGGGTAATGCCGCCATCGTCGGCGGGCAGGCGCTGGCGGTGCAAGGCCAGCTTAATTTTTCACGCGACATGGAGCGGGAAGCCGACCGCGTGGGCTTCAGCGTGATGCAGGGCGCCGGCTTTGAGATTCGCGGCATGGCGACCATGTTTGAAAAGCTGCAGCAGGCCTCACGCCTGAACGACAGCGGCGGCTTCCCTTACCTGCGGTCGCATCCGCTGACGACCGAGCGCATCGCCGAGGCGCAGTCAAGAATGCAGCTCAATGCCAAAGAGCCGGTGAAAGCGGAGGCTCCGGCGGCTGGCACAACCATTTCACCGGTGCTGCACGCGATGATGGCCGCGCGCGCGCGCATCCTGGCTGCCCCGGGCGTTGACGGGCTGCGCCCGATGGTGGCCGAAGCCGAGCGGCGAGTGGCGGCGCAGCAATCGCCAGGGGCTGCAAC
>JANNKV010000395.1:0-4128 GCA_031396485.1 Polaromonas sp. | reverse complement strand
GCCTGGTGCGCGCGCCGGCCGGTCAGGTCGGCCGCATGCAAGTTGACGTGAACACCAGCAACCGCAGCGAGCAAAAAACCTATCTGCAGCCGATCTACCAGGACAACTACGTCTACGTACCGGGTTACCGCGACGCGGCCGGCCGTATTTTTCCGGGGTTCTGGACGCTGGACCCGTTTGGCCCGCGTTATGTCGGCGACCGGCAGATCAACACCACGCTGCAAACCAGCACGCTGCAGTTGCGGTTGCTCGATTCGCAGGGCAGCCCGCCTGGCAAACCGCGCACGGTGTTCGAGTCGCGCGCGATCTTCGAAGGCGAAGGCAGCAGCGACAACCTTCCGCAGATCGTGCCGTATCTGGTGCGCGCCGTATTCGACGATTTTCCGGGCCTGAACGGCCGGGTGCGCGTGGTGAGGTTTGACCGCGAGACCGGCGCGGTGATCAAGGACCGGTGAGGCAAGCCGTTCAGTCGCTATATATTTGATAGCTTCTGGCGCATGATTTACCTGGGCCAGAGGCCGATTTGATCTAAAAACAGGCCCCACAGGCCCTGTGGGCGGTCACGCGCCACCCGCGTGGCTGCGATTTGATCCAGCGCAAGCCATCCGCCGCGCAGGCTCCTAGACTGCAGCCATGAAACTCCAGTTTCTGGGCGCCACCGACACCGTCACCGGCTCGAAATACCTGCTTCAGCAGGGTTCGTCCCGGGTGCTGGTCGATTGCGGACTGTTCCAGGGTTACAAGCAGCTGCGCTTGCGCAACTGGGCGCCGCTGCCGGTCGATCCGGCCGGCATCCACGCCGTGATCCTCACCCACGCGCACATCGACCATAGTGGCTATCTGCCGCTGCTGGCGCGCCAGGGCTTCAAGGGCAAGGTCTACTGCACCCCCGCGACGCATGACCTGTGCCGCATCCTGCTACCCGACAGCGGCCATCTGCAGGAAGAAGAAGCCGACTTCGCGAATCGCCACAAAACATCGAAGCACGCACCTGCCCTGCCGCTCTACACGCGCCATGACGCCGAGCGCTGCCTGAAGCTGTTTCATTCCGTACCCTTCGACCAGCGCTGGTCGCCCGCGGCGGGCCTGAATGCCAGCTTGAGCCCGTCGGGGCACATGCTGGGCTCATCGTTCGTGCGACTGGAAAACGGCTCGCGCTCGATCCTGTTTTCGGGCGACATTGGCAGGCCGCACGATCTGGTGCTCAAACCTCCTGCGCAGGTCGATGGCGCGGACGACCTGGTGGTGGAGTCCACCTACGGCGACCGCACGCATCCGGGCACCGACTCGCTGCCCGAACTGGGCGAAGTGATCAGGCGCACCGCGGCGCGCAGCGGCGTGGTGGTGATTCCGGCGTTTGCGGTGGGCCGCGCGCAGAGCCTGATGTACTGCATTCACCTGCTGCAGACGCAGGGTGCCATACCGAAGCTGCCCGTGTACCTGAACAGCCCCATGGCCGCCAGCGCCACGCAGACCTATCAACAGCACCGCAGCGAGCTGCGGCTGAGTAGCGCGCAATGCGAGGCGATGACGCACACCGCACGCGTCATTCACACGCCGGAGGAATCGCGCCGGCTCAACACGCAGCATGGCCCGATGGTCATCATTGCGGCCAGCGGCATGGCCACCGGCGGCCGCGTGGTGCATCACCTGAAAGCCTTTGCGCCGGATGCGCGCAACACGATCTTGTTCGCCGGCTTCCAGGCGGGCGGCACGCGCGGCGCGAAGATTGCGCGGGGCGACCCGACCATCCGCATCTTTGGTGAAGACGTGCCGGTGCGGGCCGAAGTGGCGCAGCTCGATGACCTGTCTGCCCACGCAGATGCGGGCGAGATCCTGGCCTGGCTCAAAGGCTTCAAGGTGGTGCCCCGGCAGACCTTCATCACCCATGGCGAACCGGCCGCGGCCGATGCGATGCGCGAGCGGATCGAGCGCGAGCTGCACTGGGCTTGTCACATGCCGGCGTACTGCGAAACGGTGACGCTGCATTGAACCGGCGACCTTGCGCGGCGTTCTCAGCGCAGTTTGAGCCGCAGCATCAGCGCGTCGGGCGGTGCGCCAGCAGTCACGTCGAATCCGGTCTTGCGCGCCAGCGCAGCCATGCCTTTGTTTTCAAGCAGGCATTGGCCAACGACTTCCGTCGTGCCGCGCGCTCTTTCAGGTAGCCGATGAGCTTGTCCATCAGCAAGCGGCCCAGGCCCTTGCCCTGCCAGCTCGAGGCGACCTGGATGGCGAATTCGGCCTGCAGGTTGTCGGGGTCGCACACCGCCCGCGCCTCACCGACCATGGTGGGTTGCCCATCGGATGACGGCGCCAGCGCCACAAAGGTCATCTCGCGGTCGTAGTCGATCTGGCTGTATCTGGCCAGCTCGGAATGCGGCACCTCGCGTCGCGCCATGAAAAAACGCAGCCGCATGTCAGCCTGCGACGCATTCGCATAAAAGTCCATCAGGCGCTGGCCATCGTCGGGGCGAATCGGGCGCAGCAGCAACTCGGTGCCCGCCAGTTGGGCATGCTCTTCCAGCGCCGACGGATACGGCCGAATCGCGAGCCGGTTGGTCTCATCGGCAGGCACGGGCCGCAGCCTGACGCGCGCATCGAGCGCCAGCACGCCGTGCTCGTCCACCAGCAGCGGGTTGATGTCGAGCTCGGCCAGCCACGGCAAATCACAGGCCAGTTGCGAGACCTTCAGCAGCGTGGCCAGCAGCGCCTGCGAATCAGCAGCGGGGCGGCCGCGATAGCCGGCCAGCAGGGGTTCGAGCCGGGATCTGGCAATCAGGTCTTGCGCCAGATTGGTGTTGAGCGGCGGCAGCGCCACCGCATGGTCCTTGCGCAGCTCGACGGCCACGCCGCCCTCACCGAGCAGCAGCACCGGGCCGAATACCGCATCGGTGGCGATGCCGACGATCAGTTCATGCGCGCCCGGGCGCTGCACCATGGCCTGCACGTTAAAACCCGCTATCACGGCCTGCGGCAGAACGCGCGCCACCTGTTCGCGCATCTTCGTTGCAGCGGCCATCACCTCTTCGCTTGATGCCAGATTCAACGCGACGCCACCGACGTCGGATTTATGAATCACCTGCGGCGAAACAATTTTTAGCGCCACCGGGTAGCCGATGCGGTTGGCGGCAGCTACTGCTTCGTCGGTGTCTTTGGCCAGCACGGTCGCAACGACGGGAATGCCGTAGGCCTGCAACAGCGCCTGGGCTGACTCGCCGGCCAGCCATTCGGCGCCAGAGAGCAATGCTTGTTGGTGAATCGCCTTGGCGCTTTGCCGGTCTGGTGCGACGTCTTCCACGGACGTGACAGCCAGTTGCTGCAGCGCCTGCTGGTTGCGCGCGTAGTTGACCAGTTGCATCCACGCGTCTGCCGCACGTTCTGGCGTGCTGTAGCTGGGAATGCCCGCGGCGGCACAAGCTGCGCGCGCCGATGCTACGGCCGCGCCGCCCAGCCAGCAGGTCAATACCGGCTTGGCTGGCGGCTGCATCAACGGCAGGCAGGCGGCCGCGATGTCGCCGGCCGGAACAATCGCCGTCGGTGCATGCATGAACAGCACACCGTCGACTTCACCGGCTGCCAGCAGTACACGCAGCGCGTCTTGATAACGGGCCAGCGGCGCGTCACCAATGATGTCGACCGGGTTGCCGTGCGACCAGCCTGCCGGCAGGCATTGATCCAGCGCAGCCAGCGACTTTTCACTCAAGGTGGCCAGCTTGCCGCCGCCCAGCGCCAGCGCGTCAGCCGCCAGCACACCCGCGCCGCCGCCGTTGGTGAGAATCGCGATCCGCTCGCCGCGCCACGAGCGCGCATGGCTCAAGGTTTCGGCCGCATCAAAGAGTGACTCCAGCGTATCGACGCGCAGCATGCCGGCCCGCCGGGCAGCGGTATCAAACACCGCATCAGACCCGGCCAGCGCGCCGGTGTGCGAGGCAGCCGCCCGGGCACCATCGGGTGCGCGGCCGGCTTTCACCACGATCACCGGCTTGTTGCGCGCAGCCGCACGCGCCGCCGACATGAATTTGCGCGCCGCCTTCACCGATTCCATGTACATCAGGATGGCGCGCGTGCCGGGGTCGCTGGCGAGGTAGTCGAGCACGTCGCCAAAATCAACGTCGGCGCTGTCGCCCA
>JANNKV010000369.1:0-3490 GCA_031396485.1 Polaromonas sp. | reverse complement strand
TTCGGAACCAGCGTGGCCTGCCCGCTGCACAACTGGACCATCGGCCTGGCCGATGGCTGTGCGCGTGCGCCCGACGAGGGTTGCGTGCCGAAGTTTGCCTGCAAGGTTGAAGCGGGCGAAGTGCATCTGGATGCGAACGAGCTGGCGAGTCTGGCGCTCGATCTGCAGCGACCGCGTGCGGGGCCGGGGGCGTCCACGGGCGCAGTTGGTGATGAATCGTTTGATGTGCAGGCACCGCACACGGCTTGATGGCAAACGAAACACGATCCACCTGCCCCTACTGTGGGGTGGGGTGTGGGGTGATCATCGAGTCAGTTGGTGACCAGATCACCGGCGTGCGCGGCGACCCGGATCATCCGGCCAACTTCGGCCGGCTGTGTACCAAGGGCTCGACGCTGGCACTGACGGCGTCAAGCTCGGTGACGCGACAAACGCGTCTGCTGTACCCGATGCGACGTGAACATCGCACTGAAGCGCCGAAGCGGATTTCGTGGGGCAGCGCACTTGATTTCGCAGCGGAAAGCTTTGCGCAGATCATCAACGAGCATGGCCCCGATGCGG
Organism: Polaromonas sp.; assembly: GCA_031396485.1. Taxonomy (GTDB): domain Bacteria; phylum Pseudomonadota; class Gammaproteobacteria; order Burkholderiales; family Burkholderiaceae_C; genus Polaromonas. Next base: position 2,929 of record JANNKV010000369.1, on the reverse strand, counting down.
TCGGCTTCTACATTTCAGGCCAGTTGCTGACCGAAGACTATTACGTTTTCAACAAGCTGGCCAAAGGGCTGATCGGCACCAACAACGTCGACACCAACTCGCGCCTGTGCATGAGCAGCGCGGTGGCGGGTTACAAGCAGACCCTGGGTGCGGACGCACCGCCGAACTGCTATGACGACGTCAACCACGCGCAGTGCATCTTCATCGTCGGCAGTAACACAGCGTATGCGCACCCGATTCTGTTCCGGCGCATCGAAGACGCCAAAGCCGCCAACCCGGCGATGAAGATCATCTTCTGCGACCCGCGCCGCACCGACACGGCCGAGATTGCCGACCTGTACCTGCCGATCCAGCCCGGCACCGACGTGATGCTGTTCAACGGCCTGCTGCACATCATGCTGTGGGAAGGCTGGATTGATGCCGCCTACATCGAGCTGCACACGAACGACTTCGACGCGCTGAAAGCGACGGTGCGTGACTGCACGCCCGATTTGGTCGCCGAAACTTGCGGCATTAAAAAAGCAGATCTCTTCACCGCCGCCAAACTGTTTGCCACATCCAGCGCCACGCTCAGTTTGTACTGCCAGGGCCTGAATCAATCGAGCAGCGGCACCGCCAAGAATGCCGCGCTGATCAATTTGCATCTGGCCACCGCGCAGATCGGCAAGCCGGGCGCCGGCCCTTTCTCGCTGACCGGCCAACCGAACGCGATGGGCGGCCGCGAAGTCGGTGGGCTGGCGAATCTGATCAGTGCGCACCGCGACATGGCCAACCCGGCGCACCGGGCCGAGGTGGCGGCGCTGTGGGGCGTGCCTTCCGTGCCCGAGAAACCAGGCAAAACCGCGGTCGAGATGTTCCAGGCCGCGGCCGACGGCGAAATCAGGGCACTGTGGATTGCCTGCACCAACCCGGCTCAGTCGATGCCCGACCAAGCCACCGTGCGCCGCGCGCTGGAGCGTGCCGAATTGGTCATCGTGCAGGAAGCGTTCGCCACGCCGTCCAGCTGCGACTACGCCGACCTGCTGCTGCCTGCCACCACCTGGGGCGAGAAAACGGGCACCGTGACCAACAGCGAAAGACGCATCAGCCGCGTGCGACCGGCAGTCACAGCGCCAGGCGAGACGCGGCATGACTGGTCGATTGCGGTTGAGTTTGCGCAGCGGCTGGAGAAGCTAATGTCTCTTCGCCCTGCGTCTTCATCCGTTCGTCCTGAGCTTGTCGAAGGGCTTCGACAAGCTCAGCCCGAACGGGGAAAACCGGGCTTGTTTGCCTACGATTCCCCCGAGGCTATCTGGAACGAACACCGTGAATCCACACGCGGACGCGACCTCGACATCACCGGCATGAGCTACGCCATGCTGGAGGCCGGGCCGCAGCAGTGGCCGCTGCGCGAAGGTGAAAGCACCGGCAAGGTCAGACTGTATGAAGACGGCATTTACCCGACCGCCGACGGCAGAGCCCGCTTCGTCAATACCGTCTACAAACCCGTCGCGGAACCCCGCGAATCGCGCTACCCGTTTTCACTCACGACCGGCCGCCTGCGCGACCAGTGGCACGGCATGAGCCGCACCGGTACGCTGGGCCGGCTGTTTGGCCATGTGTCCGAGCCCAGGGTAGAGATGAATGTGCAGGATATGACGCGGCGGCTACTCAAGGAAGGTGACCTCGTGCATGTCACCTCCCGGCGCGGCTCCATCGTGGTGCCGATTCAGGCGTCAAGTGAGGTCGGCATGAGCCAGGCTTTCATCGCGATGCATTGGGGCGAGGAATATCTGAGTGGCCTGTCCAGCATCGGCGAGCCGCTTGCGGGTGTCAACGCGCTCACCACTTCCGCGTACTGCCCTAGCTCAAAGCAACCAGAACTGAAACACGCGGCGGTGAAAATTTTGAAAGCCGAGCTGCCCTGGTCTCTGCTGGCGATGGCGTGGTTGCCCGAAGGTGAAAGCCTCGCCGCGCGCGAGCAGCTCAAACCCTTGATGAAGGCCTTCCCATTCACCAGTTGCGTCCCGTTTTCAAATAACACGCCGCTGAGCGAGCAAAGCCGCGATCGCAGCGGCGTGCTGTTTCGCGCAGCCGCACATGACGCGCCTGTTGACGACGTGCTGGCGACTATAGAACGCATCCTGGGACTGAGCGGCTTTCATACCTTGCGCTATATCGACAAGAAGAAAGGCCAGCGCCGCACGGTGCAGCTCAAACGCCGTGGCGAAGAGGCCGAATTGACGGGCTTTGTACTGGCCGGTGACACCAGCGCGCAGGCGTGGATCAAAACCTTGCTGCAGGATGAACTGCCGGCGCAAGCCTATGGCCGGCTGCTGCTCCTGCCCGGGGCCAAGCCGCCGGTGGCGGTGCAGTCGCGCGGCAAACTGGTTTGTTCGTGTTTTAACGTGACCGATGCGGCAATCGATGAACAACTGGCGACTGCAACAAGCACTGGCACTGACGAGGAAAGGTTCGCGTCGCTCCAGGCTGCGCTGAAATGCGGCACCAACTGTGGTTCGTGCGTGCCCGAAGTCAAGCGCCAGGTGCGTGCGTCGCGTGACAACGTAGACGGTGCCACACGCCGCCCCGTCATTCCCATCAAGCAGACCGCCTGAACCTGCCACACTATTTTTCAGTAACCGTCACCTGAATTGAGGCGTACCAGGCCGCAAGGTCGTCAATCTCCTGGTCAGTCAGTGGCTTGGCGATAACCGCCATTACCTCGTTAGCGCGCTTGCCGCTGCGGTAGTTCTTCAGTTGCTCGGCGGTGTAGATCGCGGGCTGCCCCGCCAGATTCGGGGCGTTGGGCAACTGACTGATGCCAAGCGGGCCATGGCAGGTGGCACACGCGCCGGCTTTGGCTTTGCCCGCCACCGGGTCTCGCGCCTGCACCGCGCCCGCAGAAAGCGCCAACGCGACCGGCAACATTCGCAACATGCCGATCGAC
>JANNKV010000334.1:0-7656 GCA_031396485.1 Polaromonas sp. | reverse complement strand
CTGACCAATCTGCTGTCGGGCGACTTGCCGCCCACCTCGGGTTCCGTCACGCTGGGCGGCCATGACGTGACCGGTTGGAATCCTGAAAAAATCTCTGCGCGTGGGCTGGGCCGCAGCTACCAGAAGACCAATATCTTTTTGCCTTTCAGCGTCCTGGAAAACGTGCGGCTGGCCGCGCAGTCGCGCCAACCGCATACGTTTCGATGGCTCAGCCGCGCTACAAGTTTTATAGCTGTCAACGCACGTACTGAAAGGGCTATCGAGCTTTCTGGCTTGAAAAACCGGACAAACAGCATTGCCGGCACCATCAGCCACGGCGAGCAGCGCCAGCTGGAAATCGCGATGACGCTGGCGACCGAGCCGCAGGTGCTGCTGCTCGACGAGCCACTGGCGGGCATGGGCATAGCCGAGGCTGAACGCATGGTCGCCTTGCTGCTAGCCATCAAAAAAGACCATGGCATTTTGCTGGTCGAGCACGACATGGACGCGGTTTTTGCACTGGCCGACAGGCTCACCGTGATGGTCAATGGCCAGGTGATTGCGAGCGGAACGCCAGCCGAGATTCGCGCTGATTCTGGCGTGCAAGCCGCCTACCTTGGAGAGGAGCATTGATGACTTCGAACCTCCTCATCGACGCCAAAAACATCCACACCTACTACGGCGCCAGCCACATCCTGCGCGGCATTGATTTCCGCGTGGCGCGTGGCGAAACCATTGGCCTGATGGGCCGCAACGGCATGGGCAAAAGCACCTTGCTGAAAAGCATCATGGGCCTGGTCAAGCCGCGTTCGGGGTCTATTGATATTGCAGGCAAGCCAATGATGGGCCGCTCGCCGTATGAAGTCGCACGGCTCGGCATTGCCTACGTGCCCGAAGGCCGGGGCATTTTCGGCAACCTGAGCGTGACGGAGAATCTCAAGATGGCAGCCCGCGCGGGAACGCGGGGCCAGCGCGACTGGACCTACGAGCGCGTACTCGACACTTTCCCCCGCCTGAAAGAACGCCTGAACCACGGCGGCCAGCAGCTCAGCGGCGGCGAGCAGCAAATGCTGACCATCGGCCGCGCCCTGCTGACCAACCCCGATGTGTTGATCCTCGACGAAGCCACCGAAGGCCTGGCCCCGCTGATCGCACGCGAGATCTGGCGTATATGCGGCGTGATCCGCGAGACCGGCATCAGCAGCGTGATCGTCGACAAGAACTGGAAACACGTCACGCAGATCACCGACCGCAATGTGATCCTGGTCAAGGGCGAGGTGGTGTTTGAAGGCAGTTCGGCGCAATTGCATGCGCAGCCGGCCTTGCTCCAGCAATATTTGGGGGTGTAACGGATGCGCGTACAGGTAGCCATCATCGGCGGCGGCCCCGCCGGGCATCTACTGGGGCAACTGCTCTACAAATCCGGCATCGACGCGATCGTCATCGAGCAGCGCAACCAGGACTATGTGCAGGCGCGCATTCGCGCTGGCGTGCTTGAGCAGGGCACCACCGACCTGCTCGACGAGGCTGGCGTGGGCGCACGCATGCACTGTGAAGGCCTGGTGCATGGCGGATTCGCCTTGGGTTTTGGCGGCAGCAGCCACCGCATTGACTTGAAACACCTGACCGGCGGCAAGCAGGTCATGGTGTATGGCCAGACCGAAGTGACCAAAGACCTGATGGATGCACGGGCGGCCGCAGGTCTCTCGACAGTGTACGAAGCCCATCACGTCAGCCTGCGCGACTTTGACAGCGACCACCCGAGCGTTCGCTACACCAAGGACGACATCGAGCACACCGTACACTGCGACTTCATCGCCGGCTGCGACGGCTACCACGGCGTCAGCCGCGCCAGCGTGCCGGCTGAATCCATCCAGACTTTCGAGCGCATCTACCCCTTCGGCTGGCTGGGTGTGCTGTCTGATACGCCACCGGTATCGCATGAGTTGATCTATGCCAACCACCCACGCGGCTTCGCCTTGTGCAGCATGCGCAGCCTGACACGCAGCCGCTACTACGTGCAGTGCTCGCTCGACGACAAGGTTGAAAACTGGAGCGACGACGCCTTCTGGGACGAGCTGCGCCGTCGCCTGGCGCCCGAGCTGGCCGACAGCCTGGTCACCGGCCCGTCGATCGAAAAAAGCATCGCGCCGCTGCGCAGTTTTGTTGCCGAGCCGATGCGTTTCGGCCGGCTGTTTCTGGCAGGCGACGCGGCGCACATCGTGCCGCCCACCGGCGCCAAAGGACTTAATCTGGCCGCCAGCGATGTGCGTTATCTGTCAAGGGCCATCGCGGCGTTCTATCAAGGGAGCAGCCACGGCATCGACCAGTACTCCGCCACCTGCCTGGCCAGAGTCTGGAAGGCCGTGCGCTTCTCCTGGTGGTTCACCTCGCTGATGCACAAGTTCCCGGACACCGGCGGTTTCGGCCAGAAGATTCAGGAGGCCGAGCTGGACTACCTGGTTAATTCCACGGCGGCATCGACATCGCTGGCGGAGAACTACGTGGGTCTCCCGCTGTAGTTCGGCAAGTCTCTGCGTCAACCAGCATTCGCTATTAATTTAATAGCTGCTCGCGCATGATTTACCTGGGCTAGCGGCTGATTTGGATACTATTTTCATCGCACCGCGGCTTCTGGCACTACCATGGCATGCACCGAGACAGTCAATCCTGACGGCCCTCTACGCTCCAACTTCACCATGCCCGACTCACACCCTTCCCATCCAGCCCGGGCCACTTCAGCGCTGAAACCGCTCAAGGGCATCACCGTTCTCAGCCTCGCGCTCAACCTGCCCGGCCCTGCCGCACTGATGCGCTGCCGCGAGCTGGGCGCCCGTTGCGTGAAGCTGGAGCCGCCAGCACCAGAAGACGCACCGGCACAGGCCTCGGGCGACCCGATGAGCCAGTACAGCGCGCCGGCGTATGCGGCGCTGCAGGCAGGCATTCGGGTCCGCGTGGCCAACCTTAAAACCGACGCCGGCCAGCGCGCCCTGCACCGCGAACTGGCCAAGACCGACGTGCTGCTGACCTCTTTTCGCCCTTCCGCGCTGGCCAAGCTGGGCCTGGGCTGGAAAGCATTGCACCAGCATTACCCGCGCCTGAGCCAGGTCGCCATCGTCGGTGGGCCTGGCGCACTGGCCGAAGTGCCCGGCCACGATTTGACTTATCTGGCTGAAAACGATCTGGTCACCGGACTGGATTTGCCCGCCACGCTCTACGCCGACATGGGCGGCGCTCTGATGGCTGTCGAGGCCGTGCTGCAGGCCGTCCTTCACAGAGCTACAAAAGACAAAGGTGTTTACCTCGAAGTCGCGCTTTCGAACGCGGCAAGCTGGCTCGGTCTGCCACGCGCCTGGGGCCTGACCAGGCCCGGTGCCGCCGTCGGTGGCGGCCACGCCGGCTACCGCGTGTACGCGTGCAGGGACGGCCGCGTGGCCGTGGCCGCGCTGGAGCCGCACTTTGCCGCACGGCTGTGCGAGGCAGCGGGCGTTGACGGCTCCAGGCCGCAAGCCATGTTCGACCCGCAGGTTCACCAGGCCGTCGAATCGTTGTTCTTGAGCCAGACACGCAGGCAACTCGAATCGACTGCGAAGAAGCACGACATCCCCCTGCACACACTACCAAATTGATAGCTGCTTGCGCATGTTTTATCCGGGCTACAGCCCGGTTTTGTTAAAGAAAAGGCATCAATGCCGGCCGGGGTTAGCCCGCTAGGCGCCCACCGTGGCCTGCGCCTACCATAGCGGCACATGGGAAATTCTGGCGGCTTCTCCGGCCTCTTCACGTTTCCGTCAATGCAATTTCTGTATGAAAGGCTCCCCGGCGTGAAAAGTCTGCTGCGACTGCTTTTGTTGATGTCTTGCATTTTGTTTGCGCCCCTTGCGTTGGCGCAGGACTACCCCACCAAACCGATCCGCCTCGTCATTCCCTACCCGCCCGGCGGCGGCAACGACACGCTGGGGCGTCTGGTGGCGCAGCGCCTGTCGACAGCCCTGGGGCAGCAAGTGTTTGTCGAAAACAAAGCCGGTGCGGGCGGCAACCTGGGCACCGGTGAAGTCGCGCGGGCCAAACCTGACGGCTACACCCTCACGCTGGGCTTCGTCGCCAACATGGCGATGACGCCGCACTTAAGCAAGCTCAACTACGACCCGATCAAGGATTTCGCACCCATCGGCATGGTCGCACAGGGTTACCAGATCCTGGTCGTCAACCCGGCTTTCCCGGCCAGAACAGTGCCCGAACTCGTTGCGCTGGCCAAGGCCAAACCGGGCAGCCTGAACTACGCATCCGGCGGCAATGGCTCGCCGCTGCACCTGGTGGCCGAGCTGTTCAAGATTTCAAGCGGCGTCTTCATCACGCACATCCCCTACAAAGGCAGCAGCCCGGCCGCAGCCGCGGTGCTGGCGGGTGACGTGCAGATGGTGTTCGGCGGCGTGGTGTCCAGCCTGCCGTTTGTCAAGTCGGGGCGGCTGCGCGCGCTGGCCGTCACGTCGCCCAAACGCATCGAGGCCGCGCCTGACGTGCCCACACTGGTCGAACTGGGTTACGCCGGCGTTGAAGCCAGCTCGTGGTATGGCCTCTTTGCGCCAGCCGGAACACCCGCGCCCATCGTCGAACGGCTGAACAGGGAACTGGTCGCGCTGGGCAAAAACCCCGAGCATCGCGAGCAGCTGTTCAAACAGGGCCAGGAAGCCGTTTACAGCACGCCCGAAGAGCTGGCCAGCTACGTTAAAGCCGAGTCCGCCAAATGGGCCCGCGTGATCAAAACCGCAAAAATCGAGGCAGACTGAATTGAACCCTCTTCCCCTGACCCTCGCGCTTGGCGCATACGACCACACCCGCGATGTGACCGACGGCACCGTGCGTGTCGAAGGTGTGCAGCTGCGCACACTGGACCTGCCGATTGAAGAAATCTTCTACCGCTTCACGCTGCACCGCGAGTGGGATGCGTCTGAAATGTCGATGGGCAAGTACATCGCGCTGCGCTCGCAAGACGACCGTAGCGTGATGGCGCTGCCTGTGTTCATCTCCCGCGCCTTTCGCCACTCGATGTTCTATGTGCGCGAAGGCAGCGCCATCCAGCGGCCTGAAGACCTGCTGGGCAAGCGCATCGGCATTCCCGAATGGGCACAGACGGCCGGCATTTACGGCCGCGGCTACCTCAGCGACTACGTCGGCGTGAAGCTCGCCAGCATCGACTGGATTCAGGCGGGCGTGAACGAGGCGGGCCGCAAGGAGAAAGTCAAACTCAAGCTGCCCGAGGGCATCAACTACCGCAACGTACCCGACGGCAGCCTGAATGACATGCTGCTGGCCGGCGAGATTGACGCGGTCATGTCGGCAAGGCCGCCCGCCGCGATGGGGCGCGGCATCGTCCGGCTGATGCCCGATTCGCAGCCGCTGGAAGAGCAATACTTCAAAGACACCCGCATCTACCCGATCATGCATTCGCTGGTGCTCAAAGGCGCCGTGCTGGATGCTCACCCGTGGGTCGGCATGAACTTATACAAGGCGTTTCTCGAAGCCAAAACGCGCTCTATCGAGCGGCTGTCAGACGTCACCGCGTCGCACGCGCCGGTGGCGTGGATGGACAGCTATACGTCGCGTATGCGCGGTATTTTTGGCGATGACTTTTTTCCGTACGGCATTGGCCCCGAGCGTGGCGGCGAGATTAACCGCGCGACGCTGACCGCATTTCTGAAGTTCGGTTTCGAGCAAGGCGTGTGTCATCGCCTGCTCGATGTCGAAGAGCTTTTCCCGAAACAGGTGCTGGCGTCTTACAAGGTTTGAGGCAACCGGCAAGTTTTGACCCTCGCTCATTGCTCCTCTTTCGATAGCTGCTGGTGCATGATTCATATGGGCTGGGAGCCTATTTCCCTTCAAGGCAGCAGCTGCAGGCCTCGGAAGAAGCGCTGGCATAAGATACGCACATGCCCCGAATCGTTGGCACCCGGAACCGTACTGAATTCATCCTCGACCCGGTCGAAGCGTGGCACCGCGGGCGAGCGCTGGATCAAATGCTCGCAGCGGCGCGAATCCCGGTCGAACGAGGCGTTACAGGAGCGCCGCACCGCGTATTCAACGCTATCGACGACGCCCGGCAGCTTGAACAGGCCCGCCGGTTGAACAGACCGACTGCGGTAGACTCATAAGCAGATTTTCAGGCACTACAGAGGCGTTTTATGACCAGTATTACGATCAATCTACCCGACGAATTGGCGAGCCAGGCCGCCATGGCTGGCTTGTTTGATGCGCGTCATTTTGAACGGCTCATTCGCGCCTCTTTGCGCAGCAAGGCCAAAGCTGACTTGCAAGCCATCTGGAAAAAATTAGAGAGTGATCCCATTGCTCCTTTGAGCGATGCCGAGCTTGATGCAGGCGCGGAATCGCTAGCGCACTAGCCCGCATCGCGTTTTTCAATACCGCGGATTGTCCTGGATACGAACATCGCTATTTCAGGGCTCGTCCGGCGAGGCCCGCCACACCAGTTGCTCGTGGCTCTTGCCGAAGACAAGTTCACAGCCCACATCAGTTATGCGCTGGTTTCTGAGCTGACCCGAAAATTGCTGGGTAGCAAGCTGGGCGCCGAGCTTTTAAACGCGACGTTTCAGCGCAGCAGCTGGTCATGAGCTACGCCGCGTTATGCGAGATAGTCTCGCCCGCACCGCTGACAAATCCGGTCTGCCGTGACGCCGACGACGATGCGGTACTGGCCTGCGCCAAAGCCGCCCAGGCAAACCTCATCGTGTCAGGCGATCAGGATTTGTTGGTTCTGCAAGCGTTTGAAGGCATTCCTATCGTGACCGCAGTGCAAGCGCTGGAACGATTGACGGCGTGACAGGTTGATGGGGTTCGCGGGCTGATCAACAACTGCTCCTTATTTCATAGCTGCTCGCGCACGTTTTGCCTGGATTAAAGGCCGATTTTATGCCTGAGAAGGCATCTGCCCCACTGTTTCAAGCGTTCAACGCGAACCAGCAGGCCTAAGCGGCTTGCGGGCCACTTTGCCACCTGCAACAACCTTGCCCGAACCGTTGTCACGCGGCGGTAAACCGGTGTGCTGCGTGAGGATGCGGCCCTTCACTGGCGCCGCAGGCTTCATCGCCACCGTGGTCGAATTCTTGCGCCGGGCGCTCTGGTAGCTGCCATCGACCAGCGGCTGGAACGTGGGAATCAGATGGTGCTTGCCGTTGCCGATCAGGTCGGCGCGGCCCATGGTTTTGAGCGCTTCGCGCAGCAGCGGCCAGTTGTTCGGGTCGTGATAGCGCAAAAAGGCCTTGTGAAGCCGCCGGCGCTTTTCACCGCGCACGATGTCCACCATCTCGCTGTCACGGGTGATCTTGCGCAGCGGGTTCTTGTTGGTGTGGTACATCGCCGTGGCGGTCGCCATCGGTGACGGATAAAACGTCTGCACCTGGTCAGCGCGAAAGCCGTTTTTCTTCAGCCACTGCGCCAGATGCATCATGTCGTCGTCGCTGGTGCCCGGATGGGCGGCGATGAAGTACGGAATCAAAAACTGCTTCTTGCCGGCTTCCAGGCTGTATTTGTCGAACAGCTGCTTGAACTTGTCATAACTGCCGATGCCGGGCTTCATCATCTTCGTCAGCGGCCCCTGCTCGGTGTGCTCGGGCGCAATCTTGAGGTAGCCGCCGACGTGGTGCGTGACGAGTTCCTTCA
>JANNKV010000306.1:0-3390 GCA_031396485.1 Polaromonas sp. | reverse complement strand
CTGATCGCCGAGGCCAAGAGCGGCATCATGGCGATGGTCGGCGAGCCCGGCCAGACGCCGCCACTGCTGCGCGTGTCGCTGGGCGACATGTACACCGGCATTCACGGCGTGGCGGCGGTGTGCGCGGCGCTGCTGGGGCGCGTCAAGTCTGGCAAAGGGCAGCACATTGATTTGTCGCTTTACGACTGCCTGGTGTCCATCCACGACTATGCGGTGCAGTGCTACACGCTCTCGGGCGGCAAAGACATTCCGGTGCAGACCGGCCATGACATGCCGCAAAGCACGCTCTACGGTGTGTTCACCGCCAGCGATGGTCATCTGGTGATTGCTGCGCAGGTCGACGACGCGTGGAAGCGTTTCGCCGGGCTGATCGGCGGCGATGCGCTGGCGTTGGATGCGCGACTGCACACGGCTGACGGGCGCAACCAGAACCGCGTCGAAATCCTCGCGCTGGCCAAGGCCTGGGTGACGGCGCGCACGGTGGCGCAGTGCCTGAACGCGCTCGACGCGATTGACGTGCCCGCCGCCAAGGTGCAGAACATCGAGGAAGTGCTGAACGACCCGCAGATCATCGCGCGCAAGATGGTGGTCGAGCAGGACCACCCGGTGCTGGGCAAGATCCGCATGCCGAATCTGCCCTTCCGCTTTTCCGGCTGCGACACGTCGCCCCAAAGCGTGGCCCCGGCGATGGGCCAGCACAACCGCGAGATTGCCGAAAGCGTGGGCTACAGCGCCGGTGAGATCGACGCGATGGAGCGGGACGGCGTGCTGTATGCAGAGGCGCCATGAACACCGACGAGCCTGACGATTGCGCTTCCCATCGGCTGCATGGGCGCCCTATACTGCGGGAATGAACGAGTTAGTACATTCTTTGCCAGCCGGTAAAAAAGCCGCCCAGAAGGCACACCGCGCCTTTGAAGCCGCCGCCAGTCCGGTCGCCAGAGCGACGGCCCCGTCCCGCACCAACGACCCGGCCCGCACCATGGCCGGCATTCTGGAGGTCGCGACCAAAGAATTTGCCGAGAAAGGCCTGAGCGGCGCGCGCATCGACGAGATTGCAGCCGCCACCAAAACCAGCAAGCGGATGATTTACTACTACTTCGGCAGCAAGGAAGGCCTGTACGTGGCCGTGCTGGAAGAGTCCTACCGCCGCATGCGTGCCATCGAATCGGAGCAGCATCTGGAAGACCTGGCACCCGAAGCCGCGCTGCGCAAACTCGTTGAATTCACATTCGACCACCATCAGGGCAACCCCGACTACATACGCCTGGTGATGAACGAGAACATGGAGCGCGGGGTGTACCTGGCGCAGAGCAAAACTATCCGCGAACTCAATGTGCCGGCCATTCAGTCCATCCGCAAACTCTACGACCGTGGCGTGGCAGACGGCGTGTTTCGCCCGGGGCTCGACCCGATCGATATTCACGCGTCGATCTCGGCGCTGACGTTTTTCAATGTGTCGAACCAGCACACCTTTGGTCTGATCTTCAAGCACGACGGGCAGACGCCCGAAGCCCTCGCAGCGCGCCGCCAGAGTGTGGTCGAGCTGATCGTGCGCTTCGTTCGGTCCTGAAGTTCCTGGCCGCTGTTCGGCACCTTTTTTGCCACGCGCGTCTTCGCTGGCCTCGGTTGCACTCCGTTGCACGACAGCTACTGGGATTAGGGTAATTACTGATTTTATAAAAACTAACTAGTTCGTACATTATGGGGACGATTCCAGACCAGGAGACAAATCGTGATCCAGAAACTCATAGACAAGTATTGCCGTGCGCTGTCGGTGCTGATGGCCGCCAGCTTGGGCCTGATGGTTGTGCTGGTGTTCACCAATGTGGTGTTGCGCTACGCGATGAATTCCGGCATCGCGGTATCGGAAGAGCTGTCGCGCTGGTTGTTCGTCTGGCTCACGTTTCTGGGCGGCATCGTGGCCTTGCACGAAGGCGCCCACCTGGGCACCGACACACTGGTGTCGCGCCTGTCGGTGCGCGGCAAGAAAACCTGTCTGGTGATCGGCCATGTGCTGATGCTGTTCATCTGCTGGCTGCTGTTCAAGGGCTCGCTGGACCAGGTGAAGATCAACTGGGACTCCACCAGCGCGGCGATGGAGGTGTCGATGGCGATCTTCTACGGCTGCGGCCTGGTCTTTGCCGTCTCGGGGGCGGTGATCCTGCTCAACCACCTCTGGCGGCTGGTGACCGGCCAGCTGTCAGAAGCTGAGTTGATCGGCATCCGCGAGTCGGAAGAAGAACCGATCGACGTGCCGAAACCGCTGAAATAAGCGAAGGAAAACGACCATGACCATCGCCGTCTTCCTGGGTTCACTGCTCGCCGCCATGGCGCTGGGCGTTCCGATTGCTTTCTCATTGTTGCTGTGCGGCGCCGCCCTGATGTGGCACCTCAACATGTTTGACGCGCAGATTCTGGCGCAGAACGTTATTAACGGCGCTGACAGTTTTCCGCTGCTGGCCGTGCCTTTCTTCATGCTGGCCGGCGAGGTGATGAACACCGGCGGGTTGTCGCGGCGCATCGTTGACTTCGCCCTTGCGCTCGTCGGCCACATCCGCGGCGGCCTGGGTTACGTGACCATCATTGCGGCCTGCCTGTTGTCGGCGTTGTCCGGTTCAGCCGTGGCCGACGCGGCGGCGCTGACTGCGCTGCTGCTGCCAATGATGGTCAAGGCGGGGCACGACAAGGCGCGCAGCGGCGGCCTGATTGCGGCCTGCGGCGTGATCGGCCCGATCATTCCGCCGTCGATTGGCTTCGTGATCTTCGGCGTGGCTGCCAACGTCTCGATTTCCAAGCTGTTCCTGGCCGGTATCTTCCCCGGCATCGTGCTGGCCGCCGGCCTGTGGGGCACCTGGTGGTGGCTGACGCGCAAGGAAGTGCTCGCAACCCCGCCCCGTCGCTCGCGGGGTGAAGTGCTGCTGGCTGCTCGCAAAGCGGGCTGGGCGCTGATGCTGCCCATCATCATTCTCGTGGGGCTGCGGATGGGCGTTTTCACCCCCACCGAGGCCGCCGTGGTGGCGGCGGTCTATGCCTTGTTTGTCGCCTGCTTTATTTACCGGGAACTCAACGTCAAGCAGGTGTACGAGGTATTTCTGGCGGCCGCAAAGACCACCGCCGTGATCATGTTCCTGGTCGCGGCCGCCATGGTCTCGGCCTGGCTGATCACCGTGGCGCAATTGCCGGATCAGGTGATCGCGCTGTTGCAGCCGCTGCTTGACAGCCCGAAATTGCTTCTGGTCGCCATGATGGTGCTGGTGATCATTGTCGGCACCGCGATGGACATGACGCCGACCATCCTGATCCTCACGCCGGTGCTGATGCCGCTGGTGAAGGCGGCCGGCATTGACCCAGTTTACTTTGGCGTGCTGTTCATCATCAACAACTCCA